>JAESSA010000068.1 GCA_016764355.1 Sneathiella sp. | reverse complement strand
TTTAAACGACGTTTTCATGCCCAAGGCCGCAATCGCTGTCACCAAGCACCAGCGCGACACGGTGACGAGCCCATCCAATATTTCAGGTTGATCTGTTTGGATGAATTGATAATCCCATGACGATTGCCGGGCAAGTGTTCGCACCGATGATCGGTGGTTTGAGAACAGGTCTTGGTAATCGCTTTGAATAGTCTCTGTCTGACCAATAGTAAGGGATTGGTTGTCTTCCATCGCTTCAAATTTAACCCGGCCCTTAAAGGGGAGGGTGACCTCTGCTGGATCTGCTATATGCACCAACACTCCGCGACATTGATTTTGAGATAAAGATCGCACAAGCTTTTCAAGTTTATTCAGTGGAGTGAGAAAGTCACTCATCAAAACAACACGCCTATTAACGGGCAAGTTTGCAACGGGCGCTGTACCTGTCATAATCGGCGCGTAATTTGCTATTAGGTCTTGATAAAATCTTTCAAAGGCAACAGGGCCACTTGTCGCGCGTTCGGAGATACCAAGTAGTCCAAAATTCTCGCCGCTACCACTGAGTAACAGGCTCAAGGCCAGACATAGGGTCTGGGCGTTAAATAGTTTGTTGTTTTCAGCCCATTCGGACCTGTACTGCATGTTTGGGCTATTATCTACCCAAAGCCAGACACTTTCGGCAGTTTCCAACTCGTTCTGCCTGACATAAAGCTGGTCACGCTTTGCTGATTGTCGCCAGTCAATTTTGCTGGCGGGGGTATCAATTGAATAGTGTTTAAATTGCCAAAAATCCTCGCCCACACCGGCTTTCCTCCGTCCGTGAATGCCGGGATCAAATCCACGTGCTAATTTTTTTGCCTGCAGAAGAAGGGGAGGCAAAGTATTGGCGAGAGCTTCCGCGGCGGATTTTCTATCTCTCGTTTTAAGGTCAGGTTTCTTAGAAGAGAACATGCCTATTCCAATGGTTCTAGCAGGGAGGAGATGATCTGATCCACTGTAATATTTTCAGCCCGAGCCGAGTATGACAAGGCCATTCGGTGTTTTAGAACTGGGCGGGAGAGAGCGATTATATCGTCAATGGAGGGACTTAACCTACCATCAAGCAATGCCAATGCCCTTGCCGCTAGAATAAGCGCCTGACTAGCCCGGGGACCTGGTCCCCAAGATACATATTGCTGTACCAGCTCATTTTGACTCTCTCCTGGGCGGGCTTCTCGAACAAGGTGTAATATTGCCTCAATCACTTGATCACTAACGGGAAGGTTCCGCACGAGTTTCTGTGCTTCCACCAACTCCTCTGGTGTGAGGATCTGGGTCGGCTGGGATGCCTGATTGCCTGTTGTTTCTATTAGAATGCGACGCTCGGTCTCTTTATCGGGGTAGGGCACATCAATTTGCATTAAAAAACGGTCGAGTTGCGCCTCTGGTAAGGGGTATGTTCCCTCTTGCTCAATGGGGTTTTGAGTGGCAAGAACGTGGAATGGCGCGGGAAGTTCATGGCGAACACCTGCAATCGTCACAAACCTTTCTTGCATAGCTTGCAGCAATGCCGACTGAGTTCTTGGGCTGGCCCTATTTATCTCATCAGCCATCAAAAGCTGCGTAAAAATGGGACCTTTGAGGAAATGAAAATGGCGTTTCCCATCTTCCGCAGTTTCAAGGATTTCAGACCCAAGAATATCAGCGGGCATAAGGTCTGGTGTGAATTGAATACGTTTATCATCCATACCGAGGACGATCCCGAGTGTTTCTACCAGCTTTGTTTTAGCAAGCCCCGGGACCCCGACCAATAAGGCGTGGCCGCCAGCCAAAAGGGTTACAAGTGTATGGTCAACAACAGTGCGTTGCCCAAAAATCTGTTGCCCTATTGCAGTCTTCAGCGCGACAAGCTTTTCTGAAAGCATTTCTACCTGTTCGGGAATTTTGCTTTCTATGGTATTAATATCTTTCATGGGCACGGTAGTATCCTTTTGAAAAACAGGTAATCTTTCGTAAATATAACAATAAACTAACCTAGGATAAGGTCAAATTATGACAGGTGCTGAAACTCAGGACGGGTTAAGCTCGATCATTAAGCATATTAAAGACAAGAAGCATGCCCCTGTTCATTTATGGAATCCGGATTTTTGCGGAGATCTGGACATGCGCATCGCCCGAGACGGTACTTGGTATTATTTAGGATCTCCCATCGGCCGGAAAGCACTGGTTACCTTGTTTTCCGGGGTTATCAGATATGACGATGACGGCAAATATTATCTTGTTACGCCGGTTGAGAAAATTGGTATTACAGTGGATGACGCGCCTTTTGTTGCTGTTGAGATGTTCTGCGAAAATCCGGGTAAAGAGCAAATTTTGAGTTTTAGAACCCATGTTGACGATTTCGTGATCGCCGATGCCGATCACCCATTGCGACTTGCCATCAATGAAAAAAATGACGAACCATCCCCCTACATTCTGGTTCGGAGTAATCTGGAAGCTTTGATTGTGCGATCTGTGTTTTATGATTTGGTTGAGCTTGGGATTGAAGAGAATATAGAAGGTGTGCCACATTTTGGGGTATGGAGTAGTGGTCAGTTTTTTGATTTTGGTTTGATGAATGATATTTTTAAAGAATAATAGAGACAGCTTAAAAGAAACCTTTGCCTCCTTTTTGGACCCAGTTCCCTTGAGCCATAGCGAGGTCCTTGATGAGCGAGGCCATTTCCGGGGCGACCATGATTTAAACCCGGCAAGTTTTCCAAAAACTGATGCGGTTTATAAGCCTGCGGCCGTCTTGGTGCCAATTGTCATGCATGGGGACGATCCGACAGTAATCCTGACGAAACGGGCCAGCCATTTAAACAAACATGCCGGTCAAATCAGCTTTCCGGGTGGGCGGGCAGAAGCGATTGATGCGGGACCTGCAGAGACTGCGCTTAGGGAAAGTGAGGAAGAAATCTCACTCAATCCGCAATTGGTCGATGTTATTGGGACGTTAAATACCTATCTTACTGTAACAAACTATTCTGTAACGCCTGTTGTTGGCATTATTGAGCCCGGCTTTCAGTTGAACCCTGATGCTGGGGAAGTTGCTGAGATATTTGAAGTCCCACTTCGTTTTCTGTTGGATCAGAAAAACCATAAAAAGCATAGTGGTTTTCACAACGGAATTGAAAGATTTTGGTATGCAATGCCTTATAATGATTATTATATTTGGGGCGCGACTGCTGGAATGATCAAAGATTTATCAGAAAGAGTGATCTTAAAATGATACGAGGGTTTCTTTTCCATCTTATTCCGCTCCTTATCCCGTTTGTTGTGTATGCAATTTATTTGTATTTTGCCAAAAAAGCAGGAAGTGACAAAACGTGGCAAGGAAAATCAATCGCGGTCTCAACGTTAATAGGATTGCTTTTAATGGCCATGAGTATGATCGGCCTAGGCCTTTCTCGCGACGAGCCGATCGAGGGGACCTATGTGCCTCCGCGCTTTGAAAACGGAAAACTTATCGGTGCGGAAATAATACCGAATAAAAAGGATTAGGGGACTAATCCTTGCGAAAATTAGTCGATCTGACCACGTTCCCGCCTCCTTGGTTGTCATATCCAGAGAGCCTTACGCTGTTTTCTGAGCTTGAATTGGCAGGCGGACAAACGCGATTTGTTGGTGGATGTGTCCGAGATGCACTTTTGGGGCAGGTAAGTGATGATTTGGATGTATGTACGGACTTGCCGCCAGAGACCGTTTTAGATATTTTGTCGAAAGCTGGACTTAAAGTTATTCCGACAGGGCTAAAACACGGCACGGTCACTGCCCTCATCGGAGAGCATAAATATGAAATAACCACATTGCGGGTGGATGTTCAGTCCTTCGGTCGTCATGCAGACGTTGCTTTCACTAAAAGCTGGTTAGAAGATGCAGCCCGCCGCGATTTTACTATTAATGCTCTGTATATGGAAATATCGGGCGCACTTCACGACTATCACGGCGGAATGTCTGATTTGGAAAATGGTATTGTCCAATTCATTGGCGATGCTGATATACGTATTAAAGAAGATTATCTGCGGGTACTCAGATTTTTCCGGTTCTATGGTCGCTATGGAACGGGCGCTCCTGATTCCCGTTCCTTTGGGGCCTGCGCGAATGCATCTGATAAATTGGGGGATTTGTCTGCAGAACGTATTTCCCGAGAACTATTGCAAGTCCTTGGAGCTACGGATCCGATCAAAGCACTAGCGCAAATGCAAAATGCGGGAATTCTAAACGCTTTGCTCATCGATGAAATCTCATTGAGCACTCTCGAAGAAATGTTAAAACTCCCAATTGTCACCGATCCAGTAAATCGGTTGTCGGCACTTTTAGGTGGACGGGTGGAGCTTGTAAAAAAGATCTCCAGAAAATTACGATTGTCTGCAAAGGCTGAAAAAAGGTTGGTGCTTATGTGCCGCGAATGTGTGCCGCCAGACCTTAACCTTCTTGCCCAAAAATCACGGCTTTATAAAATGGGCGCGCAGGCTTTTAAAGATCAAGTCTTGCTAAGCTGGTCCCAGCGTCCAGAAGGTAATGGATTCGTCGCTTATATAGAGCTGGCGGATAGTTGGGCGATCCCTCAATGTCCTGTTTCGGGAAAAGATTTGTTGAAGATTGGTATTGTCGCGGGGCCGGGCCTCGGGATAATTCTAAAGCAGATTGAAGAGGTCTGGATTGAAAGTGATTTTACAATAAGTCAAAGCGATTTACTGTCACAAGTGGCCTTAGGTGACCCCTAGAATCCACCCTTCTTCCCTCTCGCATTGCATTTTATCTTCTTTGCTCAGGCAGGTTGGGGCCGCAAAAAAGGAGGATATTTTGTTTTCTTTATTTTTCTGTGAGAGTCCTTCCAGACAGGCTAAAACTTGACGGGCATCTTTAATCGGATGATCTATGGAATTATAATCACTTAAGCTTGGCCAGACTTCCGCGAGAATAATGCCGGCTAATGATTTATCCCAATGTGTGTCGAACGGCCAAAAAGATACCTTCTCGTTTACTTGCTTTATTTGACTAAAGCGATGAAGGGCAGCAAGTCCTGTTAACGTCTGGCTACCAACGGACCCTTGGCCAAGCAATTGCCATACATTCATAATTCTATGACCAAAGGTTTTTAAGTGGTGTTCGACAAGGCGCCATTCTTTAAACTCGTCATGGATAAATGGAGGCTTTGACCATGACAAATTTGGAAACTCCATTGATTTTGGATGTCCCCAAAAGGGACCGGGCGCAGCAGAGAGCTCTCGGTTTAGTATACTGCCCACTTCAAATCGGTTATTCTTATCGTTTTCAGAGCTTATCAAGTGTTGCGATAGAAGTTCGGCGGCTTTTCGCCCCCCACCAATTTTTGATCCTGTGGGATAACCAAAAGGGAAATCAAAGGCAAAAAGAACATTTCCTTTTGTCACCGTAGCCAACTGCTTCAGTTTTTCCATACAGGCATGGCGGGTTCTGAAATATTCGACCTGCGCCGCTGCATCTTTTGAAGCCCACGCAATCCAACATCTATCAGCGGTTGGCCTCTTTGGTCCAGGGCTGGAAGCTGCAGACCAATCGATCACCGCAATAAGATCAAAGATGGTGAATTCTTTCCGTTGGTTAGTGAAATGATCAAAAATCGAGTATGATTACATTTAAAGAGATTGCTATTTGTTCGTAGCCGACCATGAAAATGACAAATTGTCTAGCGACATGTTAAACCATATTCGAATGGAAAGACGTAGGAGATGAAAATGAAGCGCAGTCTGATTAGTGCTGCTTTAGCAGTGTTTCTGATGACCGGTATCTCAGCAAATGCGATGGCCGAGGAAAAAGGGGCTGACGAGCTTGCTGTCGAAGGCCTAGAAAAACTTATTAATGCCTTGAGTATTTTTATCGATTCAATTCCTCAATATGAAGCGCCAGAAATATTGGAAAATGGAGATATTATTATGCGGCGCAAGAAAAAAGAGGAAGAAACTGAAAAAGATACCGGGATAGAAAAAACATCAACTTAAGTGGATTTGGGTTGGTGAAAATTTCACTTCGGTATTCGGATAGTTTGTATTGCGGCTACCGCTTATATTTTTCTTATAAGTTTTTTTAAGCGGAGAATTACGATGAACCAACAAGCCATGATTGCTGCTGTCGCCGCGAGAGATAAAGAATGCGATGGGTCTTTCGTTTATGCAGTGAAAACAACGGGGATTTATTGCAGACCCTCTTGTCCTTCCCGTCATGCAAAGATAGAAAATGTTGTGTTCCTTGAGTTGCCAGAACAGGCGGAGACTAAAGGCTTTAGGGCTTGCCGGCGTTGTCGCCCCGATTTGGCAAATGTGAAAGATCCTATTTTATCGCTGACCCGGCAAGTTTGCCGGCGCATAGAAAATCACGTGGATTCTCAATCGGGCGATAAATTGTCTCTCGCCGTTTTTGCTGAAGAAACAGGTTATAATGAAGATTATCTTGCCCGTAGCTTTAAAAAAGTAATGGGCATTAGTCCTTTTGATTACTACGACACACTGCGAAATAAAAAGCTGAAAGAAAATTTACAAAAAGGTGAACCTGTTTCGGAGGCTGCCTATGGCGCGGGTTTTGGATCTTCCAGCAGACTTTATGAGAAAGCTAACGAGCGTCTAGGTATGTCGCCCGCCTCATATGCCAAAGGTGGAAAAGGCGCTGAAATCGCCTATTCGATCGTTGATTGCTTTTTAGGCCGCATTTTAGTTGCAGGAACCCGAAAAGGTGTGTGTGCTGTATATTTTGGCGATAATGATGAGAAACTCTTGGACGAATTGCAACTGGAGTTTCCAAAAGCAGAAATTGCTCCGGAAATTGGCGATCTGGCAGAATGGACTCTGAAAATTACCGATTTCCTGGCAAATAAAGTAGCGGCTATTCCAGAAATTCCCCTTGATATGTTCGGGACGGCTTTTCAACGGCGCGTATGGCAGGAATTGCTGAAGATTGCACCGGGGAAGACAAAAACCTACAAGGAAGTTGCAATCAATTTAGGGGCGGAAAAATCCTCGCGCGCTGTTGGTCGGGCATGTGCGACCAACCCAGTCTCTTTGATCGTCCCGTGTCACCGGGTTATTGGTAGTGATGGGAAACTTCATGGCTACCGTTGGGGGTTGGAGAGGAAAGAGCTTTTGCGCGAATGGGAGCTAACAGGCTGAGCGATTAAAGGCCCTAGTATTGTCCGCCGCGATCAGGGGACGAAGGCTTGAGATTTTTTAAGGCGTCATAGCCAAGTTTTAATTGTTTGTCTCTTGGAAGGCTTTGAAGATAATCAAAGCCTTCTTTTGTATTAGCATTATAGATGGGATCGCTTGCTGTCCTCAGTCGGTTAATCGCTTTGTACCAGATAATAAATATTTTCATCTCGTGAGTATGCTGCGCGTTTAACAGGCGGTATATGGCGCACGAAATAAATAAATATAAATCCGTTATTTCCTCGGCAATTTCAAAGGGTTGTTCGTAGCTGTTGTGAAATGCCGTTGTCGGGACTGGATCGTGGAGCGACAAGCTGGACCAAAAAAGCCGCCGATCTTCATCTTTTAGATAATGTAGATATTCTGGAACAATATCTGGGCATTTTGCTTTAGCAGAAAGTTTGCGAAGGGCTTTGTAGGCTGCCGTGGATAAAGCATGGATCGCCACAGGATCGGCATGCGAAAAATGAAGCCGTATAGCTATATTGACCAGACGCCTACTTGCCTCCAAATCGTGTAGTTTTAAACTCTTTAGCATTCTGAAAAGAAGAACCTCAGCGGGAATTGCGTCATTTAGTTTATCCCAAGGCTTTCTTTCTAAGGACTTCTTCTCTTCTGGCTTTCAGCATGGCTCGTCTCGCCCGGTATTTTTCTCGTGCTTTTTCCATGCGAATTTTTGTGTCGCGCCGTCTTTCGTCTTGCCAGAGTTTGTGTACTTTTTTTCGGTAAGGGATGTTGTATTTCTTCGTTCGGGAATGATAGTGGGCTATGGCTGTATTCCATGACCGGCTTTCATTCCGCAGCTTTAACAGAAGGTCTCCCGCGTAAGCCGCGTTAATTTTTGGATCAAAAGCATCCTCAAGAGACGAAAATGCTTTTGGGTGCCAATGAAGGTTTACTTGCATGCAGCCAACGTCGATATTTTTGACTCCCTTGGCTTTCAACATCTTTACTTCTCGAATAGCAGCAGCTTTACTAGGCAAATATCGCCCCCGACCTTCGGAGTAAACGGTCCATGGCCAGGCAATAATTTCCCGTTTCGTCTCATGCCAACGACCAGTCTCTGTCAGGGAAATTGCGTTTAATAGTCGCTTCGGTAAACGCAGTTTCTTTTCGGTCTCCGCTGTTGCTGATCGGCAAGTCGCTAGGAATTCAGCGGCGTTCGCCGGAAATTTTGCAGCTGCAGCGGATGTTGCTGAAAGGCAAAAAACGCAGATTAAAAGTAAATATATTGATTTCGACATCTTACACACTCCTGCCTAAATATAAGCAAGATGTGTGCCGGGAAATGAAATAGGTGGGAATGGGGTCGCTTGGAGAAAAAAGATGTTTGTTTTCTAACGCTTCTTTCGCTCGAAAATCATGGTGGAGATACTTTCGATAAGCTCACCTAAATGATCTTTTAACGGATGGAAACCATCAGTCGTGGTCATGGTCAACGGGTCCATATAAAGACGCCTGTTTATTTCAATTTGCAAAGCACTGACGCCTGTCGATGGTTTGCCATAATGTTGCGTAATAAAGCCACCGGCATACGGCGTGTTGTAGCGAACCGAATAACCTAAGGAGGTTAATTTATTTGATATGGGGGCACTGTGATCAGGGTGAACAGACTGGCCAAATCTATCGCCCAATATGAAGTCTGGTAAAGCAGGGTGGGTTATTCGTGATTGGGCGGGGAGGGGCATGGAGTGGCAGTCAATGAGAAGTATGTTACCGAATTTGCGCACACCCTCTTCAATAAGATTGTCAAGAATTTGGTGAAACGGAAAATAAAAGGCGTTCAGTCTTTGCACGATGTTTTTGTACAGTAGTTTTTCAGAGTAAATTTGGTTTCCTTGAGAAACAATTTTGGGAATAGTTCCAAGGCCCGCGGCTATTCGGGAGTTTGATGTAATTACATAATCGGGTAAAGGATCCAAAAACATAGCGGGATCGAGTTCATATGCGTTTCGATTTACATCGCAAAAAGCCCGAGGAAATGTCGCCTTGATTATGGGAGCACCAAAATTCGGTGCAGAAGAGAAAAGTTCGTCAACTTTAAAATCTTCAGACTGTCGTAAAGTAAGGGGATCCAGCGGGGATTGGTCGACAAACTGATCTGGATAACACGCTCCGCTATGGGGCGACGAAAAAATAACAGGGCGTGACCATGTCGCCGGGCGCAGGACTTCAACTGGATCTACGGCATTTTTTCTTTTCATAAGGTCTCATAAAAAAACGTGAATTTAATTTTTAAGTAATAGTGTGATGACCATTATGTTTGTGTAATGCATCTTTGCCAATTGAAAATCAATGGTATATTTTGCTTTATTTGTATACCGCAGATAGTAGGGTGCGTAGAATAATTCCATGGCTTGTATTCTTTTAGCAGAAGACGATAGTTCAGTCCGATATTTTTTAGCCCGTAGCCTTGAGAATGCGGGCCATGAAGTGATGGCTTTTGCTGATGGGGAAGACGCCGTGCCTGTGTTGGACGCTGGGCCTTTCGATCTTTTGATCACGGATATCGTAATGCCGGGCATGGGCGGGATTGAGTTGGCTAGATTAGCCAAGAAGGTAAGATCTAGTCTGCCTGTCATTTTCATTACAGGTTTTTCCGCCGTGAATGTTGAAGCACTTGATAGTGCGGAAGGCATAAATCAGATGATCTCCAAGCCCTTTCACCTGAACTCGTTGGTTGAGGCCGTCGACCGTGTTTTAAGCGACAATGCACCTTCCTGATCAAAACAAGGAAAAATTTTCTCTTCCTCTTCAAAAGGGGCTTGCAAAGCAAATTGCGGCGCTTTATAAAACGCCAACTCCGGTTCATTAATAAGTGAACCATGAGGGTGTATAGCTCAGTTGGTTAGAGCGTTGCCTTGACATGGCAGAGGTCACAAGTTCGAATCTTGTTACACCCACCATTTTCTCTTTTCAAAAACAACAATTTAGATATTCTGCATCTTTGCGGCCAAAAACATTCGTTTTTAACACCGTTAACGCAAATTCTATTACTTTGGCTGGTTGTTCTACTGCTTGCCACACGGCAAAAGAAGCCGATCACTTGATCAGCAAATTTGCCCACGGAACCGGAGTAATCCGGCTCGTTCGAGCTTTCTTCTGAGCTTGACTTCATTCTTCATGAAAATTGAGTGTGACAAGCAGGGGATAAGGTCACTTGAGTGACTTACTCCACACGGTGGAGGACGCAAATTTTATTGCCTGATGGGTCACGTAGATAGGCAAGATAAAGATTGCCATTGTTACCTTCACGTACGCCAGGAGGGTCCTCGCATGCAACGCCGCCGTTGGCTAGGCCTGCGGCATGCCACTTGTCTGCCAACTCTGTATTTGACGCTGCAAACCCAATAGTGCTGCCGTTGCCGTTGCAAGCAGCTTCTCCGTCTATAGGTTTGCTGATCGAGAATATGCCAGTTTTTGTGTAGTAAAAACACCGACCCATGGGGTCAATTATACCTGGCTTATGCCCTAGTTCTCCAAGGATCGCATCGTAAAAGACTTTTGCTTTTTGTACATCGTCCGCTCCAACCATAATATGACTAAACATTCAAACTCCTAATAATATATTTGTAATCGGCTTTTCAGCGGTAATGTTATCCTGAGTGTTCACAGAATACAAACAACAACACACCGATAAACATGATGTGAATACAATACAAGCACCGACGAACCCTATGATATCAGTATGGAAATAGCACAGAATCAGATCAAAAGAGTTCTACTCATGTGCGCTCTTAGTCCGCGCCCAGCCTTACGCTCTCTGATGTCGGCGTGGAGGCACCTATAGGATGCCAATCAGATTATCCGAGTTAAAATACGTTTGTCGAAGGAACCGGTATTCCGCGACGAAACAAATAGCAGGACGATTACGCGGAGAGTATACCAGGGCATATCATTAATTAACTAATGCTAAGTATAGTGAGAAGGAGTCTGAAAGGACTCAAGTATCGCTGAACAATAAATCGTGTATTTCGGGATGGTCGACTTCAATCTCAAAGTCGCGCTGGAAGTTGGAACCCAGCCCTAGGTAATGTAATTGTTTTGACAAAATCAGGCACTCTAACATTTTGCTAAAATGGTGAAAACGCATGACTACGGTTGACAATATAGCACCGGCAGAAGCAGTAAAACCAGCACCAGCACCAGCACCAGCACCAGCAGCAGCAGCAGCAGCAGCAGCAGCAGCAGCAGCCCCAATAAATGTGCCCCTGCATAGAAAGCTAACCACTAAATTTGTAGTCATGGCGGTACTTCTTTTCATGGCTCCGCAGGCGATACTTTATTTCTATTCTTCGAATACAGCGTCGGAAATGCTCGTTAACAGCCTGAAGGAGGACTTGAAGGAAAAATCCTTCCTGGTGGGCGCGGATATTGACCGGTTCTTCAATCAGCGTCTCCACGATGTCTTGATATTATCACAAGCGGATGTTCTGGAGAGTAACGAGATAGATGCCATGATCCAGTATTTGACGGAGGTTATTGAAGCGACCCCATATCTGGATGGCTTGGACGTCATAGACATCAAGGGCAATATCATTGCTAGTTCCGGCGAACAGAATGAACAAGGCAGTAATGTTCTGCAGCTTTACCCGTCGCTGAGGTATATCTTTGTTGACCTGCTGGCAGCCAAACAAGGTGATATATTCGTCTCGGAAATACTGAAATTGGACAATGGCGCAGGATTGGCTTTCCTAACCCCGATCACAGACGATACGAACACTGAGGTCATCAAGATACTTCTGGTCGAAATCAATCTCGACACGGTGAAACAAATCGTTGCTGAATTCGACGACCGTGTCATCGGTGACAAGTATGTTTATCTAGTGGATAACGATGGTAACGTCATTGTCTCCGCAGATCCCGAAACGACCTTGTTGTCCCCATACCCTGATCTTACAGTGCAACCGGAATTGCTGGATAGC
>JAESSA010000067.1 GCA_016764355.1 Sneathiella sp. | reverse complement strand
TCTTCAAAATGTTCGTAAAGGAAGCTTTCTTTGTGATGATGCAAGCACCACTTGGCCATTATGGCACCGCCACGGGACACAATCCCTGTCACACGATCGACGGTTAGATGGATATACCCCAACCGGACACCAGCATGAATGGTGAAATAATCGACACCTTGTTCCGCTTGTTCGATCAATGTGTCACGGAATACTTCCCATGTAAGGTCTTCAGCAATGCCGCCCACTTTTTCAAGGGCCTGATAAATCGGGACTGATCCCACAGGAACGGGGCTGTTCCGAATATTCCATTCCCGTGTGTTGTGAATATTTTTGCCAGTGGATAAATCCATGATTGTGTCGGCACCCCAGCGGATGGCCCAAACCATTTTATCCACTTCATCTGCAACCGAAGAAGTAACCGCTGAATTTCCGATATTGGCGTTGATCTTAACAAGGAAATTGCGCCCGATAATCATCGGCTCTAATTCAGGGTGGTTAATGTTGGCGGGAATAATGGCACGGCCTTTAGCAATTTCCTGCCTTACAAATTCAGGGGTTACGTGAGTCGGAATTTCCGCCCCAAAACTCTCTCCCTCAGCAATATTTTGTTCAGCGTCGTCTGCCACTGTCTTGCGGCCAAGATTTTCGCGTTCCGCCACATAAATCATCTCTTCGGTGATGATGCCCGCGCAGGCCGCTTGATATTGGGTAAGGGGCTTGTCACCCACACCGCGCAAAGGCTGATATTTTTCGGGGAATTCATTGGCAAGCCTTGCACCTGTTGCGCCGCCATTATCATTACTTTGAATTTCCCGACCTTCATAAGTCTCGACCGACCGGCTTTTGTACCAATCAAGACGAGTTCTAGGTAATCCCTTAGCAAGATCAATGGTCACATTTTTATCTGAATAGGGACCTGATGTGTCATAGACGCGAACAGTAGGCTCCTTCGTATCAAGGGTAAAAATATCGCGAAAAGGAACCCGTAGATCAGGAGCCGTTTCTGGGATTGAATATATTTTGGTCGAGGCAGGCAACGGACCGGTGGTGACCGTTGTCGGTTGGTTGGTATCTTTAGTCAATTTCTTCACTCCGATAGCTCAATGCTTTTATGGAGATCAGAGAAATGGGTGGAGAGACAGGTTACGGAGACGTAGCAATGCATACGTTCGTGTTCCACTCCCTTCGCCAGCATTACCCGGATCAGGTTCAAAGGGTTTAGCGATAAACGCAGTCTCAGCCCCTCAATCGGAGCACCCCTAGGAGCCTTCTCTATAACTGGAAAATCGTTGTAAGTAAGCTGAAAAATGATTGAAGGATGTAATTTTCCTAAAATATTCAAGCAGGATCATTCAGCGAGCATTCTAACTGGCAGTGAGCCTGTGATGCTAATGGCTCTGGGGGTTAATTCGTTGGCGTGCTTTGTGGGTTTTTGACCAAAGCACGGGTTAGAAAAGTAGCCATTAATTTAACAAACTCCTCGCGGCTTTTCCCCATACGATAGGATTGCGGTGCTGTCGATTGGATAAGGCCAATCATGGCATGGCCCATCAATTCAGGATCCACATCGTCATAAAGTTCACCCTTTACTTTGGCTTTCATCAGGACTTTGATAAAACCGGAGGCAAATTTACTTCTAACCATTTTACTGGTGCTGTCGGTGGGATCCAATACCTTGGTATCGACCAAGGCTGAGCGCAACAGGCCTGGATTTTGTTCAGAAAATTCCTGAATGGCATTTAAGGCGAAGTGTAAATATTCCTCATATCCCTCAACTTCAGGGATTCGAGTTGCAACGAAGTCGTGGAGATCTTCTTGGGCTTCATTGGCAAATGCCAGGAAAATCTCGCGCTTGTCATTGAAATGACTATAAAAAGTACCGTGGGCAACATCCGCTTCTCGTGCAATGTCTTGCGGCCGAGTTTCATGGTATCCGCGCTTGATAAACAACATACGGGCAGCCGAGAGGAGTCGATCGCGCTTTTCAGCTTTACGTTTTCCTGCCCGGTCAATCGGTGCTTTTCCTTCTGAAACGTCCGTCATTTGTCGCTTATCCTTAATCATTTTTATTTTTTTGCGGCTGACGCTGGAATTCTTTGTGACAATTTGTCAATATCCGTCAGAATAGCAGTCTGCCCGAAAAAACTGAAACAAAAATTAAGGGAGTAATTGGCCGGCATGTCGCACAAGGTTCCATTTAGAAAGTTAAATCGTCCGTTGCCTGACATTTCTGTGCAGAGCAGAGATGACGGCTCATATCTGATTGAGAGTAATATTGCAATTGGAGACTACGAAAAGAACGCAGCGTCTAATTTGCGTCAATCCGCTGAAAGTTTTCCTGACCGCGCGTTTTTGGTGAAATGTAGCCCAGATGAGCATTGGCCTGAATTAAGTTACAGGGAGACACGGACCAAAGCCGATCAAGTTAGCAGTTGGCTTTTAAACCATGGCTATGGAGCCAATACACCAATACTGATTCTTTCCAGCAATAGTTTTGCTCATGCAATTCTCACACTTGGTGCTGTACAAGTTGGTATTCCTGTTGTCCCTGTATCCCCTTCTTATTCTCTTATGAGTGGAGATTTTGCAAAACTCACCTATGCCGCAGAACTTGTCGACGCAAAAATGATTTTTGCAGAAGATGGAACCCTATACAGAAAGGCCATCGGGAAAATACAGGCCGACGGGATTGAGGTCGTAACGGTACAAGGAGACGCTCATAACGGCATATGCTTTGACGATATGCTCGGGGATGTAGATCAAGCGCTGGTCGATGAGGCTTTCTCTAAAGTTAATGGCGATACGCTGGCTAAGATCCTGTTTACGTCAGGTTCTACGGGAATGCCTAAAGCTGTTCCTAATACACATCGGATGATTTGTTCGTCACAAAAGATGCATACTTTGGTGTCAGAAGCAAATGACCCTGTAGAAACCCCGACAGTCGTTTTGGACTGGTTGCCTTGGCACCATACTTTTGGCGGGAATGTCAATTTTTTCAGGATTATCCGTGTTTCGGGCACCCTGTATATTGATGATGGAAAGCCCGTGCCGGGTCTGTTCCAACGGACTTTTGATAACATAAAGCGGGTTCGACCAACCCGGTTTAGTAGCGTGCCGACGGCCTATAGTTTTCTTCTGGACCAGATGGAGAAAGACGAAGACTTATCCGTTGCATTTTTTGACAGGGTTACAGCCTGTTTGTATGGCGGTGCTGCGTTATCTCAAGAATTGTTTGAGCGGATGCAAGTACTGTCCATAAAATATACGGGTCTTAGAATCCCATTTGGTACAGGCTGGGGCTCAACCGAGACAACGGGTACAGGAACTGCCGTTTATTGGGAGTCGGATAAAGTTGGTTTGATTGGCGTTCCGCCAGCTGGGGGGCAGATCAAGTTAGTCCCTGTGAGTGACAAATACGAAATTCGTATCAAAGGACCTCATGTTCATGAAGGGTATTTTAAACGCCCTGATTTAACCGCTGAATATTTTGATGACGAAGGTTTTTATTGCATGGGGGATGCAGTTGATTTTGAAGACCCTTCTAATCTTGAACAAGGGCTTGTTTTTAAAGGACGGGTTACAGAAGACTTCAAACTCGCAAATGGTAGCTGGGTTAGTACTGGACCGCTTCGACTCACTCTGATCGATGCTCTAAATCCTCTCGCTCGGGATGTTGTCATCGCGGGTCATGATAAAGAGGATTTAGCAATTTTGATTGTGCCAAGTGAAGGAATGTATCAACAAGCGATAAAAGCTGGGCATAAAGCGGACAATTCTCTGTCTGTTCTCGAAGATGCAGGTATATTGGCAAGCTTCAAGTCGAAGCTTGATGACTATAATAAGAAGAATAAGTCAAAAAGCCGCTTTATAGGGAGTGCGATCTTGCTCGGGGCTCCGTTATCGGTAGATAAAAACGAAATAACGGACAAGCAATATATCAACCAATCGGCTGTTCTCGAAAACAGAGCGCAGCTTGTGGAACGACTATACGAAGATGGGCCCGATACGGCCATTTTGAAATTAAGATAAAAATAGTAACTGGAAAACAGGAAAGCTTTATGACTGAAATGAATAAACAATGGCTCCTAAAATCTCGCCCAACAGGAGAGCCGACCTCAGATAATTTTGAGCTGGTTGAAACTCCCATTCCAGTACCGGGAGAGGGCGAATTTGTCATGAAAACCATTTATATGTCACTCGACCCTTATATGCGGGGCCGAATGAACGAGAGCAAAAGCTATTCAGCCAGTGCTGAAATTGGGGAACCAATGCTCGGAAGTGGCGTGGCCGTTGTAACAAAGTCAAATAACGCTGCCTTCAAAGAAGGTGATTACGTTATGGGAATGACAAAATGGCAAGCATACAGCGTCTCTGACGGTGCTGGCATTATGAAGCTTGATCCAAAAGCGGCCCCCATTTCAACAGCCGTTGGTGTATTGGGAATGCCCGGACTTACGGCCTATGTTGGCTTGTTGGATTTCGGACAGCCTAAAGAAGGTGAAACAGTTGTGGTTGCTGCGGCCTCTGGCGCAGTTGGTAGTGTTGTTGGACAGGTTGCCAAAATTAAAGGCGCGCGGGCAATTGGTATTGCAGGTTCAGCTGATAAATGTGCCTATGTGGAAAAAGAACTCGGCTTTGATATTTGCTTGAATTACAAAGAGCCAGATTTCATCGAGAAGTTGCAAGCCGCATGCCCAGACGGGATCGATGTTTACTATGAAAATGTTGGTGGCGATGTTTTTGATGCAGTTCTGCCATTGCTGAATGACTTTGCTCGTATTCCTCTGTGTGGTCGTATTGCAAACTACAATATGGTGGGCAATCCTGAGGGGCCAAATATGCTCCCTGCATTCTTTGGCGATATGCTGATCAAGAGAATGACTTTAAAAGGGTTCATAATTTCAGATCATTATGATCGCCTTCCTGAATTCCTCCGGGAGATGGGTAGCTGGATTGGCAGTGGTCAAATTAAGTACAAGGAAGATATTGTACAAGGAATTGAAAACGCTCCTGAGGCATTCATGGGCTTGCTTAAAGGCAAGAACTTCGGAAAGCTTTTGGTCCAGGTGTCAGAAGATCCAACACGCGGTTGAGTAAACTGCTAACAGTCAAAAAAAACCTTTGAAAGGAACAATAATTTATGACTGCAATTACAGAATTTGTTAGCTACCAGGCCGAAGGCTCTGTGGGCGTTGTTACTATTAATAATCCGCCTGTAAACGCGTTAAGTGTTGGGGTTCGTGTCGGTATTAAAGGCGGTATTGAAGCTGCAAATGCTGACGCAAGTGTCACATCTGTTGTCATCGTTTGTGCGGGCCGGACCTTTATTGCCGGTGCCGATATTAAGGAATTTGGTAAGCCACCTCAGTCTCCGAGTCTTCATGAAGTTATCGGAGCCATTGAGACTTCAAGTAAACCAGTTGTCGCAGCCATTCACGGTACGGCGCTTGGCGGCGGTTTGGAGACAGCCCTTGGGTGTCACTATCGCGTTGCTGATAAAGGCGCAAAAGTTGGCCTTCCTGAAGTGAAACTGGGTATTTTACCCGGTGCTGGCGGCACACAACGTCTTCCGCGTGTTGTTGGTGTTCCTATGGCATTGCAAATGATTACATCTGGTACGCCAATCGGAGCAAAGAAAGCACTGGAAGTTGGTCTGATCGATGAGATCGCGGGTGATGATCTGAAAGCGTCTGCAATGGCGTTCGCGCAAAAGGTTGTCGATGAAAACCGTCCGTTGGTTAAGATCAGCGACCGGGACGACAAATTGCAAGAAGCACGTGATAATCCAGCAATGTTTGATGAGTTCCGCAAATCGATTGCGCGGAAAACTCGGAATTTCGAAGCTCCGGAAAATTGCATCAAGGCTGTTCAGGCATCCGTTGATCTTCCTTTCCCTGAAGGGATCAAGCGCGAACGTGAATTGTTTATGGAACTGATGACTGGAGAGCAATCTATCAGTCAGCGGTACTTCTTCTTCGCTGAAAGACAAGCCGCAAAAATTCCTGATGTTCCAAAAAATACCCCGCTAATTGATATCAATTCGGCTGGTATTATTGGTGCGGGAACTATGGGTGGTGGTATCGCCATGAATTTCCTTCAAGCAGGTATCCCTGTTAAAATGGTTGAGACAAGCCAAGAAGGATTGGACAAAGGTATTGAAATTATCCGCACGAATTATGCGGCGACAGTTTCAAAAGGCCGTATGTCACAAGACGCCATGGACAAATGTATGTCCATTTTGTCTGGCACCATAAATCTTGAAGACATCAAAGACGTGGATATCGTCATTGAAGCAATTTTCGAGAATATGGAAGTGAAGAAAGAAATCTTCGGGAAACTGGATAAAATCTGTAAGCCCGGTGCAATTCTTGCGACGAATACGTCGACGCTTGATATCGATGAAATTGGGGAAGCAACAAGCCGTCCTGAATCTGTCATCGGTTTGCATTTCTTCAGTCCTGCAAATGTAATGAAGTTGCTTGAAGAAGTTCGCACGAAGAAAACTAGCAAGACTGTTATGGCTTCTTGCATGGCGCTTGCAAAACGTATTGGTAAAATTCCAGCCATGGTTGGCGTTTGCGAAGGCTTTGTTGGGAACCGTATCCTTCACCGCAGAAGCGAGCAATCAACCAACTTGATTATGGAAGGCGCATTGCCACAAGACGTGGATCGCGTTCTCTTTGATTTTGGCTTGCCAATGGGCCCGTTTGCCATGTCTGATTTGGCAGGGAATGATGTTGGATGGCGTATTCGTCAAGGTAAAGGTACGACAAGCCCTATTGCCGATGCGATTTGTGAACTTGGTCGTTTTGGTCAGAAAACTGGTTCTGGTTATTATCTTTATAAAGACGGTAGCCGCACACCTACGCCAGACCCGATTGTTGAAGACATC
This sequence comes from Sneathiella sp., assembly GCA_016764355.1. Classification (GTDB taxonomy): domain Bacteria; phylum Pseudomonadota; class Alphaproteobacteria; order Sneathiellales; family Sneathiellaceae; genus Sneathiella. The sequence goes on along the minus strand of JAESSA010000067.1, from coordinate 5,553 downwards.
GTTTTGAAGGCCTCAAAGGATGCGGGTATTGAGCGTAGAGAAATCTCTGATGATGAGATTTTGAAACGTTGCATATACCCTATGATTAATGAAGGCGCGAAGATCCTTGAAGAAGGCATCGCAAGCCGTCCAAGTGACATCGATGTTATCTGGGTTTACGGATATGGCTGGCCAATTTATCGCGGTGGCCCAATGCGTTATGCAGATTCCATCGGTCTTGAAAATGTCTACAATACGCTTCTTGAATATCAGGAAAAGTTTGGAGATGAATTTAAGCCAGCACCATTGCTAGAACGTCTGGTTAAAGAAGGTAAAACTTTCGCAGAAGCATAAAGTTTATCCGCTTTTTAATAAGGGGCCTCGCCGGTATTCGGCGAGGCTTTTTTATTGAGCGAGCCTAATTATCGCCAAATTCAGAACGAATGGCATCGTTATGCTGTCCAAGGGCTGGGATTTCTTTGAAATCATCCTTTACCCCGGCAAATCGGATGGGGGAGGCAACAAGATTTACAGGTCCACTTGGACTATTCACAACGGTTCTTTCCAATTGAGGATGCGTAGAGAGGTCCGCAACTGTATTTAAAGAACCAAATGCAATTCTAGCCGCCTTTAAACGTTTAGCGGCTTCATCTCTGTCCATTGTTTGGAAAATAGCACCAATTTCTGAATGGAGTACAACGCGGTTTTCTACTCTGACCGCATTTGTTGCAAATCGTGGGTCATCTGCCATTGTATTTGACCCTAGGGCTTTTTCGCATAAATTCCGCCATTCAGTCTGGTTCTGAATGGATATAACAATTTTTCCATTATCCCCGGTTTCAAAAGCCTCGTAAGGGGCGATAGAAGGGTGACTGAGGCCAACACGCTCAGGAGCTTTCCCACCATATTCTTGATGAAGTAACGGGACTGTCATCCAGTCAGCCATTCCGGCAAAAAGTGTGGATTTAATGGATTTACCAATGCCGGTCTTGGTGCGCTCATACAACGCTTCCAATACAGCGACAAGTCCGTGCATCCCTGCGGCAATATCACAGACAGACACACCTACGCGGCCTGGTGCGTCGGGGGAGCCTGTAACTGTTGCGAGGCCTGTTTCAGATTGAACAAGCATGTCGTAGGCTTTCATGTCAGAAAAAGGGCCTTCTTCACCATATCCTGAAATATCAACGGTAATTAGGCTGGGGATTTGCGCACGAAGCGCTTCACTATCAAGTCCATATTTGTTGACCACATTGGGGGCCAGATTTTGTACAAATACATCAGCTTTACAGATAATATTTTTTAACAGTTTAAGATCCTGATCATCCTTAATGTTAATCTGAATGGACTCTTTTCCTCTGTTGAGCCAGACAAAATAAGAGCTTTCACCATTTACAACGCTGTCATATTGACGGGCAAAATCGCCCTCAGGGCGTTCAATTTTGATAACGCGTGCGCCCGCATCCGCGAGGCGGGAAGAAAGATACGGGGCCGCTACTGCCTGCTCCAAGGAAACAACAAGTATTCCGTCTAAAGGTCCATTCATGGGTTTTTCTTTTTAATTTTAATATTCGAAGGAAGTGGGAATTTACTCCGATTTATTTATGAGACCAAGTTCATTTTAATTTGTGAAAGGGATCCAGAGGAGATAGTTCACTTCTAAAGCCTTTCCAACGAGCAAAAAAAAGGGCCTGAAAGATAACTTTCAGACCCGTTTTGTATTGGTTTATTTGGTATTTTAAGCCGTATATCCGTGTTTGGATAACGGTAATTCCCGAATACGGGTTTTGGTTGCCGCAAAAATAGCGTTTACAACGGCAGGTGCAATGGGCGGTGTCGAGGGTTCCCCCACACCACCAAGAGGCCTACCTGAAGGCGCAAGATGAACTTCGATTTCTGGGCAATTGTTCAATCGAACCATATCGTAATCTGGGAAGTTTTCTTGAACAACGCGGCCTTTTTCAATGGTTATTTCACCAAAAAGTGCTGCAGAAAGGCCGAAAATAATTCCGCTTTCCATTTGCGCCTTTACGGTGTCAGGATTAACGACTGTACCGCAATCTATCACGCAGAAAACCTTGTCTATAGAGATTTCTTTATCTTTATTGACCGATATTTCAACAACTTGTCCGACAATGGACTTGAAGGACTCGTGAAGCGCAATACCACGACCGCGACCTTCAGGAAGTGGAGTGGACCAATCGCTGACTTCTTTCAGTTTTTGAAGAACCGCAGTGAAATCCGTATGCTCGGAGACATGGTCAAGTCGGAATTCAAGGGGGTCTTTCTTCGCAGCCCAAGCCATTTCATCCATAAAACCTTCAGTGAAGAAGGCGTTATAAGAATGGCCAACGCTACGCCAATACCCAACAGGAATTTCCAACGGTGTTGGAACATGCTCCATCAGCATGTTTGAAATTTGATAAGGAATATTCCCCGCACCGTCAGCTGTTGAGTTGTCAGGCATATCGCTGTCAGCCCATGGCAACATACGCTTTGTAAAGGATCTAGTGACCGATGGACTTGCAACTCTATGGTTCCATGCATCGATTTCACCAGAACTAGTTAAGGTCCCTTTGAAGCTTGCTTGGGCTGCTGGACGATACATGTCGTGTTGCACGTCATTTTCCCGTGTCCAAATAAGTTTGACGGGGCGTCCTTTAAGCTCTTTTGCTATGGTGACTGCCATGACGACCAAATCAATTTCAAGCCGGCGTCCGAAACCACCGCCAAGATAGGGGGTGTGAAGTTTTACATTTTCAGCCGGCACATCTGCGGCTTTTTCTGCAAACCAAGCGATAAGGGTTTGCGCTTGGTTTGGCATCCAAACCTCAACATCATTATCGCTAACCAGAGCCGTACAGTTCATCGGCTCCATACACGCATGGGCCAAGAACGGGACCTTGTAAGTTGCTGAAATAACGGTGTCAGCCTGAGAGATTTTCTCTAACGCTTCGCCTCTATCTGCGTAGGAGCGCCCCTCGTCACTTGCTAGCTGCTGTTCAAATTCAGCGAAGATTGCCTCAGAAGAAAGCGCAGCATTGGGTCCTTCATCAAACGTAACTGGCAGCGCTTCAACAGCTTTTTTAGCACGCCAAAAACTGTCTGCAATAACGGCAACACCTGTATCGAAACGCACAGCTTTAATAACACCGGGCATATTTAGAATGGCTTTATCGTCCCAGCTTGCGACAGTGCCACCAAATACCGGGCAGAGTTTGACGGCTGCATGGGCCATGTTCGGTAAATCGATATCGACACCATATACAGCCGATCCATCTACTTTTTCAGGAATATCAATTCGTGGCTGAGATTTTCCGATTATTTTACGGGCATTGGCCGGTTTAAGGGGAATATCATCTGGTATTTCAAGAGCAGAGGCGGCTTCTACAAGCTCGCCGTAAGAAGCTGTTTTTCCGCTGGATTTGTGGGTAACAGTTCCCTTGGATGCTACGCATTCGGAAGAGGAAACATTCCATTCTTCCGCTGCCGCACTCACTAACATTTCTCGGGCAATTGCTCCGGCTTTTTGCATGGGCTCCCACGCATTACGAACGCTGGTACTGCCGCCAGTTGCCTGAACGCCTAGCATTCCGGCTATTTTTTTCATGCCCCAGGCACCAATCGTTGCTTCCCCTTGATGATGGCCATCAGAGAAGGGGAGAGTGTCCATAAGAGCGGTTGAGTTCACATAAACTGGGGCAAGAGGAGCCATCTCTGGAGTGACAGAAGACAGTTCAACTTCTAGTTCCTCCGCAAGAAGCATAGAGAGGGAAGTGTATACACCCTGACCCATCTCAGCTTGGGGGATGGCGAATGTAATCTCCCCTGATTTGTTGATTTTAATCCATGCATTTAATGCAAATTCGCCGGAAGATGTAGTTGCCTGCAATGCTGCATTTTCCGGTCCATCATCACCTAAACCAAAACCAACGGCAAGACCACCGCCGACCAGCCCGCCAGCGATTAGAAATTTACGGCGTGTGAGTTTCATTAAAGCCATTTTACGCCTCCGCCATTTGTTTTGCAGCCCGATGGATTGCTTTTCGAATTCTTGGATAACTACCGCAGCGACAGATATTGGTGATCGCTTCGTCAATCCCCTCATCTGTTGGAGTTGGGTTTTCTTTCAGGTAAGCTGTTGCCGCCATAATCATACCAGATTGGCAATAGCCACATTGCGGGACTTGCTCATCTATCCAGGCTTCCTGTACTGCCGTTAAATTACCGTCTGAAATTCCCTCAATCGTCGTGATTTTTGTGCCCACAGCGTCACTAATTGGCACCGAGCAGGAACGGACAGGCTCACCATTGATGTGAACAGTACAAGCGCCGCAAGCAGCAACCCCACAACCAAATTTTGTTCCCGTGAGTTTTACCGTATCCCGCAAGACCCATAGAAGAGGCGTATCTTCTTCGACATCTACTGTCGTTTTCTTACCGTTAATCGTGAGACTTAACATTGTGTTTCCCTACCCAAACTCTTAATGACCGCTGGTCATAATATGAGGAAGTATGATACTGTTTGTCAAGTGCGGTGCGTTTTGCTGATAAATGTGCCTAGGCATTCGATGAAAATCAGTAGATATTGCGAAAATTAATCTAAAGGATCTATGGGCGTACTAGGTGATGAATAATTCGCATGTAAGACGAGCAACGAACGAAGACCAGAAAATTGCAAGGCGACAAGCAATTTTAGATGGGGCGCGTCAGCTCTTTGTGGAAGCGGATTATTTTGATGTCAGTATGGCAATTATTGCTAAGCGTTCAGGATTGGCAAAAGGCACTGTTTATCTTTATTTCAAAACTAAGGAAGAGATATTTTTAAGCCTCTCTACAGAAGAGCTAGAGAATTGGTTAAGTGCCTTTGAAACGCGATTAAGGGAACAAGTACGTCCTCTGGAAAATACGGAATTTGTGGATATTTTGCGGGACACTTTTATGGGCCGGCATTTAATGCAACGGTTGGTTTCTCTTCTCCACTTAGTTCTGGAAAAAAATATCACTTATGAAGAAGCGTTTGCTTTCAAACTTAATTTGAAAACAAGAATGAACAGATTGAGTAAATTGGTGGAACAAGTGCTCCCTTTTCTGGCGGAAGGGCAAGGTTTCTCTCTTTTATCCATGTTGCATTGTCTCGTTGTCGGTTCCGGCCAAATGTCAGACCCATCACCGGTTCTAAAACAAGTTCTTGAACACCCCGAAATGGAACCCTTTAGAGTGGATTTAGAAAAGGATATTTTTGATACATTTTCTTTTCTCCTTGAAGGAATGAAGTCTGTTTCAGAAAACCAATCCTGTTAGTTACTAAAAATTAACTACTCGAGAATAAATTCTTTCGAAACAAATTTAAAATTGCCTTCATCAATTGGTCTGAATGAAGGCAGGCATTATCGGGAGTAGTTTTACGTGTCGTCAATAGATGGAAATACAGTCGTTCAGATTTCGGAGACCAATGAGGGAACTCGTGGGATAGAAAAAAGTGTTCATATTGCACAACAATCTATTGAAGGACTTCGCGAAGTTACAAATAAATTGAGTGAAAACAGGCTTGCGGCGACCCAAAGTGCGGAA
>JAESSA010000066.1 GCA_016764355.1 Sneathiella sp. | reverse complement strand
ATACGGATGAGGTCCTGCGCAGCGTTGGATATAATGAAGAAATGATTGCTAATCTTCGCCACAAAGGCGTAGTTGGCTAAATCGCTAAAACCGCCAGAGGAAAGATAAGGAATAGGTTTTGTTTTGATCGCTGCATGGATTTTGGCGTTAGGGGCTGCGCTTTTTTATGGGTTGGCGTTGGTGTTGAGCCAGTTTGGCCTTCGGCACCGCTCCCCCATTGAAGGGGCTTCCATAAGTGTTCCAACGGCAGCTTTATTCTTTCTCCTCCTGTCGCCGTTTCTGATTGATTTTTCGAGCTTTCATCTTACGGCATTTTTCATTTTTATTGGTATTGGCGTGCTATTTCCAGGCATGGTGACCTTGGTTACCTTTGTGGCAAACCATCGGATGGGGCCGACCGTCGCAGGGGCTATCGGTAATCTGACGCCGCTTTTCGCGGTTCTTTTTGCCATCCTTATCTTTAATGAAAATTTTGGGATCGTACAGGCCGCCGGAATCTCGGTGATCATCGCCGGTGTTACCTTACTCACCCTTTCTCGAAATGGCGGGAGTGGCTCTTGGCCCCTTTGGATTATATTGCTTCCGCTTAGCGGGGCTGCCATTCGGGGAATTATGCAGCCGGGGATAAAGTTGGGCCTAGAATTTTGGCCTGATCCCTTTGCAGCTGTCACGACTGGTTATGTGGTCTCGTCCCTTTTTATTTTGATGGTTGTCTTTATACGAAAGCAAACCTTCACCAGGTCGCGAAAAAATGAGGGGACAAAAGCATCTGGTTTTTTGTGGTTTGTCGCTGTGGGCATTTGTAACGGCGTTGCCGTGCTTCTGACCTATGAAGCACTTTCTGCCGGAAAGATAACTCTCGTCTCCCCGCTAATTGCTACTTATCCTCTGGTAACGCTAATTTTGAGCCGGTTGTTGCTGCGTGATACCCATTGGAATTTCCGAACAGGTGTAGGCATCATGGCGACAGTGGCTGGTGTTGGGATACTATTGGGAGGCGAAAGCCTTTTTTAGTGTTTAATGATGAGGTCTATTTTCGTTCATTGAAGCAAATCAATGCTGTGAGTTTTTTGCCCTATTTAATAGATTTTAAATCCCTTCGTTGGTAAAATAATCAATTGAATATGATAGGCTACGAAGAAGTATATGTTGTTTAGAAGGAAACTAATTTTGTATTCAAGCTGTAAATCCGGGCTGACTCTTATTTTCTTTTTTCTATCAATTATATCAGTTACTCAAGTAGCTCATGCTTCAGATTTTGTCGTTTGTCATGAACGTCAGATTTTTCCTCCATATTTTACAATGGCTACTTATAACTCGGAAGAAGAAGTTGTTGGCGTTTTGCCTGATCTCTTAACTCAAGCTGCGTTAGCAGTTGGCGTGACGCCAAAATATGTCGGATATCCTTGGAAGCGGTGCCTTGAACTTTTGAAACAAAATAAAGTCGACGCCACGTTCCCATCAATCTACCTGAAAAAAAGAGAAGTTCTTGGGAGATATCCAATGGCCCAGGGGAAAGAAGACAAATCCCGAAGTTTGGCTAATGTTGATTATTCCATATTTACGTCCCGTGATAACCCCGTACAGTGGAATGGGGCTTTTTCAAAAAAACAGATACCGATTATTGGCGCACCTCTTGGCTATGTGGTTTCGCAAAGTTTGAGGGATAACCATAATATTAAAGCTAATACGCAGTTTTTGACGTTGCGTGGTTTGCAGCTTGTCGCCCTAAGACGCCTCAATGGCTATGTGGTTGAGAAATTGGGGGGAGAAGCTATCCTTCGACAGGAAGAGTTGGAGGATAAAGTGATAGCCCTTAATCCACCCTTCGAAAAGCATTATTGGCATTTAATGATTAGCCACAAATTTTACTCTGAATTTCCCGAGATTTCTGAAGACATTTGGGATCAAATTAAAGTGCAGAGAGAACAGAATTTCTCCAAGCTTGTGAAGACGCATTCAGGCGGTAATTTAAACCCGCATAATGACTAGATAAAATTGACAGCTCATTTTATCGGAAAACCGCTGAGTTAGCTTCAGCTCCCGCTAGTTGTATCTAAAATCATTCCTTATTCTGCCTGCCGATCCTTATGGAAGAGGCGTTACGAAGCATTCACGATGCTTTACGGGAAACTTTATTGACCTTTCCAGAATATTAAAATATACATAATCGTACAACATACGTATTTACGTACAAAACTATTTATTGAGCTACCGCTTGTTCCCCAAAGCGACACGTATTCCCGAGGTCGTGCCTCGTATAAAAAAAGGAAAAGATAATGGAAAATCCGATGAAACTTAACGGGCACAATATCATTGTTACTGGAGCCGGACAGGGTATCGGTGAAGCGGTTTCCCGGCTGATTGTTGGTCTTGGTGGTAAGGCAATTTTGGTGGATGTGCAGGGAGACAAAGTATCGGCTCTTGCCGATGACTTGGGAGCTGAAAATACCGAAGTGCATGTGGGATCTGTCGCAGATCCGGGTTTTGTTCAGAATATGGTTGATGAAGTTGTTCAAAATAATGGCGCAATTCATGGGCTTGTAAATAATGCTGGCATTGTCCGGGCCGCAATGGCGACGAAAATGCCAATCGATACTTGGAAGCAAGTTATCGATGTTAATTTGTCTGGAGTTTTCTACTGTCTTCAAGCTGTTGGCCGTCACATGTACCAGCGTGCGAAAGATGGAGATATGGCCCCGGCTTCTATTGTAAATATTTCTTCAGACGCTGGGCGGCGCGGAACCATTGGGCAGATTAACTATGGAGCGGCTAAATCTGGTGTTATGGGGCTTACCATGAGTGCTGCACGCGAATGGTCACCAAAGCAGATACGCGTGAATACCATTTGCTTTGGTGTGGTGGAAACTGAAATGACGGAAACTATCCGGTCCGACAAGTTTCGGGATGGCGTTATGTCTCAAGTCCCTATGGGACGTTTTTCAACACCAGAGGAAGTCTCGCAGCCGGTCTGTTTTCTATTATCGCAAGCGGCAAGCTACATAACGGGTCAACATCTATCGGTAAATGGTGGTTATACAATTGGCGTTTAAGGTTAGGTCATGAATAAAAAACCGCTAGAAGCAGCTTCTGCCTCAACGGGACGCGGGGCCCCCCAATCAGTTGGTAGAATTTTTGCAATTCTTGATGTCTTGTCTACCAACACGAAGGGAGCAAGCTTGTCAGAACTGGCCGTACATTTGGATGCACCCAAAACAAGTTTAGTGGGACTGCTTACCGGTCTTACAGATGAAAAATGTCTGGTCCGCGATGACGGCGGCCGGTATTCATTGGGGCCTCGTTTTATCTCCCTTGCTATGCGGGCTGTGTCCGGGCGGGAGCTGACAAAAATAATGCGCCCCGCTATGGAAAAGCTGATGGAGAAAACGGGTGAGACCGCAGTTCTTGGAGCCTTGACTGAGGATGCCAAACTAGCAATTTATCTTGATCGTGTGGAGAGTAACAATCCCATTCGATATGCGGTGGCGGTCGGAGAGCGGCGCGAACTGCATTGCACGGCCATTGGGAAAGTTCTGTTAGCGCATTTCCCGAGTGATCAGATTGAGCAGCAGCTTAAATTATTGAAGCCTGAGGTCTTTACTGAGAAAACCGTCACAAATGTTAGTGAGATGCGACAGGACCTATCTCGTATTTTGGAAGAGGGGATAGCACTTACGAGTGATGAGCGAGTCGTGGGAGCAAGTGGTGTTGCCGCGCCCATCTATGGCAGTGGTGGCGAGGTCATCGCTGCGATTGCTGTAGCAGGACCTACGGACAGGTTCTTGAAAAATGTGACCCTTCACAAAGAATGTGTCAGGGAGGCCGCCGCAGAATGCACCCGATTGGCCGGTGGTGGTGCGGCCTAATTGTTAGCGCTACCAGACAAATAACCAAAAATAATAATAAACAAGATTGAGGAGATCTAATCCATGACTTTCGTTTTAACTTCTGAACAGCAGCAAATTAAGGACAGTATTGCAAAAATTTGCGCTAAATTTGATGACCAATATTGGCTCGATCGAGATACCGATGGCTTCTTTCCCGAAGAATTTTGCCAAGCAATCGTTCAAGGCGGTTTCATGGGTATTGCCATGCCCGAAGAATATGGGGGCAGTGGCCTTGGTATTACAGAAGCCGCAATTTTAGCCCAGACAATTACAGAATCCGGCGCTGGAAATGCCGGTTTTGCCGCACTGATTATTGGTATCTTTGGTCTTAACCCCGTAGTGGTTTTTGGAACGGACGAGCAAAAAAACGCATGGTTGCCCCCTATCATCAAGCGCGAAGATGTTGCGTGTTTTGCTGTAACAGAGCCCAATACGGGCCTTGATACGACACGGCTTAAAACACGGGCTGTTTGGAATGGTGACAAATATATTGTGAACGGTGAGAAGGTCTGGATTTCAACAGCCCAGCAAGCCAATAAAATGCTCCTTATTGCCCGGACGACACCTATTGAAGATACAAAGCGCCCCATAGATGGTCTTTCACTTTTCTATACGGATTTGGATCGTGACTATATTGATATTAAGCAGATCGACAAAATGGGCCGTAAGTGCGTCGATTCCAATCAACTGTTTATCGACGATCTTCCTATACCAAAAGAGCATTTAATAGGGGAAGAAGGAAAAGGCTTTCGCTATCTTCTTCATGGACTGAATGCGGAACGCATCCTGATCGCGGCTTCTATGGTTGGCCTTGGACGTTGCGCTTTGGATAAAGCGGCGAAATATGCGAGAGAGCGGGTAGTTTTTGGTCGCCCTATCGGTATGAACCAATCCATTCAGCATCCCTTAGCTGAATCCTGGGCGGAGCTTGAAGCGGCCAACCTGATGGCTTTTCAAGCAGCTGGTCTATACGACAGTGGTCAGGAATGCGGCTTGCAAGCAAATGCCGCAAAGTATCTGGCAGCTGAGGCGACGTTCAAATCTTGTACCAACGCTGTGATGACCCATGGCGGTATGGGGTATGCCAAGGAATTTCATGTGGAGAGATATCTTCGTGAATCCTTGATCCACAGACTGGCACCCATCAGCCCTCAATTGATGTTGTGCTATTTGGCGGAGAATGCGCTGGACTTACCAAGGTCATACTGAAACATAAAGAAAGGTATCTCAAATGACCAAACCGCTTGAAGGCGTTAAGGTAATCGATCTGTCCAATATGCTGATGGCACCCTATACCACTCAAATATTGGGGGATATGGGGGCAGATGTTATTAAAGTTGAGGCCCCGGGCGGCGATCCAGTTCGGGCCATCGGCCCGCTCCGAAATCCGGGTATGGGGGCGATCTATCTCAATTGTAACCGCAGTAAACGGAGCATAATGCTGGATTTAAAACAGCCAGAGGGACATGACGCCTTGTTGAAATTACTCAAGGACGCAGATGTCCTTGTTTATAATCGGCGCCCTCAAGTAATGGATCGATTGGGGCTTTCCTATGACGTGGTGAAGTCGGTCAATCCGCGCATTATCTACGCGGGGCTTTATGGATTTGGGCAAAAGGGACCTTACGCCCATAAACCCGCATTTGATGACCTCATTCAGGGGGCCGTTGCCGTTCCGTGGCTTTCTCACATGGCGGATGGGAAGGCCCCAAGCTATGCCCCCACAGCCATTGTGGATCGCGGGGTTGGTCTTTGGGCCGTCGGCCAGATTACAGCCGCTTTGTATTATCAAAGCCGTACAGGCGTTGGTCAAAAGATAGATATGCCCATGTTCGAAATGATGGCGAGTTTCGTGCTGGCGGATCATTTGCAAGGTCATACTTATGAGCCGCCCGAAGGGGAGCTGGGATACAAGCGTATGCTTAACCCAGACCGGCGACCTTATGAGACTAGAGATAACTATATTTGCGTTATGGTCTACACTGATCGTCACTGGCAGTCTTTTTATTCAGCGTTGGGGCGTGTGCAGGAGCTTGAGACAGATCCTAGGTTTAAAAATATGACCACCCGAACGGAAAATATTGCGTCGATTTATAAGGAACTGGCTGAGCTGCTTAAAACCAGAACAACGGCGGAGTGGCTTGAATTCTTTGATAAAGCGGATATCCCGGCCATGCCTTTGCATAGTCCCGATACGCTGCTCACCGATCCACATCTTGAAGCGGTAGGGTTCTTTTCATACCCTGACCATCCAAGTGAAGGACGCATTCGGCAAATGGCGGTTCCCGCCACATGGTCAGAAACGCAACCGGCGCCTGTAACCCACGCACCGGGGCTTGGTGAGCATAGTGCAGAGATCCTACGGGAGATCGGCTATAGTGACGATAAGATAAGCGAACTTGCGGCACAGGGCGTCACAGCGTTGCAAAATTAAGAATAAGAAAAAAACAAGAATTAATAACAATAAGGAAAACACAATATGTCCGGTCTTTATTACGAAGAATTTGAAGTAGGTATGGAATTTAAGCACGCCCTAACGCGCACCATAACAGAAATGGATAATGTGATGTTTTGCGCGATGACCCATAACCCGCAGCCCCTTCATCTGGATGAAGAATATTCTAAGGGCACGATGTATGGTCAGCGCATCGTCAATAGCCTGTTCACACTGGGTCTTGTTATCGGTGTTACCGTTGCAGATACGACCCTTGGTACGACACTTGGTAATCTGGGAATGACTGATATTCGCTTTAAGAAGCCGGTTTTCCATGGGGATACAATTCACGTTATGACACGCATCAAATCAATGCGTGAAAGCAAGTCGCGCCCGAATGAGGGGATTATTGAGTTCGAACATTATGGGTACAACCAGCGGGATGAAGAGATTGCCTATGTGTCCCGTACAGGTTTGATGAAGAAGAAACCGGTATGATTATTCGGTCATGGTTGTTCGTGCCGGGGGATAGCGAACGTAAACTTGAAAAAGGTCTTGGCAATGCCGCTGATGCGCTGATCCTTGATTTAGAGGATGCTGTTGCCGACAGCCGTCAGGAAATAGCGCGGGATATGACCTGCGCGTTTTTGAAAAAGAATACGGATCGAACCCGCCAACAGCTTTGGGTTCGCATTAATCCGCTGGATAATGATTTGTCACTTCCTGACTTGGCTTCGGTCATGCCGGGGGCACCGGATGGCATCGTTTTACCAAAGGTTTATTCTGCGGAAGAAGTTAAGACACTTGATAAATACTTGTCCATTTTGGAAGTCCGTGAAGGGCTTGTTGCGGGATCGACAAAAATACTGTGTGTTGCTACGGAAACCGCAGCGTCTCTTCTAACCTTCCATACATATCTGGATAATATGACAGATCGTTTGGTTGCTATGACTTGGGGCGGAGAAGATTTAGCGGCTTCCCTTGGTGCTAGTGATAACAAGCATCCGGTAACGGGGGAATATGACGATCCGTTCCGTCTGGCACGGTCTTTGTGCTTAGCAACGGCAAAGGCGATCGATGTGCAACCGGTTGGTTGCGTCGTAGTTGATTATAAAAATCTGGAAGCGCTGGAAGTCGATTGCCTGCGGGACCGGCAAAGTGGGTTTATTGGTAAAATTGCCATTCACCCTGCTCAATCCGAAGTGATTAACCGCGCCTTTACACCTTCCGAAGAAGAGGTGGATTTTGCAAAACGTGTTGTCGCGATATTTGAGGAAAATCCCGGTCTTGGGACTATTGGACTGGACGGTAAGATGCTCGATATGCCGCATCTGAAGCAAGCCCGCAATCTCCTTGAACTTGTTGATCAGATTAGCGCGTTTAATTGATATGTCGTAGAAGGAAATGACAGTATGACTGGGACACTGGATGGTATTCGTATAGTTGATTTAACGACGGTAATTCTTGGACCATGGGCAACACAAACCCTTGGGGATATGGGCGCTGATGTCATCAAAATCGAAACGCCGTCCGGTGATACGACGCGGCAATCGGGGCCGCGCAGAAGTGAAGGTATGGCGTCTTTGTATATGGCGACGAACCGGAATAAACGCAGTGTTGTTCTGGATTTGAGGCAAGCAGAGGGGCGCGAGGCACTTTTCAAGATTATCGGGACAGCGGATGTGTTTTTGCACAATATGCGTCCGAAAGTTGCTAAGAAATTAGGGCTGGAATATGAACATTTTGCAGATCGTTTTCCAGATTTGATTTACTGCGCAACCTATGGATTTCGTAAAGATGGCCCCATGGCAAACAAGCCTGCTTATGATGATATCATTCAGGCGGCAAGTGGTATCGCAGATCTTCAAACGGTGACGTCCGATCAGCCCCGGTATGTGCCAACCATCATGGCGGATAAAACCACGGGCCTTAATGTGGTGTCAGCGATTTTGGCAGGTTTGCTTAAACGGGAGAGGGGCGGCGGCGGTCAGGCCATTGAAGTTCCCATGTTTGAATGCCTTGTTGATTTTGTCATGGTCGAACATCTATACGGCGCTGGATTCGAGCCCCCCATCGGTCACATGGGATATGATCGGTTACTCAATAAGATGAGAAAACCCTATGCCACAACAGATGGCTATCTTGCAGTGCTTCCCTATACCACAGCAAACTGGCAGGCCTTATTTGATCTTGTCGGAAGAGAGGATCTTAAAAGTGATCCGCGTTTTGTGGATCTAGCAACCCGAACAAAGTTTTCAGAAGAAGTCTATGGCCTTCTTGCAGAGATTATTGCGACCAGATCCACAGCGGACTGGCAACGGGATTTGGACAAGGTAGGCGTTCCCGTACAAACCGTCATGACGAAAGAAATGTTGCTCGATGATGAGCAGCTGAACGCGACTGGTTTTTGGCGACTAGAAGAGCACCCGACAGAGGGGACACTCCGTATGACCGATCCGCCCATCCGTTTTTCAAAAAACCCGTCAACAATTCGCAACCTGCCGCCTCATTTAGGGGAGCACAGCACTGAGATCTTGAAAGAAGCCGGTTATGGCGATGAGGAAATAGACGCGCTACTTGCGGCAAAAGTAAGCAACCAATTTTAAGGGACTAATAATGAAAAACTATAAAAATATCCTGTTTGGTGTGGAAGAGAATGTTGCAACGCTGACACTGAATAAACCTGAAACCCTCAATGCTTTGACCATCGATATGATGTACGAAGTGCAGGATGCACTCGCGTTTATCGAAAATGATAAAAACGTCCGGGCGCTGGTCTTCACGGGCGCAGGGAGAGGGTTTTGCTCTGGTCAGGATTTACGGAGCAGGATCGCTTCAGGCGCAAATTTTGTTGAGGAGCTTATGGATTGTTATTTCCGAGCTTTCAATGGCATACGGACTTGTCGTGTTCCGGTGGTTACCGCAATTAATGGTGTCGCAGCAGGAGGTGGGTTTTCCTTGGCTTTGATGGGGGATATCTTAATTGCCGCCCGCAGTGCAAAATTCATACAAGTCTTCAGCCGCATTGGTCTTGTGCCAGATCTGGGCTCAACCTATTTGCTGCCAAAAGCAATTGGTCGCGCAAATGCACTGAAATTGATGATGAGCAATGAACCTTTGTCTGCGGAAGAGGCCGTCGAAATGCGTCTGATCAGCGAAAGTGTTGACGATGCAGACTTACAAAGCAAAGCACAAGAAATTGCCAAAAAACTCTCTGTTGGCCCAACCCACGCTTTAATGATGACCAGAAGTCTTGTGGATGAAGTGGACGATAAGGCGTTCGAGAAACAATTCCGCCGCGAATTGGAAACCCAAAGCCAAATGCGAGATAAACCGGACGGAATAGAAGGTGTGGCCGCTTTTGTTGAGAAAAGAGCAACTCAGTTTATTGGTCAATGAACCTAAAGCCCCTTTTGCTAAAAGGGGCTTATTCGTCCTCAACCAAATGGCGCTTAATGATGGGGATCTGGGTGGCTAGGAAGACGACGTTGAGGGCAAGAATACCATAAACGCGAAAGGCTACCCACATGTCAGTGGAGACGGAATAGCGAACGATTTCGTTTGTGATGGCAATGGCGATCAGGAAAAGGCCAAGCCAAATTGTAAGTTTCTTCCACCCCTCATCATCCACTTCCAGCATTTGACCAAAAACCACACGGAGGAGGGATTGTTTCCAAATCAAACCAAGCAACAAGGCCATACCGCAAAGGGCATTGGTCAGGGTCACTTCGATTTTAATAAATTCTTCGTCCCCTAAAGCCAGAGTCAGGCCACCAAAAATAAGCACGAACACTAAAGAAACGCTTGGTAGTATGGGGATTTTTCGAGCTAGGATCCAAGAAGCTCCAAAAGAGAAGACTAATGAGACCAAGAGAACAGCCGTGGCAACAAAAATGTCATAGAGTTCATCTGCAATAAAAAACAGGATCAACGGACCAAGGTCGATGCCAAGCTTTAGCATAGGAGAAATTTGTTTCCCAGCATTCGGCGAATTCTTCTCCATTTCCTGTCACCCCACAAAAATTTTTCGAGTTAGAAAACACCAAATATGAAAATATTTTATATTTGATTTTTCTTTAGTAACATAGCTTGGGCGACAACAAAAACAATTATAGTGCGAGATTTTTCTCCTCCTCTCATAAAGTGATGCACAGAATTAACTGGAATTACGAGAGGGCTATTTAATCGCAGTATGTTTGAATGAGACAGGAATGACTGGACGTGATGCTTTAATCGTTGCGAATAGATATCAGGTTTATTGCTAAATAAAATATTAAAATATGAGGCTTTACTTAAGCCGCAAGACAATTATAAATAATATCTCAAATTAAGTATGGCACGGTGTTGGTGTGTTGATGCTAATTTAGACGATAAGCCACCAGCGGTCGTACATGTTCAGCTAAAAATAAGGTGATGGTTAAATCACTTCAAACAGGGGTTGTTGGGGGGTGCCTTTGGGGCACTTTTTCAATGAATACCATAAGGAAAATGTCGAATGCGCCGGATCATCGTTGCTTTTCAATGTGTCTTTGTATTGCTTTTTGTAACGGCCTGCGAAGATCCTCCTGAAGTAGTGACAGAACATGTTCGGTCCGTGAAAACCTACACAGTATCCGAAAATGCAGGTGGAAATGTCCGTAATTTTTCCGGGAAAATCGTTGCTGCAGACTCCGCTAATTTAAGTTTTCCTGCGGCTGGAACTGTTGCGCAAGTCCTTGTGTCCAGTGGGGATAAAGTTACAGCAAACCAAAAACTTGCTGTAATGGATGACGTCCCCTTCAAATTAGACGTTGACGCATCGAAAGCGGAGCTTCGAAAAGCACAATCAACTGCGAACGAGAAAATTGGAGAATTTAATCGATCAAAAACCCTGTTCGATAAGGGCTGGGTTAGTCAAGCGGCACTGGACCAGGCTCAATTTTCAATGAATGCGGCGCAAGAGGAAGTGAGTTATAAAACTTCTCTACTCAGCATGGCCAAGCGGGGGTTAAATGATACCACTTTGCGCGCGCCTTATGATGGTGTCGTCGGACAACGACTTGTGGAACCGAACGAGGTGGTTGCAGCAGGAGCCCCAATTTTAATCCTTGATGCAGAAGGGACAATGGAAATTTCCATCTCTGTTCCGGAAAAAATCATTTCCAAGTTAAAAATGGGAATGACTGCAACGGTGACATTTAACGTCTTGCCTGGGGTTGAAATTGAGAGTCATGTCACTGAAATTTCAAGGGTAGCGGGGGCAGGTAATATATTTCCAGTCAAAGTCAGTCTGATTAATCCCCCTTCGGAATTACGCGCAGGGATGAGTGGCGATGTGGCTCTTACCACGGACAATGATGATCAGGAGTTTGGCTTTCTTATTCCTTTATCCTCCGTGGCAGCAACGCAAGATTTGAAGGGGGCTTATGTTTTTGTGATTGATCCCACTACCTCAACCCTCAAGAAAATCGAAATCCAAACAGACTCCGCCCGTACAAATTTTATTGGCGTCAAAGGAGTACATGCCGGAGATATCGTGGTCTCTGCCGGGGTGTCTTTTCTGTCTGAGGGGCAGAAAGTTAAGTTGATGAGTAATACGGCTCAATAGAAGCGTTCGGATGAAGAGGGGGCCGGTATGTCAATTATAACAGAATTTGCCATTAAGAATTCACGCATCACCATCATGATGGTTTTTATGATCATCTTGATGGGGATATACACTTTCTTGAGTTATCCAAGCCGAGAAGACCCCTCAATTACCATTCGGGTCGCAAATGTAACGACGCAATTTCCTGGCATGTCACCTGAGCGGATTGAGGAACTGATTACGCGCCCAATCGAAGAAAAGATACGGGAAATTCCAGAAGTTAAACATATTGAATCTGACTCTAAAACTGGTGTTTCTCTGGTCAAAGTGACGTTGAACGACGATATCTTCGATTTACTGCCTGTTTGGCAAGATCTTCGCGACAAAATGTCTGATGTAACATCAAGTCTACCGAAGGGCACCACGGCACCTGTTGTGAACGATCAGGTTGGGCTTACTGCTGTTGCCACCATTGCGCTTTGGGCTGATGGGTTTTCTCTTGCAGAGATGAAAGATGTTGCCAAAACCTTGAGCGAAAGATTGTACACGCTTGATGGCATTAAGAAAATTGAACGGTTTGGAGAGCA
>JAESSA010000065.1 GCA_016764355.1 Sneathiella sp. | reverse complement strand
CAGCATTCCAAAGGAAAACTGACAGCAAGAGAGAGAATTGAGTTCTTGCTGGATGAAGGGTCCTTCGAAGAATGGGACATGTTCGTTGAGCATCGATGTACCGAATTTGGGATGGAAAATGAAACAGTCACCGGTGACGGTGTTGTTACAGGTCATGGGACCATCAACGGTAAGCTGGTTTTCTTATTCTCTCAGGATTTTACGGTTTTTGGCGGTTCTTTATCGGAATATCATGCAAAAAAAATCTGTAAGGTTATGGATAAGGCCATGCAGGTTGGCGCGCCTATCATTGGTTTGAACGATTCCGGCGGTGCCCGTATTCAAGAAGGCATCGATAGTTTGGCGGGATATGCTGAAGTATTCCAGCGGAACGTTATGGCATCTGGTGTTATTCCTCAAATCTCTGTCATTATGGGCCCCTGCGCCGGCGGTGCAGTTTACTCTCCTGCCATGACTGATTTTATTTTCATGGTCCGCGACAGCTCTTACATGTTCGTGACCGGCCCTGATGTCGTGAAAACAGTCACCAACGAGACAGTAACAGCAGAAGAGTTGGGCGGGGCGGGCACACATACTTCTAAGTCTTCTGTTGCAGATAACGCTTATGACAACGATGTGGAAGCATTGACAGAAGTCCGCCGTTTGGTGGACATGCTACCAGCTTCCAACCGTGAAAAGTCTCCGATCCGGGACAGCTTTGATAACCCGGACCGCAAAGAACCTTCACTGGATACCTTGGTGCCAGCCAATCCCAACAAGCCATATGATATGATGGAGTTGGTTGTTAAGCTAAGCGATGAAGGTGATTTCTTCGAAATCCAACCTGATTACGCCAAAAATATCCTAACAGGATTTGCCCGCATTGATGGCCAGACTGTAGGTATTGTTGCGAACCAGCCAATGGTCCTTGCCGGGTGTCTTGATATTGACAGTTCGCGCAAAGCAGCGCGTTTTGTCCGTTTCTGCGATTGTTTTAATATCCCGATTGTGACGTTGGTCGATGTGCCAGGATTCCTGCCTGGAACGGCACAGGAATATGGCGGTATTATCAAGCATGGCGCGAAACTTTTATACGCTTATGCTGAAGCCACTGTCCCTAAAGTAACGGTTATTACTCGTAAAGCCTATGGCGGTGCTTATGACGTGATGTCATCTAAGCATTTGCGCGGTGACGTGAATTACGCGTGGCCATCCGCAGAAATTGCGGTTATGGGCGCGAAAGGTGCTGTTGAAATTATCTTCCGTTCTGAAATCGGGGATAGTGAGAAAATTCAAAAGCGGACTGATGAATATCAGGAACGTTTTGCCAATCCGTTTATCGCGGGGCACCGGGGCTTCATTGACGATGTGATTATGCCTAATAATACACGCCATCGTATCGCAAGCTCCCTTAGAATGCTGAAAAACAAAGAATTAGAAAATCCGTGGAAAAAACACGGCAACATTCCGCTCTAGGCGATAATTAGGGAAAGGTTAGAAAAATGTTTAAAAAAATCCTGATCGCCAACCGTGGTGAAATTGCATGCCGGGTTATGCGGACTGCTAAAGATATGGGTATCAAGACTGTTGCCGTCTATTCTGATGCGGATGATGGTGCGGTTCACATGAAAATGGCTGATGAAGCCGTTCATATCGGACCGTCTGCGGCAGCTGAAAGTTATTTGATAATCGATAAGATTATTGAAGCTTGCAAGGAAACTGGTGCTGAAGCTGTTCATCCGGGGTACGGTTTTCTGTCAGAAAATCAAGCTTTCGCAGATGCGCTGGCAAAAGAAAATATCGCTTTTATAGGCCCAGGAAAAAGAGCTATCGCCTCTATGGGTGATAAAATTGCGTCGAAAAAACTGGCCC
Source organism: Sneathiella sp. (assembly GCA_016764355.1). Taxonomy (GTDB): domain Bacteria; phylum Pseudomonadota; class Alphaproteobacteria; order Sneathiellales; family Sneathiellaceae; genus Sneathiella. The sequence goes on along the minus strand of JAESSA010000065.1, from coordinate 10,723 downwards.
TTGAGGCCGGTGTTAATACAGTTCCAGGGCACATGGAATTGATCGATGACGCCGAACATGCGGTGCAAATTTCATCTGAAATTGGCTACCCTGTAATGATTAAAGCCTCCGCTGGCGGCGGCGGTAAGGGCATGCGTGTCGCCAATAATGATGAAGAAGCACGTGAAGGGTTTCAATCTGCGAAGAACGAGGCCATGAGTGCTTTTGGCGACGATAGAATTTTCATTGAAAAATTTGTTGTTGATCCGCGCCACATCGAAATTCAGGTTTTAGCCGATAAGCATGGTAACTGCATTTATTTGGGAGAGCGTGAATGTTCCATTCAACGCCGCCATCAAAAAGTTATCGAAGAAGCACCAAGCCCATTTTTGGATGAGACCCTCCGCAAAGCAATGGGGGAACAAGCTGTCGCTTTGGCTCAGGAAGTGGATTATCATTCCGCTGGAACGGTCGAGTTCATTGTCGGTTCCAATCACAAATTCTATTTCTTGGAAATGAATACGCGCCTTCAAGTGGAGCATCCGGTCACGGAATTGATCACAGGTGTTGATCTTGTAGAGCAGATGATCCGGATTGCTGACGGCGAAAAACTGTCCATCAAACAAGAAGATGTGCAACTGAACGGGTGGGCAATAGAGTGCCGTCTTTATGCGGAAGATCCCTATCGCGGATTTTTACCATCCATTGGTCGTTTGAGTCGCTACACGGTTCCTGTAGGGGAAACGGTACGTGTTGATACTGGAGTGACTGAAGGCTCCGAAATCACCATGTTCTATGATCCGATGATCGCTAAACTGTGTACATATGGTCCTGACCGGGCAACGGCCATTTCGGAAATGAGCAAAGCGCTTGATTCTTATGATGTTCAGGGCATTGCCCATAATATTAATTTCCTGAATGCCGTTTGCAATCTCCCCCGCTTTAAATCTGGGAATATAACAACTGGATTTATTGCCGAAGAATATCCTGAAGGTTTCATGGGAGCCGAATTGGATACGGCGACTTATAACAATCTTGTTGCCATCTCCGTCCTCGTTAAATTACGCCAAGCAACGCGTAGCGTGACAGATGTTGCAAGCCTGACCGCGTCCGATTGGGTGGTAAGTGAAGGCTTGGATAGAGACACGAGCGTTTCTATTGTTGATATCGACGGTGGATTGGACGTGACCATTGATGGTCAGATTATCTCTATTCGATCTGCATGGGTGCCCGGTGACCGTCGCATTGATGCGGATATCGACGGAACAGTCATTGTCGCTCTGCTTGAAAAGGCAAAAGAGGCAATGCGGATTACTCATGGCGGTGCCGTGCTTGATTTGTCTGTTCGCAGGCCCCGTTTGGCAGAACTTGCCAAATTGATGCCGCTTAAAGTCGCGCCCGATATGTCCAAATATCTTCTTTGTCCAATGCCGGGTATGATCGTATCTGTCAGTGTCTCGGTCGGGGATGAAGTGAAGGCGGGCCAACCGCTTGCTGTAGTCGAGGCCATGAAAATGGAAAATATCCTCAGGGCGGAACAAGACGGTGTTGTCGCAGCTGTAAATGCAGAAGCGGGCGATACCTTGGCCGTTGATGCAGTGATCCTTGAATTTGAATAGGATTATGTAATGAAAACTGTTCACGCAATTATATCGGGCCGAGTTCAAGGGGTTGGGTATCGTGCGTGGGCAGTTGATGCCGCTAAGTCTTTAAGTCTTTGTGGATGGGTTCGTAATCGCGCTGACGCAACTGTTGAGGCTGTGTTTCAGGGATCCGACGAACAATGCCAGCAGATGCTCGATAAGTGCCGTAGTGGGCCTTTATATGCAAATGTGACTGGGATCGTCACAGCCGACCAGGATTTGCCTGTGATTGATAATTTTACGGGACGATCGACCCTTTAGTACCGTCTTCCAGAAAAATTCGCTCGAAACTCGCTCTTAGCTCCGCATCAAATTCAGGGAGTGTGACAGGGATACCCTGATCCACAAGGGACGTAACCCCATATTCAGATATTCCGCAGGGAACTATACCGCTGTAATGGGATAAATCCGGTTCCACATTGATAGAAATACCGTGAAAACTCACCCATTTACGAACGCGCACACCGATGGCTGCAATTTTGTCTTCTGATCCGCCACTCGCCACCCAAACACCAACGCGGCCTTCGCGTTTCTCACCCTTAATCTGGTATTGCGCCAGAACATCAATCACCCAATTTTCCAAATCCTGTACAAATGCCCGAATGTCAGATCCGCGTTTTTTCAAATCCAGCATGACGTAGGCAATGCGTTGGCCTGGGCCGTGATAAGTATATTGTCCACCCCGTCCAGCCTTATAAACAGGGAATTTGTCCGGGCTGACAAGGTCGGCCTCGTCGGCACTGGTTCCAGCTGTGTATAAGGGGGGATGCTCCAACAACCAGATTAGCTCATTGGCTGAACCTTCCGCAATCGCGGCAACCCGTGATTCCATACTAGCGAGTGCCTCTTCATAGGGCACAAGGGTTTCTGAAATTTTCCACTCAATTTTATGCATGGTTTCTTATAACATTTTTGAGGCAAGCTTCAATAACAGGCGATGAATCTTTAACTTTAATGTATTAGTAACCGTGTTAGAGATATTATGGGTGCGGATTTGATTAAGGTGTTGAAATGCGAGATAAAGCTATTAAAGGTGTTGATGTAGAGATTTCTGTTGTGCTCGGTAAAGCAATTATGCCGATCCATCAGCTTTTGAAAATGGGCCGTGGGGCTGTAATCGAGCTAGATACTAGTGTTGACGATGATGCAATCGTTCTCGCGAATAATAAGCCCATCGCCTATGGTGAAATTATTGTCGTTGACGATAATATTGGTATTTCAATCACAGATAAAATCGGCACCAACCAACAAGATTTTTGATTCAGAAGAATCTGATATTTCTGGGAATGGGCGATAAAATCTGTCTTTCCAAAAAATAATTAATTCTCTCCTTGCAAGCAGTTGAAACATTTGTTATTTCCTGCCTGCCTTATGCGGTCGTGGCGGAATTGGTAGACGCGCAGCGTTGAGGTCGCTGTCCGGTAACACGGGTGGAAGTTCGAGTCTTCTCGACCGCACCAACTCTCTGGAACCCCCAGAGAACCTAAGTTTCCTAACCTGTTACATACCTTTTGGTGTAACAGGTTAAGGAAGCAGGGTTATGAATCATCCTATGACACAACATCTCCTACAGCGCGGTCACACTTGGTATGTACGTTATGTCGTTCCTCGTGCCTCTCGATCCAAGCTTGGCAAAGAATCAATCTTCAGAAGTTTGAAAACCCGTGACCTTGATGTCGCAAGGAAGCGCAAACACGCCGTCTTGGCTGAAATCATGGCGGAAATTGAAGTTGTCATGAATGGCGGGAAACCCTCCAAAGCAGCCATGATTGAAGAAGCGACTGCCTTTGCTGAAGAAATCAGAACCGCTCCCACAGAAGAGAAGGCTGAATTGGCTGAGTATGTGGCATCTGATAGGGCTGACTACTTTCACAGGAAGGTCAGCAATGAAGCGGGGCAGTTATATACTGAGGTCGCTCTGCGTGGCTCCATGCCCATCACAGGCGCAGGAGAGAAGTATCTCGCATCAATCGTAGGGAAGGTGACCGCAGGGACGGTTGACGGTCGGAAAAGATCAATTGATCTGTTCGTTCAGAATATGGGCGACATGCCAATCTCGAAACTCTCACCGCGAATTGCCGCTTCTTGGATGTCAAACCACCTTGAGCCTTCAGGGAAAGCGCCTGCCACAATTGGACGTTATCTGGACACGATGAACCTTCTGTGGGATTGGAGTTTCAGAAGAGAATGGTGCGCAGGAGGCAGTCCCTTCAAAGGCTTGAAGTCTGAGCTTCCTCCCAAGGAAAAGAAGAAGCGTGGTTTCACCAACGAGGAACTGCAAGTCTATCTGGATTTCCTGAAAAAGCGACCTAAGCATAAGAGCATCGAATATGAAGTGGCTTTATTGCTGGCTTTCTCTTCCACACGGCTTGGCGACATTTGTGAGCTTCGGGTAAGGCACATTTTCAATGAAGGCACGGAAGCGCATATTTATGAGGGGAAGAACGAATCTGCAAGTAGGGTGTTGTTCTTCTCTCATCCAAAATGTGTTGAGATATTGAACCGGCGTATTGAAGGCAAACAACCTGACGATCAAGTGTTTGAAGAACTTGTGGTTGGTGGTGTAGATGGAAAGCTGAACCATGCGCTCAGCAACAGAATGAGAAGATATTTGTCTGAAGCCATTCCAACTGCCCAGAAGCTTGGGTTGGATGTCCATAGTATCAGGCGTTGGGCGGCAACAGTGCTGGAGAACACACCAGAGATAGATATGACCCTTTCAATGCGCCTGTTTGGACATAAGACAGGCAAGATGCTCACTGATGTCTATTCCAATGGACCAGAGAGGCAGCGCTTGCAGGAGGGCTTCAAGTTGTACAGTGAGGCTGTTGAGGAGCGGCTAGACATTTCCTAACTACAGTCAAAGCAGATGGTATTGACTTGCGCAGTATCAGGCGATGAGGTGCGGCAGTGCCTGAGAATACCCCAGAGATCGACCTGACACTTTCAGCTATCGGTTGCCAGCAAATATGGCACTGCGTTGATTAGGGGGAACTCAACTCTATAGACGCGTTGAAGCTTAAAGAATTTCTGTTGCCGTGGGTAGAACGGACCAGTCACTTAAGCCGCCTTACTGGGCCGAAATTGACCCAACTCGGAAGTTTTAAGCAAAAAGAACAGCGGCTCGATTGTGCCACTGTTCAATACATCGATCTAGGTTTGTTATTCCTTGCGTATCAATCCGGCGTCTCTCATTAAAAATTCCAGTTTTATTCCCTCAAAACCAAAGGCTTTTTTATAGGCCTCATACTCAACGATGTGATCGAGAGATGGCTTGCTTTTCTTAACAGCCGCTATGAGCGTATTCTTCTGGGTGTGCTCGGTCGGCACAAAGTCAATAACATCAACCTGATAACCTTGGGACTTGAGCAGCATAACTCGACTGTTGTCTGTGATGAGATCGGCTTGTTTTTGTAGGAGTAAGCCATGAGATATGAACTTTCGGTTCGAAACTTCACTTTCTCTAAGGCTTAGTAAAACCTCATGTTGGCAGCATGGTGCACACACGATCAGTTTGGACTTTGACTTAATTCCATAGAATAGTGCATCATCTGTCGCCGTGTCACATGCGTGCAAAGCGACAATCGCATCATAGTATCCTTGAACAAAATCCTCCGCTTTCATATTATGAAAAGCTAAGTTTTCGAAGCCGGATGCTTGCGCTGCGTCATTACAAAAATCTACCATTTCAGAGCGGGTATCAACACCGTCAACCTTAGGATTGAGGCCCGATTTCGCAAGCTGGTCATACATTGCAAACGTCAAATAACCCTTCCCTGACCCAATGTCTAAGACTTTAACCCGGTTTTGTTTTATTGCTTGGGTCCGCTCCATTCGTTCCATGAACAACTCGATAAACCGGCAGATCTGACGATATTTGCTATACATGCTCGGTTTAACTTCACCCGCATCGTTAGAGACTCCCAAAGCCTTCAAGAATAAGCTATCCCCTTGAATTCTATAGTTCTTATCGCGGTTGTGTGTGTGTATTTCTGTCATGTATCTAAGCTACCATATAAAGCTATCAGAACTGACAGCGGTTTTGTATTATTGAGTATTTTCGTCTTGAAAGGTAATTGTCAAATGTAAAGTAAGCTATTGCCAATTGTATCTGCTTGGCTGGGTACTGAATTTTAATATTTGGAGAGACTTTACCTCACATCGATAGCTCTGACGTGGAACGGGCAGTCGCAGAGCCGTGATATATGCATGATATGGAACCTGCCTGTCCGTCGTCATGCAATTGGAACAAAGAATGGGCTGATCTAAAGGAGGATCTGACTCGTCAGATTGTTGCTAATCAGTGATGGTTTGCGGTGCAGAATATGGACCCTGTTGACAGGGAACCCGAAACGCGAAGGTGCTCTTCCGTGGCTTGTAGAAGTGTTTCCATTAGGTAACTTGGATGGCTCCATTGACCATCATTTCAAGGGCGCAGCCGTGTTTATCACCGACCCGGAGAAGAAAGAGGTTATTTCCACAAAAGGGATGCAGGCGCTCTTTGAACTCACTGATGCAGAAGCCGAGATTTGCGCCTCCTTGCTGAGGGATTGTCGCCTGATCAGATCGCTGAGAGCCGCAACAGCAGCCTTGGCACCGTGCGTGGCCAGATTAAAATGCTTTATTCTAAACGGGTACTTCAGGTCACGCCGATCTCGTCCGCTTCGCGTTGAAAGTCAATCTGCCCGTGGCGCGCAACAAGGAATGAGACGCTTGCGTTTCGATTAAATTGGCCCGTGATTCACTTTTAGAATATGTCTCCTTTTGGCACTAAGCGGAACAAAGAGCCGCCTCCATTTAGGGTGTGCAAACGTCTGTTGTCGCGGGGAAAGCAGACTGCACGATCTAGTCAGAACTCTTTGGGAAAACTTGTCAGATCAAGTATTGGCATTTACAAGTTAAGGCTTGGGGTCGGCGCAATTGAAGGAACAGTCATAACTCATCGGTTTTTGTAGCAAATTACTGAGCGGGTATATATAGACGCGCTTTCGCGGTACATCCCCCCTTGCCGGTACTCAAGTCCATTTTTATTACCCTGTGTGGGGCAGCGTGAATGTCCTGCCTACATTTCGATACATCGGCCACTTGTGTTTGTAGTTGGTGGAGTGAGTGACCGTGTAATACCGTGTTTCATAGGTAGGGGAAGACAGCTTCTACCTGTGTTCATCTACCCTCCTGAATAGGCGTTCATAAAACCACCCTGTAATTCATGCTCGTCACCTCAAGCAGACTGCGGGTTCCTCAATGCCTCCCAGAACGTTCAAATAACAGTTGTTAAATGAACAATCCTGTGTATGATCCTGGTAAGACATCCAGCAACGAGGGGCAACGACAATGAAACGGGCAGCGATCTATCTCCGTGTATCCACCAAAGACCAGACCACTGAGAACCAACTCAGGGAGCTTCAAGACTGCGCCAAGAATGTAGGATGGGAGATTGTAGCTGTTTATGAAGATCATGGTGTCTCTGGCTCCAAGGGGAGAGACCAACGTCCTGAATATGATCGGTTGCTCAAAGATGCCACCAGACGCAAGTTTGATGTGGTGATGGCATGGTCTGTTGATCGTCTGGGGCGTTCCTTGCGTGACCTTGTAGGATTCCTTGAAGAGCTTCATGGGTTGAAGGTTGATCTGTTCCTCCACAAGCAGGGGATTGATACGACAACAGCAGGAGGGAAGGCGCTGTTTGGGATGATGGGTGTCTTTGCTGAGTTTGAACGCGCCATGATACAGGATCGTGTTAAGGCAGGACTGGACAGAGCCAAGGCCAATGGAGTTAAGCTCGGAAGACCAGCCGTTCCCAACAAGAAGAAAGAGGCTGTGCTTGCTGGTAAAGCAAACGGTGACAGCCTTCGTAAGATTGCCAAGGATGTTGGTCTGTCGTTGGGCAAGGTTCACGGGATCGTCAAGGCGGAACAGGAAATGGAACTGGCAACCTGATACCTCCTCTATGCCACTTAGTCACAGGAGTCACAGAGCGAGTCACCAGCAGCAGGTGCCGCACCTGAAAGGCCATAGCCCTGCTAACACAGACAAGCGCACCCGTGCCCCTCTATGCCTGATTAAGGCTTATCCGTTTTCGATATTGCTCAGATCGCCAATAGCAATTACACGTTGCCATTGAGCCAATATCTTTCCCAGTCAGATATCCATCTGAAGTAACTTCCCTCCACAACAAGAAAGACACCATGCCAAAGATTGAAATCAGACAAATAGTTCGGGACCAAGATACTTTGCAGGTAAGGGCGGATATCAATCCGAAGACCGTTGAAGGATACGCACGCTGCATGAAGGCAGGGAGCGAGTTCCCGCCTGTCACAGTCTATAATGTTGACGACAAGTTGTTCCTGATTGATGGTTTCCATCGTGTGGCAGCAGCAGAGGCAGTAGCAGACGTTAAGATGAAAGCCACCCCAGTGATAGATGCAAACGTCATTCAAGGTACGATGGGTGAAGCGATTGCGGCTGCGGCGCTTGCTAATACTACACACGGCCGACCGATGAAGAGGAATGAGCACAAGAACGCATTTAGAATGCTTGCCAAGTCTGGGCAGTTAGAAGGTAAAACAACCCGACATATTGCGGATTTGATGCACAATGTTGTCTCCCACGTATCGATTCATAATTGGGCAAACAAAGAGTTTCCTGACCTGCTGGCAACTAAAGCCAAAAAGAGAAAGAAGTCTGAGACAGGGCGAGAGCCGTATGTCGATGGAATGACTTCTCGGGAGATTGAACACCGTGCTGCAGTTTCAAATATACAGCAAACACTCTCCCTAATCATGAACGGGAGAATAACCGACGAGCAGTCTCTACACGATATTGCTGCTCTCGCCAAAGGCGTATTGGACAAGGCAATTGAACTTGGTGGCGATCCAGATCACGAAGCGTATTGAGGTAACGCTAACTCATTGGTTTGTATGTCAATTAATGGTTCTGTTAACTTTTAACGTTACAGGGGCAAGAATTTGATCTGTAAGCCTTACTGGAAGCGGCCTTCAGGCCTGTAAAGTTGCCTGTGTGTTTGATGTGCCGTTTGATGTATACTTCTGGTTGCACCACTAGGAATTGAGGCCACTGTAAAGTGCGTGTTCGCAGCCACATGTCTTTGTGTATCTGTATTGCGTTATTACACTCACAACGCTCAAGATGCTGCGAAATTGCAGAGATGCCTATGCATTAACGACAGAAGCTGTCACTTGTTGCTGTCACAAACTGGTGTTACAGTCCCTCTGGTGTAACAGGTTTAGGGTCTAGGTATCGCAGTTTCGCTGGTGTTTGAGCCTAGGTTTACCTAGATGCTGGTGTTTCTTCTCGACCGTACCAAAAAGCCCTGAAGCTCAATGAGTTTCGGGGCTTTTTTGATTCTTAGCTCGTCGATTTATCAGGCCGTATCTACTTTGTTGTTGCAATAAGCTTGCACGGCTTATTTTTGATCAACAAATGTGTATTATGGAGAGAAAGGTATTTCTATGTTGTTGAAACGTGCCCCCGCAAGTGTGGTCACGCTTATTGGACTGGATGAAAGTGGCAGGACGGTTATCCAGCCTTGATGCTTCACTGAAAGCTCACATTTCTTTCTATCCAGGTGTTTAATTTCTCAATAACACTATCCTCCACGCTTAAACTGCAGAGGATATAGCGCTTGTTTCCAGCAGGCATATCTGAAAATCGGATGAATTTGAATTCATCTACGGAAAACTTTGCCCTCTTGATCAAGCCATTAGCCTCCTCTTCTGCCATGAAGATAAAATCGGCTCTTTCTACTTTCAGCATATGTACCATATTCAGGTTTTCAACGGATACAGCCACCAGACTTGGATTTGTCTCGCGAATAAGGTCATCAATATATTTTCCGTAAGAATAGCCCTTTTTTATCAATAGTTTTATTTGCTTATTCTGGAGAACTTCCTTGACGCTTAGACCACTTTCAATGTTGATATTGCTGAATAAAGCCAAACCAATTGCCGGTTTGTCTCGATAAATAGCCTTGGTATATTTGGAAAATTTCTCTCTCTCTGAATTCTTAAACCACCCGACAAGACAATCTTTGCCCTTATTTTTCTGGAGAATAGCCATCTGCCGAATAGACGGAATTTTTTCCCAAATGTGCGGGATTCCCGACTGTTGAAAGGCAAGGCTTGTCGGTGTTGCCGTTAATCCTGTGACAACGCCTGGAATAGCCGTAGGGAGATATGGTGGACGTTCGTTGTAGAGAATACGGATGGGTTCATTAGCCTGGCTTGTCGAAATAAAATTTCCAAGTAAGCAGGTTATAAAAGAGATAAAAATGATTTCTGTTTTCATCACGACTCCTTGGACGTTCAGTCGGACGCGCTGATGGATGAGTGCTGCATCAACACTTGCTGTACTCCTAGCCAAACCACATGCTGTGCGAAGTAGTACTGAAGGTTAATATGTTACATGAATTTGGCCTTACAAGAGGCCAGCTGTTGTCCTCTGCATTGGAGTTGTTTGTTACGAAATTGAAGATTGGCAGACACTTGTGACTGGGATAATGACACTCTGCATAGGCGGAGCTCTTATTTGGGGCATAAAAAATCAGTTTAAATAGCACCAGAGAGAGTTTAAGGCAGCAGAAAAGAGGCATGAGATGTAGGGTCGATTGATTTTTCTTTTCTTGCTTGGAGGCGCCTCAAGCTCCCGCCTAACGTACTGACCCACTGAATTGCTTGCTCCTGTCAGAGCTAGTGTTCTTCACTGCCAAAGAAAGAAGTCGGAGAAAGTAGATAAGGCCTACAATAAGTTCGAAAAAAAATCAAAAATGAGAAACGCAGCAAGATTTTTCGTAAATTTTAGAGCGTCTCACTTTCTTTGAATAACGACAGATAATCAGACTACGACCAGATGTTTATTAAGTTTGTTACCGCACTTCGATATGGTGGGTGACGCTTCGGACGCCTTCTGTTTCCCTAATGATTTTCAGAACCTTGCTGCGTTCAGCACGGGTTTTGGTGCGACCAATGACATAGACGTCGTTTAGGGCCGAACGCCAAAAGAAATTAACTGACGTGACCCCCGAGGCGACTAGTAATTGTCCTTTGATTTTGGTCTCGATCCATACATCATTGAACCATTGC
>JAESSA010000064.1 GCA_016764355.1 Sneathiella sp. | reverse complement strand
TGGAACGCCATACACGTTACGTGATGTTGGTGAAGGTGCTCAATAAAGAAACTCTGACTGTCGTCTCCGCTCTCATCAAACATGCTAAGAAACTACCAACTGAGCTCTATCAATCCCTGACCTGGGACCGTGGTAAGGAACTTGCGGTTCATCATAAATTTACCTTAGCGACCGACATTGATGTTTATTTTTGTGACCCGCATAGTCCTTGGCAACGTGGCTCGAATGAGAATACTAATCGGTTACTCAGGCAGTACCTTCCCAAAGGAACTGACTTTTCGGTACATTCTCAGGTTCATCTCAACAAAATTGCGAGACAACTAAATGAACGTCCAAGAAAGACATTGCAATTTGAAACGCCTGCTGAAAGGTTTAACCAATGTGTTGCAATGACCGGTTGAGATCGCCTTCGATAGTAGACGAGCCAAATTTAAAATACAATTTATGTGGGTGTTTAAATTCAACCGACCGAAAAAAAATAGGTGAAACTTCCGCTTTGGATCACGAACCGCCCATTTCACCTACCCGAAATCACTTCCGCTTTGCTACGCTCAACGGACTTTATCGACAATAAGGTCAGCTTACTACAGGAAAACGGACAAAATTGAACGATCCTGATTTGGTCTGAAAAGTGCCTTAAAGCGAATTTGTCTAAAGGCGAATATGGGGACTAGGCTGGTGCGGCGCCTGAAAATCATCCAGCCGATATGTCCGCTAACGCGACGTCGCTATCTCGAACATATCTGTCTGCATCAACGGTCAGCACCAATGAACGTGCTTCAAAAAATGCCAGCGACTCTAATTAGCCCCTAGATTGAGTTGCCTATATGAAATACATTGGAACGAAGCATTCATTGGAAGAGTACGGCAATTTATGTTATCTGCACTTAGCGTGTAGAAGTATAGAGTATTATCATGTCAATATTCTTACGGCTTGGTCCAGCCATTATTGCAATCTGTTTCTATTCAGGAACCAGTTACGCCCAATACTGTCCGAGCAGCTTGGCAGCTATTTCAGGTGGTCCTTTGACACTCAAACTGGCACCGGTTGTGGAGCAAATATATGTTTCACTTGGTTGCCCAGTAACTATTCAGTTTTTGCCCGGAAAACGCGGCATTCATTATTTCAACGATGGCAAGGTTGACGGTGAACTTTTTCGGCTCCCCGTGATTGAGAATAAATATACTAGGGATTTCATACGATCTTCTGCACCAATCATTAGCTTGTCAAAGTCAATATGGGTAAATCCACAATTAAGTAATTCAGAACCCAGACTAACAGGCTATGCTTATGGGATCGCCTGGCAGGAAAAGTATGTTGCCGAAAACGCACAAGAATTTACAATAATAGCGAAATTTCATTCCGGTGAAGATCTCTTTGACGCCTACAATAATGGTAGGATAGATAGTTTCCTTGCAGAAGAAAAAACTGTTGAAGCATATTTGAAAAAGAATTCTCTCTATCCCATACCAGTATTGAAAAAGAGGGTGCATTCGAGTTACCTATATCACTATCTTGATGCTCAATTTATAGAATTTATGAATGATTTCTCGGAGTATGTTACACGACACAAACCGTTCGCTGACTAGAAATTAATGCCTGACCTAGTGGCCTGCTTCGGGTCATGAACCGTCCTTTTCAGGCACTGAAAATGGATTCCGCTATACCCATAAATAACGGACATCGGTTTTGAATTTTCAGATTCCTCTGAAATAATTTCTGCTTACCGTGAAGATACAGACATAAATTCGTTGATCCAAAAAGGTCTAAAAAGTGCCAGAAGCGGACGTTAAGTGCATTGCAATGAATGTCTATCACGGGCGGAAGGCGGAGGTTCGCTATAGCATGAACCAAAGTCGACTTTGTTTTCGTGGCGATCACCGATGTAGTTCTTCTATGTTGTAATCATCTTCAACACACAAACTACTCAGTAGTTTTGGGTCAAAGAGGGAATTCGGGGCTGGAAAATTGCACAAGGCAACTCTGGTTTATTTGATCATCTCCATAATATACTCAGGAAATTATAAGAGTGGTAGGATAGCATTTTCCCTGAGAATACAGCATGGATTTTGTTGTCCCTTGATTTTTTTTTCAATTAATCATATATAAGAATTACGAATTACATAATTGTTTCGAGCTACTTGAAGGACCGCTGGTCGGTTCGCTGATTTTATCCCTGACATTGTGATCGTTAAAAGACGTGCTGCCACATGATGTGGCGTGCGAAATCATTACGCTTGTTAGAAGGAAAAATAACAATGGCGACTGGTACTGTAAAATGGTTCAACCCGACTAAAGGTTTTGGATTTATTGAGCCCGAAGACGGCTCTAATGATGTGTTTGTTCACATCTCTGCTGTCGAACGTGCGGGCTTGAGCTCGTTGAACGAAAATCAAAAAGTTTCTTATGATCTAGAAGCTGGGCAGAAAGGAAAATCTTCTGCCGTCGATTTGAAGATCGTTGACTAATTAAGATCGCCTCCGTCTCCAACATCTGTTGGGGACGGAGCATTCGTTTGTTAGAAATTGAGGACAGGAAAATGGTTGCGTCAGGAGAATCTACGGCAGATATACGGCTTTATAACTCCAAGAGAACGTCAGCACGCATCCTGGAAGAGATTGAAGAGGCACGCGACGAAAAAGCAGCCAAGATGGTGCGCTTGCGGGCTCTGCGGCTAGCCAAAGAAGCCGCCGATAAGAAAACTTGAAGTGCTTGAACGCATGAACATGACTTTCGATAACCTTCAATCAGGACGCTGATGGCTAAAACACCCAACTACAATTTTGAACGAAAAGAGCGCGACAGGATCAAGGCCGAAAAGAAGGCCCGACGCGCTGTTGAAAAGAAAGCCGCTCGGGAAAATAATCCTGAGTCCCTCGATCCGTCCGAACAAAGTGACACCGAGGATGAGATCGTAACTAAAACCGAGTGATGCGCACAGATGTATCGTCTAATGACTGTGTCCACATTGCCCATTGGCGGACTTCTCGGAACTTAAAACAAACAACTAATAACGTACTAGACTCAGGCCTTGATGCGCGCAGTATTGGAACACGGAATTACAAGGAATACCGATGCTGTCACATTAACTCAATAATTGGCCAAATTTGATGTATTGATGGAATTCAATATCCCTTAATTCATTGAAAACAATAATCCCGAAATTGTACTTTCCCAAATTTTATGGCAATAATAAGTTAATGTGACAATGCCAGCCGGACACCGATTGACTAGCCATTTGCGGACCAAAGAGGCTTGCTTATTTTTTCAACATAGTCGGATAACATAACGTTGAAACCGATGCTTATCCTGATCTCGTCACTTTCGTTAGCGTCAACCGAGTGTGCCAACCAAGAGGGGAATAGAAGAATGGTACCATTCTTGACCGTTATCACGACCTGATCAGTGTTCTCGGCAGTAAGGCCCGTCACTGGCGGTTTGATGACGTCTCTCTGAGGTCTGGGGTCGTGGAAATTGATAGTATCTGAACCCTTATGTGTTTTGACATAATAGACGCCACTGAGAAAATTGTTAGGATGACTATGCATTTTGTGTAACGAGCCAGGTGGGCTCATATTGGCCCATGTACCGGTAATATCAAAACTCGCCTGGTTAATTTTCAGAAAATCGAGAACGCAGACAATTGCTGTCTCCAGACAGTAAACTAGGTTACTGAATTCATCCATCGTATGGAGCGCTTGATCAGATTGCCAAGGTTGCCCTGACGCAGTTTCCGCGACGGAATGCTTTATTTTATCAAGCGTGCCGCGGATGGTTTCATTCATGTCTTGATGGATTTCCTGTTGCAGCTGCGCTTTCCAGACAAATGTGGGAAATATACGAAGAACATCCGATACTTCAAAGATATTGTCAGTTTTCCCTACTATATCAGGCACCGTGATTATCTCCGACTTGCAATCCAGATCGTCGTGACGACCAGCCCAATCTCGTGTGGCTAGCAATCAATCATTCTATCGTATACGACTTATATACAAAAATCAGCATCTCATGGAAAAATCAGAAAGACATTGCTATTTGAAACACCAGCTGAGAGGTTTAACGCGTGTGTTGCGTTGACCGGTTGAGATGGCAGCACAAAGTGGACTTTCGCTGTGGTTGCGCCAATGATCCCATTCGGAAGTCACGCCAAAAACCTTCCTATCTGCCGGTACCACAACCGATCGAGTTTTCACCGTTCTTAGATCAGTTAAATGCCTGTATGCTTTTGGACCATCATGGTTTGGATTTGCACTACGGCTTCTCCATCTAACTCAGATAATCTAGACACCTCTGCTATAAAAGACGTGGATGCAGTGCTCGGTGCAGCATCTGTATCACGGCTGGTCGCTTGGTAAGAGTTGTTCCCGAATACCTGTTACCAGAACAGGCGCTTTATGCCGTCCTTATTCTGTAGAAAATACTATTTCTTTCGCAAAGTTGGTATTTTTAGCCCTGCTTCAGATGAGGCAATCAATATGCCAAGCCTTTTTAATCGTGTTTCTTCTTTCTTGGCGCTCATTACCCACCAGATTGAATCTCGTTTATAGGATGGTGCTAAAATTGAAAAGAATAGCCAAGCTGGTTGGTTTACCTTGATTTGCTCTTCATACTCGCTGGCAAGTGCCACGTTTCTGTGGTCAGAGGTATAGCCTTGTGCGTCGGTTCTGTTGTTAAAGACGTACATTCCTGCTGGTTTCACCTTTCCAAGCAGCATTAATTCTTTTACCTTCTTTACGTTCACTGCACTCCACACGCTCTTGATTTTGCGTGGAGTAAATCGGATCTTATAGCTCTGGTCGTCAATGGTTTTTCGGATACCGTCGATCCACCCAAAACAAAGAGCGACATCTACTGATGTAGACCACGTAAGGCTTGCACGCCCTGTACTTTTCCGGAAATAGCCCACCCAAAGCTCACTCGCTTCTGCATGTTCTTCTAACCAATCGCTAAATTCTTCTTGGTTTTTGAAGAAAATCACATCTTCCATCCTCTAGCCTCAATACCTATCCACTAACTTTTGCAATCTTGTAAGCCATTGACTAAAACCAAATGGTGACAAATACTGACACCATTAAATGGTAGCCTTACGAAATGAATATTCGCCTCCGACATGACGCCATCGTGCGCAGCCTTCGCCGCAATGGTACTTCGACAGTCGCTGCCTTAGCGGAGGAAGTTGGCGCATCCAGACGCACAGTGTTGCGTGACATTAGCGCGCTTCGCGATGAGGGCTTTGTCATTCATTCTGAACCCGGTCGCGGGGGTGGGCTGCAACTTGATCCGCAATCGGTTCAGACCACAGCGCGGCTCTCGGTCGCCGAGGTCTTTGCGCTTCTCATCAGCGTTGCATCGATGCGGGCCGCCGGAAATTTGCCCTTTTCGGGTCTCGCAGATGCTGGGCTTGCCAAAATCGAGAAAGCCTTGCCGTCGGACAAAGTACACGATTTGCGCCGGTTTCTGGATTGCTTGTACGTCGGGAAACTTTCACCGCTGGTAGACATATCAGATATGGAAGCGATGGAACCCGCGCTGCTGCCCGCATTCGAGACAGCTTTTCTCCAAAGGCTACACCTGCGTTTCCAATACCGTGACGCAAAAGGAGCCGTAACCAGCCGAATTGTTGAGCCGCAAGCTATGCTGATCTTACCACCACTATGGTATTTGGTGGCCTGGGATCCTGCGCGCAAAGACTTCCGTCATTTTCGAATGGACCGGATCAGCAGACCAGAATACGTCCAAGAAACAACATTTCGGCGACGACATGTGCCATTCGAGGATGACGTCTCCCCAATTCACGATTTACCTCGTTGACCTTCGCTACAGTGCAGAAAACTTAAACTTTAGGCTCGGAGTTGACCATTAGACATCTTTTCTCAATGTCTTCTTCTGGCACATTGCTGACGTCAACAGAAGCAACAGTTGACTTTCGCTACGGGGTAATAACAAGAAGTTAATTTAAGCGCGACGACCGCGATCGTGCCTTCGATATAAGGCTGGGGGCTCTATGTCTATGCGTACAGCGGAAGTACCCGACATTGATGGCATCAGGGGTTAAATGGACTCTTACCAGCTTTTATGCATTCCAGCATGGTTAATTGCACCCAGCGTTTTTTTTGAGAATATTGACAATTAATAACTGTATTTATTGAAAGGCACTGTCCAGACAGCTTCGAAAAATTGATGCTGGTTAAATCTTATATTCATACTCGATACGTATGTTTTTATTGGGTACTGTTATATTGAACATGCAGCACAGATTTCTATCATTCCCAGATGTTAGCTATCAGGTAGTAACCGGTCTAAATTTTGCTCTAAAGAAAAAGCCCTAACCTGACCTTTGAGAGATTTACCGGGCTCTTGGCAAGTATAGAGAGACCGTTGTCCCTTCGCCAAGTTCTGACGTGATGGTGGCATGGCCATTAGATTGCTGGGCTAATCCGTAAACCATACTCAATCCTAGGCCCGTACCCTTGCCGATGTCTTTTGTGGTATAAAATGGCTCAAAAACCTTCTCTAGTTGATCTGCTGCAATGCCCACTCCGGTATCGCTGACCGAAAGTAGAATGCAATCCGGTTCACCTGACGTGTTTTCTGAGCTATTCGGTGCATTACGAGCTGTGATGGTGATCGTGCCACCATCTGACATGGCGTCACGTGCATTGATGGTGAGATTCAGAATTGCATTTTCAACTTGCCCCAAATCGGCACTGCAAGGCCACAAATAGTCAGAAATTTCCATTTGCAATAAATACTCTTCACCAATTGTTCGTTGAAGAATATCGAGTATGGACCCAAGTTCGGTTTTGAGTTGAATAATCTGTGGATTTAGATCTTGTTTGCGAGAATAGGCCAGCATCCGCTGCGTAAGTTCGGCACCGCGAGTGGTAGCGCGTAAAATATTTTCCAATATTTTTCTGTTTGGGGGTTCATTTTTTTCAATACTTTCAAGAATGAATTCTGCATTTCCCTGAATGACATTCAACAGATTGTTAAAGTCGTGCGCCACACCGCCTGTAAGTTGGCCAACTGCTTCCATTTTCTGGGCTTGTTCCAACTGTTCCTGCAAGGCGCGTTGTCCTGTGACGTTTGAACTTGACCCGCGATGACCAGTAAAAATTCCTCGATTATCATAAATAGGGATACCACTCGTGCGAACCCAGACTTTCTCACGGCTCGTAAAGGTATACCGCCAATAGGTTATATCTCGAAAGCTCTTCTGTTCTTGAAAGCTTCGTTCGAGACGTAGCAACGACTCTTGCAACTCGAATAAATCGTCCCCCACAATGTCTTTTTGTGTTTTGCCAATGAAATATTCGGGTGACTTATCGCCACTATTTACTATATTCGGCGACATATAGGTAAAGCGACCTTTCGCATCTGTTTCCCAGTACCAGTCTGACGTCGCATGTGTCAGGTCCTTGAAACGTATTTTCTCTTCTTCCAAGGCTTGCGCCATAATTTTCCGGTCTGTGATGTCGCGAATGATATTCATTGTGCCGTTTTGCGAGTCCCAAGTAATTGGTCCGACGCTCACTTCCGTAAATATTAACGTGCCATCTAATTTCAAATGCTTGCTTTCAGCTGACGGGGTTTTTACATTTTTCTCTTGCGTATCGGACCGCCGTGACATAACTGCGCCTCGCTGATCCGGGTGAACAATAGATAAACTATCTTTACCAATCAGCTCATCACGTGTTGATGCGCCAAACATTTTAACAGCACTGCCATTGGCATATTTAATTGTCCCTTCAGTTTGAACCAGAACAGCGTCAGGATTCAGTTCCAACAGATCTTGAAATTGTTCACTCCTTCTGACGAGTTCGGTTTGCTGTTGTTTTAACGCTGAAATGTCCATGATGGACGTAATAAGAGCTTCATTTCCATCGTAGAGAATGGGCATACTTTTGACCGATCCCCAGATTTCCTTGCCTTTTCTGGAGACAAGCAGCACTTCAACACCATCGATATCTTCGTCATTCAAGAAAATATCATGCACCTGCTCTTGATGTTGTTGATACTTAAAAACATCGGTCATCAGTTCGCCGATAAGGGAGCCAGGCTCCGCCTCTAACAAACGATACATATGCGCATTGGCGTAGACGAAACGAAATTTATGGACAATTGCCAGAGGGATAGGGCTCCCTTCAGCCAAAACGCGAAACCGTTCTTCGCTTTCTTGAATCTTCTTTTGAGTATTTACCAGTTCCGTTATATTGGTACGGATCGCAATCGTTCCGCCATTGGCGGTCTGTTTTTCGGTTAGACGAATGGTTTGCCCGCTGGCAAACTTTTGTATAACGGGTCCACTGGGTTTTTTGTGATTGTCAATTCGTTCTCGTATCCATTCTTCTTCCCGGCCAATGGCTTTATCGATTTGCTGTCTTTCAGCCTGCGCCCTAAGAATATCCTCAAAGTAGTTACCTATTTTTAAGGCAGTGCTGGCGGAGGGGAATAGTTCTTTTTGACGTTGATTGAAGGCGACGATGCGATCATTTTTATCATAGAGGATAAATCCGTCTGTCATCGCCTCAATAGCATCAAGCAGCTCAGCTTCAAGAGAGAAGTCGGCATCTTCTGCACTAGTGTCATCCCGACCCGACGATTTTTTGATTTTATCGTAGGGGCTGCCTACCGTCATAATTGGTGCCTAGAAGTAAACATAATCCGATGTATCTCAGATAACTATCATTTCGTCTCCATTCATAGAAGATTTTAGCCACCGAGGGAACAAAATTTACTTGACGCTTGCCAGACACCCGATAGCCAAGATTTGATGGTTTGGCCATCGTTGGAACCCCATTTGGTCAATTTTTCCGTTCCCCTGTGATTATAAAATGCCACGACCGGCGTTGTCGTGTCTGGATGGCGCCCCTTTAGCAAGGTGAATTTATAAGATGTTTTAACTAGGCAGTCGGGTACAGTCATTCTCCTGTAACCAATTACACGGTTCATCATGCAGCTGGATCAACGACGACCGTGGTTTATCAACAGGTTGATAGTCGAAAGTGGATCCTGTTAGGGAGCTATGGCTTGGCGCCGGGGAACAATCATAGGGTTATGAAGGATGATATCGGTGGCGAAGGTCGGCTATGGGCCGAAAGTGCCAATGCGGGTAACCATACTGAAGGTCTTGAAAGGGCTCGTGCTGCCGTTCGTTGAATTCGCCGAATGACCGGTATTGGCACAAAGAAGCTCATGTCCTCTTCTGACCCAAAGAGGAAGTTTCGCCAATCTTTCGTTCGGTTGAATTTAGACACCCACAAAAATTGTATTTCAAATTTGGCTCGTCTACTATCGAGACAAAGCAGGCGTTAACTCATCAACTCTTGCACATCCGCTTCTGACGCAAAGCAGACCCAACTACGACATGGGCATGTCGTAGTTGAGCAAAAAACCATTTTGAAGTGAAAGGTTTCTCTTAAGCACCTTACATACTGAACTGTTACTTAAGTACAGCAACAGCGTCCACCTCGAATAACATTCCATCCAATGCTAGCCGAGGGACTGGAACAAGAGTTTGAGCTGGCAAATGAGAACCAAATAACGCTATTAGCTCTGCAGTCATAACCTCAAGCATCGATTGGTTATATCCAACCACGTATGTCGTCAATTTAGTAACTTGATCAGGTTTGGCACCAACAGCAATTAGAGAAAAATTTAAATTTGCATATGCCTGCCTGACCTGGTCTCCAAATTCTGTTGAAAGCTCACCTGTTTTGTTCTCACCACCTTGACCAGCAAGGTATGCAATCGCACTGCCACCTTTCGCTACAATCGCATGGCTATAGCCATTTTCTATTGGGTCATACAAATCAGGTGAATTTGCAACTTTCAACGTCATATTTTCATTCTGAGCCACAGCTTTATTATTGGCTAGATCATTAATAATCATCAACGCTCCAATCAACATTATGTATTTTACGGTTTTCATTTTTCACACCCCTTTGGGGTTTTTTTGACAAACGTCCTCAATTGTAAAATAAATTTTTACAAAAAAACTTTATGTATAAAGGCTTATTTAGTGGATAAAGATAGAGCCTAAGTTTTGAAGTTTATCCGGGTTTCTCATAACAAAAATATCGGAAATTTGATCCTGTGCATCAAAATCAAAAGCGACAGTTACGCCGACTTCGCCTTCTTTTTTTAACATGAACCCTTGAAGTCCATTAATTTCTGTTTCAACCCATTCATACTCTTGCCAGAAGCGATGCAAGCCTCTTTTAACAAATTTAGATATCTCAGGAATGCCATGAAGAATTTTCAAAACAGCTGTTGCTTTTCCACCATGATCAGCGACAAAGTTCACATCTGATGCCAGAATATTTTCCAGCCTCCCAATTTCACCAGTCATGACAGCACTTTGAAAGGCATCTAGTAATTTTCGTTGTTTCTCACTTGAAATGATATGGCGGACCTTGTCATTTTGGACATGTTTCTTAGCTCGAGAGACAAGCTTTCGACAAGCACTCTCGTTAATTTCCAGCGTATTCGAAACAGCTGCATAATCATTCCCGAAAATTTCATAAAGAAGATAGGCGGCCCTTTCTTTCGGAGTTAAGCGATCCAACAAAAGGAGAAACGCCATTTGCAGCGAAGACGCAAGTTCCATCTGTTCTTCTACATTTAGACCAGCCTCTGTTTGAACGGGTTCAGGCAACCATTCGCCCACATAATCCAGACGCTTGTGGTGGGCAGATTTCACGATATCCAAACAACGCCGCGTACAGATTGTCGTCAACCACCCCTCAGGGGTTTCAATTGCAACATCATCGCTTACCATCCATTTTAAAAACGTATCTTGAACAGCATCTTCTGACTCTGCGACTGTTCCAAGAATTCGGTAAGCAATGCCTAATAACTTTGGCCGCAGGCTTTCAAAAACCTCCAAATTGTTGTCTTTACCCATTTTAATGCCCAGAAGTCTGAAAACGGTTCCACATATTTATCATGGAAATCGTTGTCGTCAGAATACTGATCTCCTTATCTGAAAAATACTTGTGTAACCGCCCACGCAATTCTGAATAATTCGCATTACTTACCAACATTGTTAAAGCCTCGGTCCATTCCAAAGCTATTTTTTCACACTCTGAAAAATCATCCACGTGGCGCCATACAATGACACGGTCAAGACGATCACTTGTTTCACCGTCATCTCGGGCTTCTTTCGTATGCATCTTAACACAAAACCCACAGCCATTAATTTGCGATGCACGAAGTTGTACAAGATGATGTATCTTTGAGTTAAACCCTGATGCCACAATTAATTGCTGGACATTTGACATAGCCTGAACAATCTCTGGAATTTCTTTATAATAATTCACGACATTGGATGTCACCATAATCAGTACCTCTTTCTAAGTTGATTTACACTTCACTTAGTAGACGATTGACAGAGTTAGAATGTGACATCACCCCCTCAAAAAATAATGCCTCCCAACAGAAACGTCATTCGACATTGGCATGTCGTAGTTCGGCATGAGGATCGGTGTTTTCCGCTTATGGCACTTTTCAGTCCAAATCAGGATCGTTCAATTTCTTCCGTTATCGGGCTGTAAGCTGACTTGTTAGACGAAAATGTCAGTAAAGTGTAGCAAAGCGGCAGTGTTTTGTTGATCAGCAAAAATTTCTCAGTTTGATTCGACGCAGAAATGAGCCTTGACTTAGAAAGCAAATGGCATGGCCCTAAAACCTACAGTCCGAAGATTCCGGGTCATCAACGCAATTATGCATTGATTATATGAAATCAACGATCATTTTGGTTTAAGCGAAAGCTTTATGCGCCGACAAAAAAATGTTATTCAGCGGAGGGTCGCGCCGCAAAGCCGGGGTGTTTTACATGCCAAAACTTCAAGCTCTAAGTTGGTTCGCATTTACCGCGTTCGTTGGCGCTGTTTTGTTGGGTTTTCGAAATATGTCGTTGCCACTCGGCGATATTGACCTGATTTATTATGTCTATGGTGCATTCCTGTTTGCTTTAAGGTTTAAGTTTGCCCTTGATGATCATTTTTATTTCGGCGTCGCAGCCCTAAAGCGTTGGCAATCGGTCCTTGGTTTTGTTTTTAGCCTGATTTCATGGTTTATATTTGTGTTTTCAGGTTACGCGCTCCCAAATCTTCCAGAGTCATACCTTCTATTGTTGGTCACAATTGGGATTTCTACTATCTGGATCGCAATTGTCGTATTCAAGGAGGGTTTTTATAAAGAACAGATCTACTGGATCGGAACCAATCCGTTTTATATGATCGGGGTGGGATTTCTGATTTGGGAGGCTAATACGCAAACTTTCCCTAAATTACGGTTCGTTGACCAAATTGTTCAATTTGAGTATACGCCTACTATTGTAGTTGTAATTTTGTCGATTGGGTTGATATGGGACTATTGGAAAAGCGATAGTTTATCCAACGCCCGTGAATGAACATTGCCCGAATTTCGCGAAATTCGCGTTGAGAACACGGTTTGTATATAGCATACATAGATTTATCTAAACTTCCGTTACTGGCACAAAGAAGCTCAAATCCTCTTCTGATCCAAAGAGAAAATTTCGCCTATTTTTTTTCAATTAATTGAATTTAAACACCCACATAAATTGTGTTTTAAATTTGGCTCGTCTACTATCGAGGGCGATCTCAACGGGTCAATGCAACACTTTAATCTTTAATGAA
>JAESSA010000063.1 GCA_016764355.1 Sneathiella sp. | reverse complement strand
CCGTTCGGCAAAGCAAGGGAGCGACAAACTTGGCTCTCCAGTTGCAAGCGCCCGGCCCCAACTGTCCGCGCAAGAACTCTCTCCTACGACAGAGAAATCAAGTTTTTTGTATCCTGCCCACTGTAGTCCGTTAATAAACAGGATCATTTGCGCTGGGGTCGCGTAAATCAGGCAAATATCCGGGGGGTCGAGCCGACCAGAGCTTAAGGGGGAGACAGCCATTGCCTTATATTTACCAGAAGGTACCACATCCATCGCTTCCTGATGTTTACGAGTATCTTCTTCGGATTCCCACCAAACGCCTACATAGCGTTCCCCTTTTTTCCACTCTTCATTTTGTGGATGCAAGCCGAGCACGGCGCCACATTGCGGCCCAACGAAATCTTCGGCAGTCGCCCCGACAGTCCAACCAAGCCTGCATGCCTGTCCCACAATCTGATCCGCTGTATGGATTGACTTTGGGCGCCGTATACGCGGAATCGCTTCCATCTCCGCAACATCTTCGAAAAGCTTCATTCCGATGGGTGTTGCCCGCAGGCGCAGATATTTATTCAGCCCCTCTAACAATTCTTCCCAATTATAATGTCCTTCCAGCATAGTCATCCCCAGCTCCCTTTTGTTGAGTTTTTATTTAGAGTGACATCTAACCAATGCGCTGTCAGCTTTTAAGTATTGACCGTCCTCACAACGCAGCACAAAAAGTGGCATTTATCGTTGCATGCGGCACTTTGTCCGTATACAAGACCAAATCAGTCTGCTATTAAATATTGAAATCAGACTAAATTGGTACGATATTAATATTAGCATGATAAAACTGAGCAAAATGACCGATTACGGTGTTGTCATCATGTCGGAGATGGCACAAATAGAAGGACGGGTAATGACCGCGCCTGATCTATCCCTGTATACGGGCCTAAAGGTTCCGACTGCCGCCAAGATTTTACGTATTCTAGCAAAATCGGGATTATTGACCTCTTTACGGGGCGCGCATGGCGGATACCGCCTTGACCGTAACGCAAAAAGTATATCAATTGCCGAAATTGTTCGTGTCTTGGAAGGTCCGGTTGCTGTTACATCATGTGTTGATGAAAGCCATGAAGATTGCTCGGTCGAGACATGTTGCCCCATGCGCGGTGGCTGGGATAAAATAAACCGGGCCATAAATGCTGCAATGGAAGAAGTTACCCTGGCCGATATGTGTCAGATTCGTCAAGTACCCATTACCCCTCTGGTGAGGCAAAGTTCAAATACCCCCCTCACCAATAATGTTACGGAGTAAGTGATGGCTGTTAGCCAAGAAACTGTGGAACAGGTTGCCTCTGTTTCCGAAAAATACAAATACGGTTTTGTCAGCGACATTGAAGCTGATATGGCTCCTCTTGGACTGAATGAAGACATAGTGCGCTTTATTTCTGCCAAAAAGGACGAACCAGAATGGATGCTGGAATGGCGTTTGAAGGCTTACCGTTATTGGCTGACCATGGAAGAGCCAACTTGGGCAAACGTAGATTACCCGAAAATCGATTTTCAGGACATTTATTACTATTCAGCGCCCAAGACCAAGGTTAATCCGAAAAGTCTGGATGAAGTCGATCCTGAACTGCTGGAAGTATACAAAAAGCTTGGCATTCCACTGAAAGAACAAGAAGTTCTGGCGGGTGTTGAAGGGGCGTATAACGTCGCTGTTGATGCGGTTTTTGACAGTGTGTCTGTCGCAACTACATTCCGCGAAAGGTTGGAGAAAGAAGGCGTTATCTTTTGCCCAATTTCTGAAGCCATTAGAAACCACCCAGAACTTGTGAAAAAGTATATGGGTTCTGTTGTGCCCTATACAGACAATTATTATTCCGCACTTAACTGTGCAGTCTTTACAGACGGATCATTTTGCTACATTCCAAAAGGTGTTCGCTGCCCTATGGAACTCAGTACCTATTTCCGAATTAACGCAGCACAAACAGGTCAGTTTGAACGCACATTGATCATTGCTGAAGATGACAGTTATGTGAGTTACCTTGAAGGCTGCACGGCTCCAATGCGAGACGAGAACCAACTTCATGCTGCCGTGGTCGAATTGATAATCATGGATAATGCCGAGATTAAATACTCAACAGTTCAAAACTGGTATCCCGGTGATGAGAACGGCGTTGGTGGTATATACAATTTCGTCACCAAACGGGCAGCATGTCGCGGGGTCAATTCAAAAGTGTCCTGGACACAGGTTGAAACGGGTTCGGCGATCACTTGGAAATATCCATCTTGCATTTTGCAGGGTGATAATTCCGTTGGAGAATTTTACTCCATTGCCATTACAAATAATCTGCAGCAAGCCGATACTGGGACCAAGATGATTCATCTTGGAAAGAACACCTCCAGTACTATTATCTCAAAAGGGATATCGGCTGGTCGTGCGCAAAGCACCTATCGTGGGTTGGTGCGTATGGGTAAAAAAGCAGAGAATGCGCGGAACCACACTGTTTGTGACAGCCTTCTAATTGGTGATAAATGCGGCGCCCATACGGTGCCTTATATCGAAAACCAAAGCCGAACGGCAAAAATTGAACATGAGGCAACCACCTCTAAAGTAAGTGAAGAGCAGTTATTTTACTGTCAGCAACGGGGACTTTCAGAAGAAGAAAGCATGGCGCTTATCGTCAATGGTTTCTGTAAGGAAGTGCTGCAAAAACTGCCCATGGAATTTGCCGTAGAAGCTCAGAAGTTGGTGGGAATCAGCTTAGAAGGTAGCGTCGGCTAAAGTGTTTATGAAGCATAGACTTACCAGTCTTTCTTCTAGTTAAAAGGTAAGAGCTAGATCATGTTAGAAATTAAAGATCTCCGTGCGACAGTTGGCGGAAAAGAAATTCTAAAAGGCATAAATCTCACCATCAAACCCGGTGAGATTCACGCGGTTATGGGGCCAAATGGCGCGGGTAAAAGTACGCTTTCTTATGTGCTTTCGGGTCGTGCCGGTTATGAAGTGACCGGTGGTTCCGTCCTTTATAAGGGCGTTGATTTACTGGATATGAGCCCAGATGAGCGGGCGTGTCGTGGTCTCTTTCTGGCTTTCCAATATCCTGTTGAAATTCCAGGAGTAGCCTCTGCTACTTTTTTGAAAACAGCTTTCAATGCACAGCGGAAATTCCGCGGTGAAGAAGAGCTGGATGCCATGCAGTTCTTGAAACTAGTTCGGAAAAAAACGACCGAGCTGGGCATTAAGGACGACATGTTGAAGCGTGCCGTCAATGTAGGCTTCTCTGGTGGTGAGAAAAAACGGAACGAAGTGCTGCAAATGGCATTGTTCGAACCAGATCTCATGCTGTTGGACGAGACTGATTCAGGACTTGATATCGATGCCTTGAAAGTGGCCGCTGATGGTGTAAACCGCCTCCGTAGCCCCGAACGCTCGGCATTAATCATCACCCATTATCAAAGATTGCTGGATTATATCGTACCTGATTTTGTCCATGTTTTAGCAGATGGTAAAATCGTTAAATCGGGTGACAAGTCCCTTGCGTTGGAATTGGAAGAAAAAGGCTATGCGGAAATAAGCGCTGCGTAAGTGCAGCCCTCCCGTAGTTTCTTTTCTAGGATAACAGAATGAAAAATCGTACCCCCCTCGCCCAGAGCTATCTGGACCGATTTGAGACAGCCGTTAGCACGTTGCCGGGCCATGAAAGCCGGAGCGTACAAGCGCTGCGCAGACAAGGGTTAGACACTTTTGCGGCCTTGGACTTTCCGCACAAGCGCATAGAAGAATGGCGCTACACGAATTTATCAGCGCTGACCAAAGCAACCGCAAATGAAGATATACCGTCAAGTGACCTTGATGTTATTCAAACTGCAGCATTGGATGCCCCTTTTGAAATGGTTTTTATCAATGGCCATTTTTCAAGTGATGAAAGCCGCCTTAAAGAACTTCCTGAAGGAATTACCCTTGGCAGCATAGCGTCAAGTCTTGGTAATGGTGCTGTTTTTTCGTTATCTTCAGAAGAAGACAGGGCACTATTTGCGCTGAATACCGCCTTCATGGAAGATGGTTTTTCTTTGCATGTAGATGACCATGTTCAAAGTGAGACAATTTTAAAAATAACGTTCCGAAATGAAAGTGGGGATCAAAATGGTCGCCATATTCGGAATGTCATCAACCTCGGCATTGGATCAAAACTGACTTTAGTGGAAGAGCATACCGGCACGGGTTCCTATTTTTCTAATCCAGTAACAAGTATCTCATTGAGCGAAGGAGCAGCGCTTAATCATTATAAGCTTCAAAATGAAAGCCATTATGCTTATCATTTATCCCTTACTGACTGCGAGAATGCGAAAGGTTCCATCTATCAGAACTTTACTTTTTCGCTTGGGGCTAGAATCTCCCGTAATGAGATCAAAACCACCATTCTGGGCAGCGAAGCAGAAAGCCACTTAAACGGGGCCTATTTGATGCGCGGCAAACAGCATTGCGACACAACGACGCTGACGGAGCATAAAGTACCTCAAAATATAAGCAGCCAAGTTTATAAAGGCGTACTTGATGATGACGCTCATGGTGTTTTTCAAGGGAAAATTCATATTTTCCGTGATGCGCAGCAAGTCGTTGGTGACCAGCTCAGTAAAGCGTTACTTTTATCAGACCGGGCCGGCGTTGATTGTAAACCGGAGCTCGAAATCCACGCTGACGATGTTAAATGCAGTCATGGTGCGACATCTGGTGAGTTAGATGAAGATGCCCTCTTCTATCTTCAATCTCGCGGAATTCCAGAAGACCGTGCTCGCAAGCTGCTCATTGAAGCCTTTTTGGCTGACGTGATGGAGAGCATTGGCGATACGCCCGTTAAAGATTATTTTAATGCCATCGCAGCCAGTTGGCTGACGGAGGCTTAGAGGCAAATCATGAATAAAATCTCCTCATTTGACGTAGAAAGAATTCGGGAAGATTTTCCAATTTTCTTAGAGAAAATACACGGAAAACGCCTAACATTCTTAGATAGTGGTGCCTCTGCTCAAAAACCAAGAGTGGTTCTTGATGCTGTTCAAAAAGCTTATACGGAAACATATGCCAACGTTCATAGAGGCGTTCATTATTTAAGCCAGCAATCTACGGAGCTTTATGAAGGCGCACGGAAAACAATCTGTGCCCACATGAATGCCCGTAGTGTGGATGAAATTATTTTCACCAAAAATGCTACTGAAGCCTTCAATCTTGTTGCTCAATCCTATGGACAACTAGCACTGAAGCCTGGTGATGAAATTCTGTTGTCATACTTGGAACATCATTCAAACATCGTTCCTTGGCAACTCATTGCAGAACGGACTGGAGCTGTCGTAAAGGCTGTACCAATCGATAGTAATGGTGAGTTCCTGATGGAGGAGTATCTAAAGCTTCTCAGCCCCAAGACTAAAATTGTGGCCGTTACTCATATTTCCAACGCTATTGGCACCATCGTACCAGTGAAAGAAGTTATCAAAGCTGCCCGCGATAAAGGCATTCCTGTCTTGATTGACGGATCGCAAGCGATGCCTCATATGAAGGTGGATGTTCAGGACCTGGATGCAGATTTTTATGTTTTCACCGGACATAAAGTCTTTGCCCCTACAGGCGTTGGCGTTCTGTACGCTAAGAATGACTGGTTAGAGAAAATGCCGCCCTATCAAGGCGGCGGTGATATGATCAACCGTGTCACTATTGAGAAAACTACCTATGCCACCGGGCACAGTAAGTTTGAAGCGGGAACGCCCCCTATCGTGCAAGCTATCGGCCTGGGTGTCGCTATCGATTATGTAAACTCAATCGGGTTTGATGCGATTGCAGCGCATGAGCAAGCCTTATTGTCCTATGCTACTGAGGAGCTTACAAAACTCAATGCAGTACGCATCATTGGGCAGGCAAAGAACAAAGCCCCCATTATCTCCTTCGAAATGGAAGGCGTGCATCCCCATGACATTGGGACCATTGTCGATCAAGCTGGCGTCGCAATCCGTGTTGGTCACCATTGTGCCCAGCCTTTAATGGATTTCTTTGACGTTCCCTCAACAGCCCGTGCATCCTTCGCGTTTTATAATAATACGGCCGATGTGGATGCGCTTATAGACTCCCTTAAAATGGTTCAGGAGTTCTTTGGCTGATGATGGATGACCTCAAAGAGCTTTATCAGGAAGTAATTCTGGATCATTCCAAGCATCCGCGGAATTTTGGGAAGTTAGATCCATGCAGCAATGAGGCGCATGGCTATAACCCCTTATGCGGAGATACATTGAATGTTTTTTTGAATTTGAGCTCCGATGATGTAATTGAGGAAATTCTGTTTGATGGAAAAGGGTGTGCCATTTCAATAGCATCCGCATCCTTAATGAGCGAAATCGTCAAAGGGAAGACAAAGGTCCAAGCCAGCACTCTTTTTGATAAATTTCACGACCTTGTCACGAAAGAAGACAGTACATTGCTTGAGGATGATGACATGGAGCGCCTGGTTGTGCTTGCTGGTGTCAAACAATTTCCTATGCGGGTTAAATGTGCCACACTCTCATGGCATGCCCTGCAATCAGCCTTGAACGGCAACAAAGATACAACGACAGAGTAGGTTTTTAGGTATGACTGCACAGGAAAAAATTGAACGACCAATCCCTTCGGGTCCCTTTCAAGAAGGCGGTGCGAATTCTCCTCTTGAAGGCGCTGTTGTTGACGCGCTGCGGACTGTATTTGATCCGGAAATTCCTATTAGTATATATGATTTAGGTTTAATCTATGTCATTGAAATTGACGAAAAAGGTCATACATATATAGGAATGACCCTTACGGCGCCGGGATGCCCGGTTGCGGGTGAAATACCTGTGTGGATCCAAGACGCGGTTCTGCCTGTCGACGGTATTAATAATGTTGAAGTAGAAATCCTTTGGGAACCGCCATGGACACAGGATAATATGTCCGAAGCGGCAAAACTTGACCTCGGTTTATTTTAGTATTAGGGAATTGTTATGAGTGAAATTCAAATTATGACTTTAACTGAGGGCGCAAAAGATCGCGTTCGTTCCCTTTTGTCTAAAAATGACGACAATGTATTGGGACTTCGCATTGGTATCACCAATACCGGCTGTAACGGCCTTAGTTACACGATGGACTTTACGAAAGATAAGCGCGCCGATGATGCAATCGTCGAGACAGATGAAATCACTCTTCTGATAGACAGTGATGCCATTGAATTTGTTAATGGTACAGAAATGGACTGGTTGGAAGAAGGATTGCAATCAAGGTTCACTTTTGAAAATCCAAATGAAAAAGGCCGCTGTGGTTGCGGATCATCCTTTCACGTTTAACTTCCAATGCCCCGCCTCCCGGTATGCAGCGTTGCAAACCTTGAGGAGCGCACTCAATTTATACTCGCCGCAAAGTATTTACTCATAATGGCTTGGTATGTGCCATCTTTTTTCATTGTATCAAAGGCGCGCCTCCATTTTGTCACTTCTGTGTCTGGCATATTGAGGCCCGCGGCAGCGTATATACCAAGCTTCTCTACCGTTACGCCGACTGATAGGTCTTTAATACTTATTTTCGTTTCCTTCTTCAAAGCACCTTGAAGTAAAGTAGAGGATGTAAACCAAGCATCGATCCTATCTGCCATTAACATCCTTAAATTTGTTTCCTCATTTTGAGTGGCATGAACCCTTATTTTCGGATGCATATTTAAAATCTCATGAACAGCCGCACTACCCAGCACACCAACCAACCGCAACTTCGATGCATTTTCATGTGTAACTGACTTATGGCCCTTTTTAGTGACATAAAAAAGGGAGATATTTTGCAAACGAAATAACCATTTATAGTGATTTTCTCTTGATGGACTTCGTGCCAAATTAGCAAGAATAGCTGTTCTATTCCTCTTAGGTTCTGTAAAAGCACGTTTGGCAGGCAGCAACACAGTATTATATTCTGGGTAACCAAGTCTATTTATCACTTCATCCATTATTTCGACAGCAAACCCTTTGATGACGCCGTTTTTTGCAAAAGCTGTTGGAATTATATCGGCAGCATAATATTCTGCAGCATTCGCTGAACAAATAAGCCAAGGGGCAAGGAGCAGCCCAATCAAGTTTTTTCGAAAACTGAATAAATTCGTTTTGAACAAAATAGGAATCTCTAAGCAATTATTATAGGCAACGTTTAAGCACTACCATATCCGCGTCGGATTTAAACACCCCTAATGTACTAATTTTTCCAATCGGTTTCACTAAGTCAATTCCAGTCATTTCAATAATATGAATAACACCATCGGTACCAACTAAGCCATAAGTTTGGCCGGCTTGAAAAACTGCTTGCAGCTCACGGTCCGTAGCGATCGCGCCATCAAATTCCGTAAATGAGTTGCGAGATATCTGAATATCTTGAATTCCTGAAGGGCAGAACTCGCTCCAATCACCATGAAGTCTTACAGGTGCCTCTTTTAAAGTAACCAATTGACTAAATTGGCCTTTCAATAAACCCATAAAAACGACCCGAATATCTTTCGCGATCGGAGCCTCCGCTTGCGCAATAACATGATTTGATTGATCTAATTGCTTATTGCTGGCCAAAGAAGGATAGGAAGTTATTGCACTTACTGACACCATAATTGCAAGGACACTTATGGTCCCGAAGACCAGTGTTTTCTTTTTGTTTAAAAAGAGATTTTTTATATTGGAAGTAAGATCTTCTACCATTTGCGCCAATTTTGACTTTGGCGGCACAATTGCAATAGGCGAATAACGGCGGTGATCACATACCACATCGTATTTACCCAGTAATAGTCGAACCCTCTGTCGTCCCCAATCACCAATAAGTAAGCTCACATAAATTTGCGCCTGCCGTTCAGAAATGAATTTACGATCACTTCTCCAGCTCCCATCATAAAGGGTCTGTACTGCAAAAATATCTGATCCTTGAAGGCTGGTCTCTTTCATTCTGCTAGATGGCCCTGATACACATAAATAATGACTTACTATTTAATAGATTCAGGGTGAATAAACCGTTAATTCTGCTGGATTATTAGGGGTTTCCACATGACTTTGTCGCCAAATTTACTTTTTCGATAGCGATAGAATGTCCGTATGGACATCCACGAGATCTAGACACCGTCTTCAAGTAGGGCTTCAAAAAGTGAATCGTCACAGTGAAAAAACTACATCTTATGCTTTTGGGTTACGATTCCGTTGGCTCTCTGCACTTCACGAATATATGCCACAATATCCGATATCACCCTTGGAGAGACATGGCGGAGGGCTGGCATATTGCCAAAATTCCAATGATGTGCACGAACACCATTTTGAGCGGCAAGGAAAAATGACTGATCCGAGTGATGGCCAGGATTATATATTGGGTGGATTAAAGGAGGTCCTTGATCCGTTCCGCCGGCATCTTTACCATGACAAGCCGCACAACTTTGCCCAAAGGCCCGCGCGCCAGCTTGTGCTGTTTCGCTTAATTCTGGCATTTTAATTGATAATTTTTGGTCCGTATTGCCTTGCATATTAGCTAGTCCAAAATACCCGGCGACGATTACAATTCCAAGCGCTAAAGGCCCCAGAATTTTTTTATCTACCATAAAATAACTTCCTTCAACATTTTACCCCAGTTTTAGGGCTTCCCTTAGGAGGAAGGTCAAGGTCTTTTATTAATAATTGAAGAGCGCTGATGCGACAACAATGGAAGAAACCTAATTATCGTCACAAAATACAACTTGGTTTCGGCCATTTTCTTTTGCTGTATAGAGAGCGGCATCAGATCGCTTAATCATTCCTTCAAGGGATTGATCAAGGCAGAAGCAAACACCGATACTTGCTGTCACCCGAACCTCTTCACCGCCAAAATTAAATTCAACGGAAGAGATCGTTTTAAGCAATGTTTCAAATAATTCTTCACGAGATTTTTCGTGTACATTTATGGCCAGAACACAAAACTCTTCCCCTCCGAAGCGTGCAAGTAAATCAGACTCGCGAACGCGTTTCGCCAAAGCACTGGAAATTTTTTTCAGCACTTCATCTCCAGCGTCATGCCCGTAGGAATCATTCACCTTTTTGAAAAAATCGATGTCAATCATCGCAACAGACAAAGTTATTTGGCTCCGCTTCGCGTTTTCATACAAAGGTTTAGCAACATTAAAAAAGTGACGACGGTTAGATAACCCTGTTAGATAGTCTGTTGTTGCACTGGCAGAGAGCTGATTGAGCAGATCCATTTTATCAAGGCACATTGATATCCTGGACATAAATGATTCTGGCCTAATTGGCTTTAGAACAAAATCATCTGCACCGAACCTTATGAAATCCACTGCCAGGCTTTCTTCATTGGATGAAGACATGCCCACGATTGCTATCTCTTGAGTATCTTTTATATCGCGAATTCTTTGAATAAGTTTAAAGCCATTCATCTTCGGCATTTCGAAATCTGTAACAACTAGTTTGATTTGTGGATCTTTTTCTATTTTTTCAAATGCCTCCACACCGTCTTCAGCCTCGACAACCTGAAACATTTGTTTAGCGAGCAAATGACGCATTTGAATACGTATAATTTCAGAATCGTCAACAACTAGCGCCTTGATTTGTCGATTACGGTTAAGTCTGCGGACCAGTCGCATCATGACATCAATGCTTGCCCTATTTTCTTTAAAGACATAGTCGATCACGCCGAGAGATTTAATTTGCTTTACGACGTCAGGCTGACTGCTACTGGTGAACACTATGGCAGGAATTTTATGAGCCCGAATGAAACTGACAGCCTCACCGGAAGAGGCCCCTTTTAGGCTCATGTTCAAGAGCGATAGGAAATACCGATCCCCATATTTTCGAGCATATTCTTTCACTTCATCAAAACTATATGCAATATCAATCGCCCCGAAGAACGCACATGCAATTCTCGATTTAACAAGATTGGCGTAAAATTCAGAATTTTCAACAATGAGAATTCGATCTGAGTCTTCAGTCTGATTGAAGGAACGATCCATCGCTGGATTATTGTGCATCTAGAATACTTTCAAAGAAAATGCGTAGGTAGGCACACCTACAATTTAGAATAAAATATATTAATAATTACTTATAAAAAAACACTATTTGCTTAGTTACAATTATTTTTCCGATAAGCTTATACTAGAAAAAAGTTTTTCTATTGTACTTGTGTTAAAATTCAATCAAAATTGCAGGTAATCCTACCCAAACAATAAAAACAAATTAACGGGGACTACATGGAACGCACACTTTTTACAGAAGACCACAACATTTTCCGCCACTCTGTCCGAAATTTTGTTGCGGAACGAATTGTCCCCTTTCATGACGAATGGGAAAAAGCGGGACAAGTACCACGCTCTCTCTGGAAAGAAGCAGGTGAAGCAGGTTTACTTTGCTGCACAATACCAGAAGAATATGGCGGTCCAGGAGCCGATTTTATGTTCAGTGCCATCGTTTGCGAAGAAGTCGCGCGCGTCGGTGCGACGGGACCCGCCTTTCATTTACATTCAGATATTGTTGCGCCGTATTTGCTCAATTACGGCACTGAAGAGCAGAAAAAATACTGGCTTCCAAAAATGGTATCTGGTGAAGTTATTTCAGCTGTTGCCATGACAGAGCCGGGAGCCGGGTCTGATTTACAAAATATAAAGACTGTGGCCCTTGCCGACGGGGACAATTTTATTGTCAACGGCCAGAAGGTTTTCATCAGTAACGGCCAGCTGGCTGATTTAGTGGTTCTCGCTTGTAAAACTGACCCAGAAGCAAAAGGAAAGGGTGTTAGCTTACTGCTTATTGAAGGCGACAGAGCAGGCTTTGAGCGTGGGCGAAACCTTGAAAAAGTAGGCTATAAAGCGCAAGATACATCGGAGCTTTTCTTCAATGATGTGAAAGTTCCTCAAAGCAACTTGCTGGGAGAAGAGGGCCGCGGCTTTTACCATTTAATGGAGCAATTGGCCCAAGAACGTCTGGTCATCGCACTAAGATCCGTTGCGGTCATCGAAACTGCCTTAGATCAAACAGCCCAATATACAACAGAGCGTAAAGCCTTTGGTAAATCCATCGCCGATTTCCAAAACACCCAATTTAAATTGGCTGAAATTAAATCTCAGGCAGTTATGATCCGGGCCTTTGTCGATAAATGCCTTGAACTACACATGGAAGATAAATTGGATGCTGTTACAGCAGCCATGGCAAAACTCCAATCCACTGAAATTTTGTGCAAGATTTTGGACGAATGCGTTCAGCTTCATGGCGGATATGGCTATATGTGGGAATATCCCATTGCCCGTGCCTGGGCAGACAACCGAATGACACGAATTGCTGGCGGTTCTTCAGAAATAATGAAACAAATAATTTCAAAAGATCTGCTACGACACTATAAATAGGGGTTGCTCTACCCTTTGATTCTCTATTATAAACCCCGAAAGCGTAGCTCATCGAAATACCGTATCTGAATTATTAAATCATTGCAGACATCTTAAAATGCAATTTTATTCGCCCCCGACAACACCCTTTTTGGAAATACTTCATGCAGATGAAGCGCTGGTTATTGCGAACAAACAATCAGGATTGTTGTCGGTTCCGGGGCGCGGAGAAGATAAGAAAGATTGCCTGTTAAGCCGATTACAAACAAAATTCCCTTCGGCCCTTACTGTCCACAGGTTGGACATGCAAACTTCTGGTTTGATGATATTTGCATTGGATAAGAAAAACCAAACAGCCCTCAGCCGCCTTTTTGAGATGCGCCAAATTATCAAGAGATATAGCGCTTGGGTTGCGGGCTCGCCAGACGAAAATCAGGGGGCAATCGATTTACCCCTTATGGC
>JAESSA010000062.1 GCA_016764355.1 Sneathiella sp. | reverse complement strand
TGAGCGCTTTGAAAGCAGACGCAGGGAGCGCCCGATATGTTGTTGATACCATGCCGTCAAACTTCCCTTACATCGGATTGATCTTCCGCGCATTTCCCAAGGTGAAAGTCCTAACCTGCCAACGTCATTTGCTCGACAATTGCCTCTACGCTTATTTTCAGCGTTATCAACACGCAAATACGTATTCCTATAATTTACAAGATACTGCTGCCTTCTTCGCTGATTACCACCAAATGATATCACACTGGAATAGCCTGTTCGGGGATCGTATTTTGACACAGACTTACGAAGATCTTGTGATACACCCCGTGGATACAGCCAAAAAAATCTTTAAGTTCTGTGATCTGGATTTTAAAGAAGAATGGGCACCAACCCACCTAACGGATAAAGAGATCGGCCGCTGGCACGCCTACACCGACGAACTTGCTCCTCTCATCGAGTGGCTTGAGCAACAGTGATTTAGATGAAACCATTAGCTATCCAGATTCTGTCTAGGTAATTGGCGGAGGGGAGGATGTTCGACATGCCAATAGAATTGGGCCTGGAATTCATGACCACTGTCCATCCTGATTTCACGAATGCGGAACGGTAATTACAAGTATGGTACTGGACCAAAGAAGCCATTCAAGAAAAGTGCGATACTGCCGCGTTTATTAATTCTCTTAAAGAACACCTTACTTTTTGAGGTATAATCAGCTTGACTAAATGCGCGAATATCGTACGTCATATTATGAAACGCTCTCTTAAAAAAATGCTATTAAAGCGGTCTACGAACTCGATGACACATTTACTCCGTGGAATGTCAGAACCGGTCTTAATATTTACGGTGATTTCTCTATGGTATCACAGTCCGGCTACGACCTCTTCACTTACAAAAGGTGCGGCGTAAAGACTTGTATGCATAATCCTTGCCCAGATGCAAACGAGGCACATACTATTGTTCTAATGTAGTTTCAATAGCTCCCCAAAATTTGACATTGAAACCGCTTTTCTGAGAGTCATAGGGGAGACGTGGGTATTTACTAAATTCCTATTTGCGTCGCGTGAAATTCCTCACAGACCGGGAGTCAAAAGTAGTCATAATTGGATAATATAAATTTATTACTGGTTGTCTGTACATTATATTTATCTACTATAAAAGGTTCTGTTACTTTTTGGAGGGATGGAAATGAGGAGTTTTATACTAGCACTTGTTGTTGCTCTGTGTATGGCACCTGCTGTTTTGACCGCAGCTACTATCACTACAATCGATTTTTCCACTTTACTGACATTTGATGCATGTCCCTGTGACCCAAGAATCTCATTTTCTGGTGACGAATATATTTCTGAAGGTGTTGTATTCGACGAAGCAAGCGACACCATGCTCTGGGTACAAGGAGACGACGCAATCGGCCCGGGAGAACCATGGGCGGCGAGTCCCACTAATGAGTTTATATCTGGTCATTTCACGGCAGAAAAAGACCTTACGAGTCTTTCTGTGAGGCTAGCACCTACTGCTCAAGGAACGTATGAATATACCTTGAATATTTTTGACAAATTTGACGATCTTATTTCCACTACCTCCTTAATCGTTACACAAGATTTAGGCGATCTCAGCAACACAGGTTTTGGTTATTTTTCTTTGAATATGACAGGCCTTTTCATAAATGTTGCAAGCTTCGACGTGAGAGGATCTTTCATCAGATCCTCCCACAACAATCCGTATACAGTCTTTGGAATGTCCTCAATGAGTTTTACGTCAAGTTGCTATAACAATGATGGTGTACCAATAATATGCACCTCGGGTCCCACTGTTGTTCCGATACCTCCATCGCTTCTTCTGTTCGGAGCAGCGTTGCTTGGCCTTGGCGTGTTCAGTCGGCACAAACGCAAAACGTAGACGCCGCGGTTACGGCATGGGATACGCATTCGGGACCGGACTTACTAGATTTTATCATTGCAACCTGTCAAAATCTGTTATTTGGAATCTTAAAAAATCCAATATTGAAAGCAGGCATTAGAGGCGGTTTTTTCAGTCCATTAAAAAGCGAGAGTTGAGCCTTTTTCAGAGATTCTTGTGTCCATAAAAGGAGTAAAAATAAGGAGTTTTGTCAGTGCATTTTAGGGCAATCTGCACTCTATGATTTTGGTGAATTTCTTGAAAGATCCACTTTGCAATTGAGAGCGGAAATACTCTGCGCGATCTTTCAGGATGACCCAACCGTGAAAAGTGTATGAGGTTTACTTTTTGCTTGTTTGGATGGTGTAGCGCTTACCTGTGGGTATTTTTACTTACCTATCACAAGTATTTATATCACATCTATACGCCTTAGTTTTCACTTAACGGTTTACAATGTTTCGCACTGTTGCCGGATGCCACTCGCAGCCCCTCGCAGTGTTGATGATTTCTTTGTTTTCTATCTAGCTGTTATTGACTGTGTTTAGCCAGCCATTCACGCGCCATGTCCTGCGCTTCTGAAATCTGCTGAACATTCAGTCTCGTTGCCAATTGGTCACGTTTCTCCGCACCATATTCACTCCCGTGATATGAGCTGATATTGTAAAACATATGAGCCTTTTTATAATCCTGCAGGACTACTTGGCCATTCTCGTACATGTTACCAAGGTTGCTCAGCGCTTGTGAATAGCCTTGGTACGCCGCCAGTCGATACCACTTCACCGCCAGCTTGTAATCTTGGAGGACGCCTAGGCCCTCAGAGTACAGGAGACCAAGGTTGTACTGTGCGTATGCATTTCGCTGGTCTGCTGCCAGTCGATACCACTTCACCGCCTGTTTATAATTCTGGAGGACACCTCGACCATTATAATACATGAGAGCAAGGTTGTGCTGTGCGGACACGTTTCCTTGGTCCGCTAATGGCTTCCATTCCTTTAAAGCGGTCTCGTAGTCTCCATTTTGAGCAGCGACTAGCCCTTCATCAAATCCAGCATTGGCTGTGGGAATAAGGGTAATGGTCGTTAGGAGCACGCCAAATAGACACGCAGAAAATTGCTTCATAAGTTCCCTACAGATTTTTTTTGCCTATACATTTGTTTTTCATAAAACAATAGTTGCCGTTATCGCAGATTGTTTTACTTACCGAGTTACTATGCTCCGAGCAGTTGCCGGATGCCGTTTCCAGAGAAATCCAAAGGTATGCACTGGAAGACATACAGGAAATTGAAAGAGAAGACTGGATGGGAAAAAGCACAACTGTACGTCGAGAATAAAGATGCTATTCAAAGTAATTATTGGTCGGACAACTTTCTAGAAGAAGGTATATCGCCAGATGTATAAACTGTGATGGATAAATGTGTTTCATATAGTGAGTTGCAAACTTCTATCGTGAACACGTACCGTGAGAAATTGTATGGCCTAGAGTAATGAATTAGACCCTCTCCACCTACCTGATACTAAGAAGAAAGCCTTATAGAGGAGATCGGTTTCAATTATTGAAACTGCAGCAAGTGATTGCTAGAGCACAAAATGGCAATTTCAATATTAATCTAAGTTATTGAAAGTAATGGTGCACCCGACACGATTCGAACGTGTGACCTCTGCCTTCGGAGGGCAGCGCTCTATCCAGCTGAGCTACGGGTGCTTAGAAGAGGAACATCCTATAACCCAACATGGGGGGGAGTGCAACGGCAAAGTCTTCGCATGTGTCAGTGATGTCGCATTTGATCGATTTTATGGCGTTGGCGCAGTTGGCTCTTTTGGTGGTTCACCACTTCCATAAATTCCCGGCTATGATCCGTTAGCGTTTTCCGTTGATAGGCTTTTTCGCGCAAAGTCCGTTGCCAATGGCGGCTTTTCTTCTCTAAATGCCGGATCAGGTCACCATTTAATCCCATTTACCTACTCCTACCCTTGTTTCGATATCTTTAATAAGAAGATAGGGCGGAGGTCGTAAAAACGAAGAGGGCGGATATTGTGGATGCCCGCCCTCTCCAAAATTCCAAAAGTTAGTGCACTTAAGGTAAGGTAACAGCGTTACCATTTTTGATCACCTGACGATGGTTCTCTGTGTTGGCGACCATCATGATGTCTTTTTCAGGGTTGCCGTTGACGATGAGCATATCGGCCTTGAAGCCTTTTTTGATCTGACCCCGATCGTGCAGAGTCATCAAGTCATGAGCGACAGAGGTTGCGCTTTTCATTGAATCAAGAGGTGCCATGCCACATTCCACCATATAGGCGAGCTCCATAGCGTTTTCGCCGTGAATGTTGAAAGGCGTCCCTGCGTCTGTACCCATGGCGATTTTACCGCCTGCGTCATAAAACATCTTGAAACTTTCCCGATGTTTTTCGAATACGCGCAAAGCTTTCTCCACTACAAAATCTGCAATGCCCATATCTTTGTTTTTGATGATGTTTTGGACTGCGGCTAAGGTTGGGACTAGGAAAGTTCCCCGCTCTAACATGGCATCCAGACATTCCTGATCCATGAAGATACCATGCTCGATAGAAGAAATGCCGGCATTGACGGCGTTCATAATGCCTTCAGCTCCTTGGGCGTGGGAGGCAGATGATTTGTGAAAACGCTTGGCTTCGTGGACTCCGGCTGCCATTTCTTCGGCACTGTAATGGGCATCTTCTGGGTTGACGCCCTTTGTCATAACGCCGCCCGTTGCCATGATCTTGATAAGGTCGCAACCCGCATGAATTTGCTCGCGCACAGCTTTTATCACTTCATCACACCCATCGGCGACCCGACCACTGGAGTTACCATGGCCGCCTGTCATGCAGATCATTTTACCCGACGCCATGATGTTCGGCCCTATGAAGCGGCCACTGTTACAAGCGTCCCGCACAGGGAATTCCAGAAAATCTTTGCCGCCACAATCGCGAACGGCCGTGATGCCTGCTTTTAAGGATGTTTGCGCATTTTCTAGAACACGGAGAGTAATTTCTGCGGGATTAACCCCGGCGATCGCACCGCGTGGATCTGCTTCGCCACGAAAGACAAGATGAACATGGCAATCGGCCATGCCGGGCATAAGGGTGCCTCCGGTTGTATCTACTCTGGCACCTTGATAATCCGCGAATTTTTCAATAGGGGCCACTTCAGTAATGCTATCTCCTTCAACCAAAACGGCGTGGTCACGAAGTATGGGACCTGTTCCGTCAAAAAGGGCGCCGCCTGAATAGAGTGTTGTTGCCATGTTGTTACCTGTCTTAAAACGATAATGAAGTTCTTCTTTGTTTGTTGGCAAACAATATGGCACGGAGAGCCGGCCATCTGCCATAAAAAAAGCCAGCTTTCATACGAGACTGGCTTTATTTAATTTTGAATATTAAATTATTTATTCAGAATTCACCGGTTTTTGCTGGATGTCATTTGCAAAAACGCATCTTCAAGATCAGGCTCTTCTGTGGAGAGATCCGCTATGGATAAGCCGCTTTCGGAAATAACGGAAAGAATTTTGCTGATCGATACCTCACTCGGTTTGTATTGGATTGAAAGACGGCGGTTATGAGTAAGGGTTGCATTGAATTCTAACAAAGCCGCCGGAATGGTATCGATGTCCTGATCCAACACAATTGAAACCGTTTTAGCATCCAATTTGGAAAGAAGATTTGAGGTGGGCTCGCACGCCACCACTTCTCCATGATTGATAATGGCAATCTGGTCGCATAATTCTTCTGCTTCTTCCAGATAATGGGTTGTAAGGATGATCGTTGTGCCCCGTGCATTCAGTCCGCGGATATGCTCCCACAATTGCTGGCGTAGCTCAATATCAACGCCGGCTGTGGGCTCATCCAGAATAAGCACTTCTGGCTGATGTACCATGGCTTTTGCCACTAAAAGGCGGCGGCGCATACCACCAGATAGGGTCCGTGCGTAAGAATCAGCCTTATCTGTCAGGCCCATAGCCGCCAGAATTTCATCGGTTTTACGCCGGGATTTGGGTACGCCATAGAGACCCGCTTGAAATTCCATAACCTCGCGTGCAGAGAAAAAAGCATCGAGATTCAGCTCTTGGGGGACCACACCCAAGGCCCGTCTTGCCTGGCGCATATCCTTTTCAATATCGTAGCCGCAAACACGCGCATGACCGGAGGTTTTATTCACAAGTCCCGCTAGAATGTTGATCATGGTGGATTTACCAGCACCATTGGGACCAAGTAGACCGAAAAAAGAGCCGCGGGGGACATCAAGATTGATCCCTTTAAGTGCAAGCTTGTCAGGAACTGACCCTTTTCCCTTGTATATTTTAGTCAGGTTACGGATTTCAAGGGCATTTGCGGTTGCATGGTCAATAGCGGCAGCGGCAGTCATGGATTATTTTCTCTTCCTTTGAGATTGGCCCAAGGGCATTTCAAACTTGCGAAAGTGCGGGCAATCGATATCATCCGACCAATAATTCGGCTCTTATTCCAAGAAGACTTAGTTATAATTTGGACCGGATGCAAGTATCTCGACAGAATTTAGGAATTGGAACAGGTATGAAAACCCCTGAAAAAAGCGAAGTAGAGACTTTAAAAGTTCAGTGCGAAGGCGGCGATGGTGCCCTTGGTCACCCCCGTGTGTACCTCAATCTTTCTGAGAAGAATAAGGTGGAATGCCCTTATTGTGGCCACTTGTTTGTGTTGAAAGAAGGCGCAAAGGTCTCAGGCGCGCACTAAATCACGGCCCGAGTTAGATGATACAGGATAAAAGAATGCAAGAAGCCGACGTGACAGGGAAACCGGATCAGAAACAACGCGTGTATCTGGTGGACGGATCAGGATATATTTTTCGCGCCTATTTCGCGATGATCCGCGGGCGTGGCCCGATCACTCGTTCTGACGGGACACCTGTTGGCGCGGTTTTGGGTTATTCCAATATGCTGTTTAAACTTATTCAAGATACGCAGCGGGATGGAAAAATAAGCCATCTCGCGGTTATCTTTGATACAAGCCGGAAGACCTTTCGGTCGGATTTTTATCCTGAATACAAAGCCAATCGAGACGCCCCGCCCGAAGATCTGATCCCCCAATTCCCATTGGTTCGAGAAGCAACCCGCGCCTTTAATATCCCCAGCGTTGAGAAACAAGGCTTTGAAGCCGACGATATTATAGCGACATATGCCCGTCAGGCACGAGAGAGAGGCATGGAATGCGTTATTGTCTCATCCGATAAGGACTTAATGCAATTGGTCGGCGGCACTGTCACCATGTTCGACCCCATGAAGAATAAAGAGATTGGGGTTGATGAGGTTTTTGAGAAATTTGGCGTTGGCCCGGATAAGGTTATTGATATTCAAGCACTGGCCGGAGATAGCGTTGATAATGTTCCCGGTGTTCCGGGGATTGGGGTCAAGACGGCGGCCCTGTTGATTAATGAATATGGCGACCTGGATACGTTGCTGGCGAGAGCTGGCGAGATTAAACAGAAGGGACGCCGGGAAAAACTACTGGAACATGCTGATTTGGCGCGCATCAGTCGACGCCTTGTGACATTGAAGGATGATGTGGAACTTGAACTGGATGTAGAAGATTTCGGTCTGCAACAGCCGGTAGCCGAGGATCTGAGTGCTTTTCTGAGCGTCAATGAGTTCCGTCAGCTCAGCGCGCGGGTCGCCTCCTATTTTGGGAGCGAGTATAAGGCTGATATCGCAGATATTACGCCTACGAAACAAGTTGAGAACGAGAGCAAGGGTTCGAGCATTGCCAGCCGCTTATCAGACATTCCTAAAACCTACACCACCGTCACGACTATGGAAGATCTGAAGAGTTGGATCGACAAAGCGATGTATGTGGGGCATGTGGCGGTAGATACGGAAACCACAAGCCTGAATGCTATGCAGGCCAAATTGGTTGGCATCTCCTTATGTGTGGAGCCCGGTGTTGCTTGCTATATTCCAGTCGGTCACGTGAAGCCTGCGGCTCAAGGGGGGTTTGATTTCGGTGACGACGGCGGTGGTACTGGGGACGAAGAAAATGCGCTCAACCAACTTCCAAAAGAGAAGGTTCTTGCCGCGTTAAAGCCCTTACTTGAAGATCCGAGTGTTTTGAAAATCGGTCAGAATATCAAATATGATCAAGTGATTTTAGCCAATGAAGGCGTTCATGTCGCCCCTGTTGATGATACAATGTTGCTTTCCTATTGTCAGGATGCTGGCCTGCACGGTCATGGCATGGACGAGCTGTCAAAATTGCATTTTGGGATTGCGCCCATTCCGTTCAAGGAAGTTGCGGGCACAGGGAAGTCACAGATTACATTTGCAGAAGTG
The DNA here is from genome assembly GCA_016764355.1 of Sneathiella sp. Taxonomy (GTDB): domain Bacteria; phylum Pseudomonadota; class Alphaproteobacteria; order Sneathiellales; family Sneathiellaceae; genus Sneathiella. The sequence continues at coordinate 4,898 of JAESSA010000062.1, read as the reverse complement.
CCTATTGATAAGGCCACGGAATATGCTGCAGAAGATGCTGATATCACTTTGCGTTTGCACAAAGTTCTAAAACCCGCCTTGAGACAAGGGAAAGTCACCCGTTTATACGAGAAGATCGAACGGCCGCTTGTGCCCATCATCTCTCATATGGAGCGACAGGGAATTAAGGTTGATGCGGCTTTTCTGAGTGATTTGTCTGAGGATTTTGGCGCAAGAATGACAGAATATGTCGCCAAAATTTATGAACTGGCTGGTCAAGAATTTAATGTTGCATCTCCGAAACAATTGGGCGAAATCCTCTTTGACAAGATGGGACTTAAAGGGGGCAAGAAGGGTAAAACCGGCGCTTACACCACTGACGTCACTGTCCTGGAAGGATTGGCTGCGGATGGGGTAGAGCTTGCTGCCAAAATTTTGGAATGGCGTCAGCTTGCAAAATTGAAAAGTACCTATACGGATGCGTTGCAAGCTCAGATTAACCCTGTCACCAAACGAATTCATACCTCCTTTAGTTTGACGGCAGCGGCGACAGGGCGCTTATCATCGAGCGAGCCAAACTTGCAGAATATCCCGATCCGAACAGAAGAAGGGCGTAAATTGCGTCAGGCATTTGTGGCTGAGCCGGGGCATAAGCTAATCAGCGCTGATTATTCACAAATTGAGCTGCGTTTGCTGGCCCATATTGCAGATATCGAAAGCTTGAAGGAGGCGTTTGCCGCTGGAATTGATATTCATGCAAAAACAGCATCCCAGGTTTTTGGCGTGCCGCTTGAGGGCATGGATCCTATGATGCGTCGTTCTGCAAAAGCCATCAATTTTGGAATCATATACGGTATTAGTGCTTTTGGGCTGGCGCGGCAATTGGATGTATCACGCACACAGGCGCAAGGCTATATCGAAGCCTATTTCGCCCAATATCCCGGTATTCGGGCTTATATGGATGATACCAAGGCTTTCTGTCATGAAAATGAATATGTGGAGACTATTTTCGGTCGCCGCGTTCATTTGCCGGGTATTAATGATAAAAACGGCGCACGCCGTAGCTTCTCTGAACGGGCAGCCATTAACGCACCTATTCAAGGGTCGGCTGCCGATATTATCAAACGGGCAATGATCCGTCTGCCAGATGCGTTGGCGGCAGAAGGGCTTGCCGCGCGGATGCTGTTGCAAGTTCATGATGAATTGATTTTTGAAGTGCCCGATAATGAAGTTGAGGCCAGTGCCCGTATCATCAAGGACGTGATGGAAAACGCGGCGCTGCCTGCAATTGATATTTCTGTTCCCCTTATTGTGGATGCAGGCATTGGGATGAATTGGGGAGAGGCGCATTAAAGTGTGCTTCTCTCTTGTTGCCGGGAATTAAGAAAGAAAAAAGCATAAATGTTCGCGGTTTTGTCAGTTGTTGGTCCTATTTTTGCAATTGTGGCGCTGGGATATTTTAGCGTTCGTTTTAAACTATATCCCGCGGCCGGCGTGTCGGGGCTAATCAGTTTCGTTAATAATTTTGCCACCCCCTGTTTACTGTTTCAGGCAATGCTTTCAGTCGATTTTGCAACCGCCTTCAACCCGCAATACCTACTTTCTTTTTATATTGGTGCCTTTTCCTGTTTCGTTTTGGCATTCCTCTCGGCCAGAATATTCTTTAAAAGGCGGCCTGGAGAGGCCGTCGCGGTTGGTTTTTCCGCATACTTCACCAATACAGTCCTGTTAGGCCTTCCTATCATTCAGCGCGCTTATGGAGATGAGTCTTTACCCTATCTGTTTGCCATAGTCGGCTTCCATGCGCCGCTTCTGATGAGTTTCGGCATGCTGATGATGGAGCTTGGAAAACGGGATGGGGCACCGCTTGGGGACGCTTTGAAAAGCTCCGCAAAGCGTATTTTCAAGAACCCTTTGCTCATTGGCATAACTCTTGGGATTTTGGCAAATTTATCTGGCCTGAGCATCCCGGGTCTGGTGAATGATGTAACCAAGATGCTGGCAACGGCAGTTCTACCCGCAGCCCTTTTTGGTTTGGGTGGTGCTTTGCTTCAATACAAATTGCGAGAGAGTTGGGGGCAGGCTTTAATCTCGTCCTTGATCAAGCTGGTTGTTCATCCCGCCATCGCGCTTTTCTTCAGCTATTACGTGTTTAATTTAAACCCGGATCTTATCCGCGTCGCGGTTCTGACAGCCGCCATGCCCGCAGGACTAAATGTTTATATTTTTGCGACCTTCTATAAACGGTCCGTTGATATTGCAGCGAATACTGTTTTGCAAAGTACCCTGCTTGGGGTCGTGACGATCTCCGCTTGGCTGATAGTTCTCAAAAACGTGTTGCCGTAACATCTTGCAATTTGTCCCTCATTGATCACATTATTAGGGCAAGTAAGAAGTATAAAATGTCGATAAATGCAAACACCCACAGGGATATAAGAAATGTCACTTAGAATTAATGATTTGGCGCCAAATTTTGACGCGGAAACAACTGAAGGTAAAATCAATTTTCATGATTGGCTTGGAGATAGCTGGGGAATTTTATTCTCTCATCCAAAAGACTATACGCCAGTTTGTACAACCGAGCTGGGTTATGTCGCTAAATTAAAGCCAGAATTTGAAAAGCGGAACTGTAAAGCCATTGGCCTGAGCATTGACCCTGTTGATAATCATGCTGGCTGGGCGGCAGATATTGAAGAAACTCAAGGCTCTGCGGTTAATTTCCCAATGATTGCCGATACAGATCTGAATGTGGCCAAACTCTATGACATGTTTCCAGCCGATGAAGATTCGGGCATGGAAAACAGAACGGCAATGACAAATGCAACAGTTCGGACTGTGTTTGTTGTTGGGCCAGATAAAAACATCAAATTGATGATGAGCTATCCCATGACTACGGGCCGGAATTTTGATGAAATTCTGCGGGTCATTGATTCCATGCAATTAACAGCTGAGCATAAAGTGGCAACGCCAGTTAATTGGAAAGATGGTGAAGATGTGATTATCGTGCCTGCAGTTACGGACGAAATGGCGAAAGAGAAGTATCCAGACGGCTGGAAAACATTGAAACCATACCTACGTTTCGTCAAACAACCGGGTTAAAGGTCAATAATCTACTTCCAAGAATTAAGGTTGCCACGGGATATTCATTCTTTACTTACTTTAAGAGTAGATTGAGTAATTCCGCGGTGGCTTTTGACTGGTCGGGGCTAAGTTTAGTGCCGACCGTCTCTTCTATAGCAGGGCCATAGACTGTCCACATTTCCGCGCGTTTTTTCAATCCAGCCTCAGTGCTGACTAAGCGTTGGCCGCGACCGTCATTTTCACACATCTCACGGCTTAAATACCCCGCCTTTTCCATCCGCTCCAAAATGCGTGATATGCCATATTGCGGCAGTAATAACTCCTTTTCTAACTGAAAGGGACGTAGTCCTTTATCTCCCGATCTCTCTAGCTCAAGTAAAATATCATACCAAATAAGAGGGGGAAGCTTCGCTTTTTTTAGGGCGTTCTCAACGGAAGTGAGGGCAGTGCGGTGGGCTTTTAAAAGCATTATCCACGCTTTTACTGTGTGGCTTGTTGGTTTTGTCATGATTGAAATATACATGCAATTGCATTGACAATCAAGATGCCGCATCCATATACATGCAAATGCATTTAAAATAAAAGGATCATCACATGCACCATTTGATCAGTCATCATCTATGTCCGTATGTCCAAAGGGCCGTCATCGTCTTGTTGGAAAAGAATATTGAACACAAGCGGACTTATATTGATTTGGCCAACAAGCCTGATTGGTTTCAGTCTTTGTCCCCGTTGGGGCGCGTGCCACTCTTGCAAACACAAGAGACAGTGCTCTTTGAAAGTCAGGTTATCGCAGAATATTTAGATGAAGTGACAGAGGGCTCGTTACACCCTGAAGATTCCTTGGAGAAAGCGCGCCACAGATCATGGATAGAATTTGGATCAGAGACGTTAAAGCTAATTGGCGGGCTATATAATGCGCCTGACAAAGCATCCTTTGATATCAAAAGATTGGCCCTTTTTAACAATCTCCAACGTTTAGAGGCGGAAATTGACGGCCCCTATTTTTCCGGTGACCAGTTTCACATGATTGATGGGGTTTGGGGGACTATATTTCGATATTTTGATGTGATTGATACTTTCGCATCCCTTGAGATTGTGACGGATTTGGAAAAGCTCCTTAACTGGCGAGAAATACTGGCAAAACGACTCTCAATTCAAAAGGCAGTACCTGATGGATATGCCGGGCGTTTGGAATTATTTTTACGAAATCGGGAATCATATTTATCAACTCTGATGCCTTGATCTTATGAGCGGAAGTTTTTACACAAACTGGGGACAGAACTATTGTCCATATACGGGAATATGCCTTTTCGGTAATTAACATTACAAAAAGAGTAAACTAAACTTGCGTTGGCTTCAAAAAGCTATATAAGAGCCGCACATTTCGTATCTGACGATAAGTCAGGCCCCGGTCGCAGCCTACCCGGAGAAAACAAGGATAAGACGATGAAAACAATTGTTGTTTGCTCAGGCGGATTAGATTCTGTTTCACTGGCGTATAAAATCGCCAATGAACATGAATTGGTGCGTCTTGTTACCTTTAATTATGGTCAACGCCACGACAAAGAAATCGATTACGCGAAAGAGTGCGCCGAACGGCTTGGCGTGCCTTGCGACGTTGTTGATATCCGCGAGATTGGAAAAGTACTCGGTGGATCTGCGTTAACGGACGATATTGACGTTCCTGAAGGTCATTATGCTGAAGAGACTATGAAAGTGACTGTGGTACCAAATCGCAACGCGATCAGCCTGACTTAATAATTTCACCAACGGCGAGAAGCTTTTCCCCAATCGCTGGGCCGAGCACATTAATTTTATACTCGCTGGTCGAAAAA
>JAESSA010000061.1 GCA_016764355.1 Sneathiella sp. | reverse complement strand
AAGATTATTTGAAAACCCGCCATTCTGTCACAGAAGGGGTGCATACAGCCGCCGCAATTTGCGAACTTGCAAGAAAACATAAAATTGATATGCCTATTTGCGCAGCTGTGAATAAGATACTAAATGATGGAGCCTCTGTAACTGAGGTTGTTGATGAATTACTCGCCCGCCCTTTTCGCGATGAAAAGCTAGCGGGATTTTAATAAAAAACAATATTAGGACTTAACAATGTTATTTATTGCTCACTGCCTGGATAAAGATGACCATTTACAAGTGCGTCTTGATAACCGCCCTGACCATCTTGAATTCCTTAAAGCCAAGGGCGATGCCTTAAAAATTGCTGGCCCAACGACTTTAGCAGATGGGGAAACACCCAACGGCAGTCTTATTATTTTTGAAGATAATTCTCTTGATGCTGCAAAAGCTTGGATTTCAAAAGACCCCTATGGTGACGCAGGCCTATTCCAGCGCGTAGAAGTACAGCCTTGGAAACACGCCATTGGTAATGGTCTGTAATCATGGCCTTCTGGTTAGTAAAAACAGAACCCGGTTCCTGGTCTTGGGATGATCAGATAAAAGCCGGGGATGCTGGAACTTATTGGGATGGTGTCCGAAATTTTCAGGCTTCTAACAATATGAAAGCCATGGAAAATGGCGATCAGTGTTTTTTCTACCATTCAGTTAAAGAAAAGAAAATTGTCGGTATTGTCGAAGTGATCAAGGAATATTACCCTGATCACACCGACACAACCGGCCGCTTTGGTATGGTTGATGTACGCGCTGTAAAAGCATTTCAAGCACCTGTCTCCCTTTCCGATATAAAGGCTGAACCACAATTGTCCGAGCTGGCCTTGATCCGTCAAAGTAGACTTTCTGTCGTCCCCATTGATGACGCTTCGTGGCATTTGATTTGTTATAAAGGGGGCGTTTAAGCTTCCCCGCTTTCTCATCACGACTGTTGGCCTACACACAATTATCGAGTAGTATTTACAGATCAATTCTAATTCAACGGCCATTCCAATTATGAGTAATAGTTCAGCATCCAGCCTTGCCCCCAATAGCAGTGGGCGAGCTTATCTTTTCTTGATATTCACAACCCTTTGCTGGGGTGGGAATGCCATATTCAGTCGTTTGGCTGTGGGAGAAGTGTCTCCCATGACATTGGTTATGCTTCGCTGGTCTGGAGTTATCCTATTACTTCTTGTTTTTGCTCGGCGCAATGTCCGTAGAGATTGGCCACTTTTGCGACCCAAACTTGGATTCTTTTTCTTGTGGGGAGCTGTCGGATTTACAGGATTTAATTCCCTATTCTATATTGCAGCCCATACAACGACCGCCGTCAATATAGGCATTCTCCAAGGGTCTATTCCTGTTTTTGTTTTCCTTGGGGCCCTCGTCTTTTTTAAAACACCGATCAATAAATCTCAAATGGCCGGGGTGGCCCTGACGATCATCGGCGTTATTACAGTGGGCGCTGGCGGTAGTTTTGAGAGACTCGCAGCCCTTGACTTCAATATGGGTGATTTTTTGATGATCATTGCGTGTCTTTTATACGCTGGATACACAGTTGCCCTCAGGTTCAAACCTGACGTCTCTGCCATCTCCTTTTTCACCATGTTGGCAGGCGCTGCCTTTTTATCAACCCTACCCTTGCTTGCCGGGGAAATTTTACTGGGTGATTTTCAAGCGCCAACACTTACCGGCTGGCTTCTCATCGGCGCCATCGCCGTTTTCCCGTCTTTCTTGGCACAACTGAGTTTTATCAACGGTGTTACCTTGATCGGCCCCGGACGCGCCGGTGTTTTTGTTAATCTCGTCCCGATATTTGCATCTATTATGGCCGTCATATTTCTTAATGAACCGTTCGAGCTCTATCACGGTTTATCCCTGTTATTGGTTCTCGGCGGTATCTGGCTTGCTGAACGGGGTAAGAAAACAGCGTAGCAATCATCCAAGCGGCTTAAAAATCGCTGACGATCCCTTTGCGTTCCCAGTCGCCATAGCGGGTAGGTTCTAGGCCTTTGGGACCGCCGATTTCGCCCTCAGCCTGTTTGACTTTTAGAGCAGGGTTTTCTTGGGCAGTTTTTTTCTCAGTATCTAGATTTTCTGAGGGTGCAGCGTCTTTATCTGAGGTTTTGTCCATTTACTTATTCCTTATGCGCGATTTCTGATCCTAACTACCACATTGCCGGATACGCGGCTATAGACCCCACTCCGAATTTACCGTACAAACCCTTCATGACAATGGAACAGCCCAACCCACGCGCTCGCGCCGTTCAGATCCTTGATCAGGTCCTGACAAAAAACCACCTACTCGAAGACATCCTGACCGGATCTCTAAGCGGCCTGCCCGGACGTGATCGTTCTTTGGCGCGCGCTATGGCATCCACTTGCCTGCGCCATCTTGGAATTATTGATCACCTGATTGACAAAATGCTCGATCGGCCTTTGCCCGTAAAAGCCACTCGCGTACGGCATATAATCCGTCTTGGAATCACTCAAATTCTGTTCTTGAATATCCCCTCTCATGCGGCTGTTCACGATACGGTTGAACTCATTCCCGAAAACAGCAAATTTAAAGGCTTGGTCAACGCCCTTCTTCGTCGTACTGACAGGCAGGGGCGAAAATTGCTGGACAAGATGAACCAGCCTTATAGAAATACGCCGCTATGGCTTTGGAACAGTTGGAAAGATTTCTACGGAGAGGAAATCGCAACTCAGATTGGCAACGCCCATTTAACAGAAGCCGCTTTGGATATTAGCGTTAAGGGTGACTTGGAAGGCTGGGCTGACAAACTATCGGCCACTATTCTGCCTACAGGTTCCCTTCGCCGCCTAGCCGGTGGCTCTGTTATTGATTTTCCGGGTTTTGATAACGGTGAATGGTGGGTGCAGGATGCCGCGGCCGCTCTCCCCGCTCAGCTTTTTGGTGATATTGCAGGCAAGCAAGTTCTGGACGTTTGTGCGGCCCCCGGCGGAAAAACAGCGCAGCTTGCGCTAACCGGTGCCCATGTAACATCCCTTGACCGATCCAAAGCACGGTTGAAAAAACTTGAAGAAAATATGGAACGGTTAAAGCTTGAGGTAACAGTCATAGTTGCTGATGCTACTGAGTTTAAACCTGATGTGCTATTTGATGCAATTTTGTTAGATGCCCCGTGTTCCAGTACAGGCACAATTCGAAGGCATCCAGACGTTGCTCTGTTAAAAAGCGATGCGGATGTGAAAAAACTGGCTGAACTTCAATCTCGCCTTCTCGATGCCACAATTACACAGCTAAAATCAGGTGGCACACTGGTTTACAGCACTTGCTCGTTGCAATCTGAAGAAGGTGAATGGCAGATCAAGGATTTCCTTGAAAAGTATCCAGAGATGAAACGAGTTCCCATTAAGTCAGAAGAAATTGGCGGCCTTTCTCACATCCTCAATGAAGAGGGAGAAATCCGTTGCTTACCTCACTACTCAGTGGGGATCGAAGATGATAAACCGGGCGGTATGGACGGCTTTTTTGCCTGCCGCCTTATGAAAAACTAGGCTCCCCTCAGAGAGTGGGCCGTGACGATAAAGTATAAGGAAGATTATGCGTAAACCGGTCAGAATTGCCCCCTCAATCCTAGCAGCTGACTTTGCCAATTTGGGCAAAGAAGTGACCGCCATTTCAGAGGCAGGTGCCGATTATATTCATCTGGATGTAATGGATGGTCACTTTGTCCCCAATATCAGCTTTGGCCCCACGGTCATCAAATCTTTGCGCAATTACACAGACAAAGTCTTTGACTGCCACTTGATGATCTCCCCCGTTGATCCATTCATCCCTGAATTTGTCACTGCTGGTGCAGATATTATTACCCTCCATCAGGAAGCGGGTGCCCATCTACACCGTAGCATCCAGTTGGTAAAATCCTATGGCAAAAAGGTGGGGGTCTCTTTAAATCCAGCGACACCGGCCTCCACATTGGAGCTTGTGATGGATGAGGTTGATCTGGTTCTTGTGATGTCGGTAAATCCCGGCTTCGGTGGTCAGAAATTCATCCCATCACAACTGGACAAAATCCGCACTTTGCGCAGTATGATTGACGAGACTGGGCGGGATATTGACCTTCAAGTAGATGGCGGCATTAATGTGGAAACCGCCCCTTTGGCAATAGAAGCCGGTGCCGATTTGCTTGTAGCTGGAAGCGCCGCGTTCAAAGGTGGCCCTGATCATTATGCGGCTAACATTAAAGCGCTACTAGGTCGCTCATGAGCATTGCGGCGGTAGGATCACCCCTTAAAAGCGTGACTTTGCCGCCGCGTAAGTCTTTTCTTGATTTCATTTTCTCTACCTCTTCTTACGCAACTAGCTTGCGGACAAGAACTCCCAAAAAACTGATCGCTAATCCCGTTGAGGCAATGCCCGGTGACGCTTTACGTGCCGATGCTATCTTTCAGGGCCATTTTCTATTGTCAGGGATTGAGGCTAAACTTACAAATATTGATCCGTGGTTCGCCGCAGACATGCCCTTGCATTGGCATTATGAGCTCCACAATTTTGACTGGCTCCGTGATTTTTCCGCCAATGGGTCTGATGCTTCTGTTCGTCATGCCCGGGCGTTGGTTCTGTCGTGGATCAAACATTTTGATACTTACCGGCCTCATATTTGGGATGCCGGTATTTTGGCGCGCCGGCTTATCAATTGGACCCGCCAAAGCCAATTTCTAATGACTCCCCATGAAGGAGACTTCAACTATAAGTTTTTGCGCTCGCTCCGGGAACAATACAACCATTTAGGCAGGTATAACCGCTTCATCTCCCGCGATGATGACAAGTTTGAGACAACACTCGCCCTCTATTTATGTGCCTTGTGCTTTCCCGATACGGACGGGCAAGCCAGAAAATACAAAAAGCAGCTACTAGAACAAATTGACAGCACCATTCTTGCCGATGGCTGCCATACATCCAGAAGTCCCGCCCGACATATGAGCTTACTATCAGACTTGATTGGCCTAAAACACACCCTGAATAATTTACAAGAAGAAATACCGAGCGCCCTCATGGGCGGTATTGATCGATTGGCGCCCGTTGTTCGCTTTTTTCAACATGGGGATGGCTCCCTTGCTCTGTTTAATGGCTCTGTCATGGCGTCGGAGGGCACGGTTGATCACCTTCTTGCTATTGCCGAGGCTCCCGGTCGCCCGCCACACCGGTGCCCCAAAGGCGGGTTCGAGAGATTAAAAGCAGGTCGCGCTTTATTGCTCCTTGAAACGGGAGAGGGCGGGCGCCCAAAAACCACCGTCTCCCATCAGGGTATCGGCAGCTTAGAATTTAGTTATGGTCGAGATCGGATTTTTGTTAATTGCGGCGCACATCCAGACGCAACCTCTCCTTGGGGGAAAGCACTGAGCGCCACCGCGGCTCATTCCACACTTTGCCTGTCTGACCAAAACGCAACGTTTCCGCAACCTTCACAAAACAAGGAACCAGACCCTGTAAAAGTCACAACCCATGCTGAGGGAGGGAATTTGTGGCTTGAATTAACCAATCCCGGTTACATGGCAAGTCACGGAGTTGCCCATACACGTCGCCTATATTTGGAAGCAAGCGGACAAAATCTACGGGGAGAAGAGGTTGTTACCGCAACAAAGGATACGGCGGAGACAACAGAATTCCAAATTCGTTTTCACCTGCATCCCGATCTTAGTATCTCCAAAAGCATCGGCGGCCGTAATTTATTCATTAAAACAAAAAATGGAGATGGTTGGCAGTTTGCGAGTAGCTTGGGCGATCTTTCTTTGGAAGAAGGTATTTATTGTGCACAAGCAGGAAAACCGCGGAAAAGCCAGCAAATTGTGCTGCGGGGTCGCCTCCACGGAAACGCTCCCCTTAGCATCAAATGGTCCCTTAAAATGCTCGGCGAAAGTGACGCTGAATTATAACTGCCAACGTTTTAGGTTGCTGGAAAATTCCCGATTTCGCCACATCCCTTTAACATCAGCGATGAGACCGTCTGAAGTGACCATTCCCTCCAACGCGGTTTGGGACAGATCCTTATAAACAGAATGAGCAACCGCCCCGATTACAGCATTATAGCCAGTCAAATTTTTCAAGTTTTCCTTCAGCTCAAGATCATAGAACTGGCTGGCCTCAGCCTTGTCCGCAAGGGGGTCATGAACATCCACAGTATGGCCCAGCTCTTCAAGGCGCTTTACGATATCCAGCACTTTGGTGTTGCGTAAATCAGGCACATTTTCCTTGAAAGTTAATCCAAGCAGCAACACCCGACTACTCGCTTTTATCTGGCTATCCACGCTATCGGCAATGAATTTCCCCATGGATTCGTTAATTCTACGTCCCGTTAAAATCAAGTCAGGGGAATGTCCAACTTCATTGGCCTTATGGGCCAAATAAAAGGGATCAATTCCTATACAATGCCCACCGACCAAACCGGGGGTAAAATTGAGAAAATTCCATTTAGTGCCCGCAGTCTCCAAAACGTCGTAAGCAGAAATACCCAGTTTTTGAAAGATCATGGTGGCTTCATTTACAAAAGCGATATTGATATCCCGCTGGGCGTTTTCAATAACTTTAGCAGCTTCTGCCGTTTTTATATTTCGGGCACGGAACGTCCCGCCCGTCGTGGCAGCCCCGTAAATATCCTCTAATATATCAGTAACTTGTTCTGTTTGCCCGGCCACAACTTTGATAATTTTGTCGACCGTATGCACCTTATCGCCCGGATTGATCCGTTCCGGTGAGTATCCCAGATAAAAATCGACCCCAGATTTAAAACCGGAAATCTCTTCCAGAATGGGGCCACAAACATCTTCTGTGACACCGGGATAAACCGTGCTCTCAACCACCACAATCGACCCCTTTTTCATAACGGGTCCAATGGCGCGGCATGCGTTTTGAAGCGGGGTCAAGTCAGGTTTGTTTAACTCGTCAACAGGGGTTGGCACTGTAATGATATGAATATCAGCGTCGCTCGTATCCGCGATATTCGTTGAATAGCGAACACTGCTTGCTCGAAGGACAGGCTGCTCAATTTCAAAAGTGCGATCAAAGCCGTCATTGAGCTCCTCCACCCGGGCTTCGCTGATGTCAAAACCCGCGACATCAAATTGTCTGGCAAGGGCCACAGCCAAGGGCAATCCAACATAACCCAGACCAATGATGGAAATGGCAGTTTTACGGCTGACTTTTTCACCGCCCCGAAGGGCAGCCGGAATTGAGTTGGACATCAAAGCTCCATGGGTTGTGTGGAATTGATTAGGTAACCATCATCTCCCCATTTGTCAATCAATCCACCCCCAGCCGGCGTTCCCTTCTAACGATCCATCAAATGGACGTGAAGTCCCCATGTCTTCCAAGCCCATCCTTAAGTCGACCAGCCCCTGCAGCCCCTTCGTTTGAAACAGATTGAATGCCATTTGCCCACTCAACTCGTAACGCCTCCCGAACGGGCATTCCTCGCGTCTCTATTATTGAGCGACGGTCTGTTAACATGGCTTCTTGAGGGAAACGGGCAATTTCATGAGCCATTTCCTCGGCAGCAGCCCGCGCGCCACCTTCTTCTACTACTTTTTCGCACAAACCGATTTTGTAACATTCATCAGCAGGGACTTTTCGGCCCGTCATTGCAATCTCCAGCGCCTTCCCTTGACCAACTAGGCGTGGCAACCTTACCGTACCGCCATCAATAAGGGGAATTCCCCACCTGCGACAGTAAACTCCTAAATAGGCACTTTCCGCCATCACCCGAATGTCACACCAAAGGGCAAGCTCCATTCCCCCTGCAACCGCGGGTCCCTCTACTGCTGCAATAACGGGTTTTGAAAGTTCTAACCGAGAGGGACCCAATGGCCCTCTTGGAGCGGGATTAGCCCCCATAGGGAATGCCAGATTTTCTACCAATTCTTTTTGAAACGCATTTTCCTCAATTAGAGTAGACGCGTATTTCAGGTCCCATCCAGCACAAAACGCACCGCCAGCACCCCAAAAGACGGCAACTCGTGCTTGCGGATCTTTATCAAATTCCAAAAATGCCTCGACCAGAGCATCACCCGCTTCAGGATCAACAGCGTTTCTAGCCTCGATCCGATTATGGATAATTGTCCAGACATTCTCGTTCTTCTCGATTTCAACGGACATGATATTCTCCTATAACAGTGTTATTTTTTAGTTTGTTTATGATACCTTGTACTGTCGTTTGTAAAATCGTTCGGGGGTCGGTTCCAATTGAGCTCGCACGCCCCGTATGCGCGAGCATTAATATTCCAATTAGAGAGGCAAACAGAGCATCTCTCTCATTTTGTGCCCAGACGGCTGCCTCCTCCGCTTTAAGCTCAATGGGTGCCAATCGTTTAAAGCATGCGCCAAATATATCTAGCGTTCTTAGTAGGCTTACATTGAGAATTGTATCTTTCTCCCGGCCTAAGCTTCTTGCACTCTCAAATCCAAAAAGATAGAGCCCCAAATCCAGCTCAAACCTCTTATTCGCATAATATTCAAAGAAAGAAGTAGCAGCAAAAAGTAACGCTACTTTAGCATCAGACTCTCCGGCGGCAGCCTTGGCCACCTTATTTTGCAGCTCATCCAGACTCACTTCCAAAAGGGTTGCGTAAATATCTTCCTTACCAGAAAACAAGGGGTATATTGCCCCGGTTGTACATCCTGCTTCCTTGGCAATAATCCGCATACTTGCTTTTGCAAGACCATCCCGTTCGAACACCCGGATTGCCGACGCTAATATATTCCGGCGGCGATCTTTTTCTGTTTTTCTAATTTTTGATATACTCATTAATTTAAAATAACAGTGTTATATTATGTGTCAATAAATTTTGTGGATTCTATTTTTGTTCAAAGATATGTTCCGAAAATGCTCATCTCATGCTATAGCGCGCGCATATTTCCCGCTCCGTAGACAAACAGGATTAGATATCAATGTCAGCTTCCGATCTTCAACCCATCACGCGCGCGCTTATTTCCGTATCCGACAAAACTGGACTAGTTGAACTGGGTAAGGCCCTCAGCCTCCGCAATGTTGAAATCCTGTCCACCGGCGGTAGTGCAAAGATGCTTGCCGATGCGGGCATTCCGGTAACGGAAGTTGCCAATCACACAAATTTCCCTGAAATGATGGATGGTCGGGTTAAAACACTCCACCCTATGATCCATGGCGGCATTTTGGCTCTCCGTGATAATGAAGACCATGTCGCCGCTATGAAAACCCATAATATTGGTGCCATTGATCTTGTGGTTGTCAATCTCTACCCCTTTGAAGAGACCGTCGCAAAGGGTGCTGATTTTCACACTTGCATCGAAAATATCGACATTGGTGGCCCGGCCATGATTCGATCCGCCGCAAAAAACTACGGCTTTGTAAATGTTGTGGTGGATGCCAGTGATTATCAAACGGTGATCGACGAGCTGGAAACTCATGACGGTAAGACAAGCATTTCGCTTCGTAAAAAACTGGCCGCTAAAGCGTATGCGAGAACGGGCGCGTATGATGCTGCAATTTCCGCTTGGTATGCTGACCAGCTAGGGGAAGAGTTTCCGGAGCGTTTGGTTTTCTCTGGAACCCTCCAGCAATCCCTCCGCTACGGTGAGAACCCCCATCAAAGTGCCGCTTTCTACAGCAATTCTGAAGTGCGCACTGGTATTTCCACAGCGACCCAGCTGCAAGGCAAAGAACTGTCGTACAACAATTACAACGATACAGATGCCGCGTTCGAGTTGGTTGCTGAGTTTGACCCAAGAGTATCGGGCCCAACTTGCGCCATCATCAAGCATGCTAACCCTTGCGGTGTAGCCCATGGCGCAACGCTCGCCGACGCTTATAAAACTGCATTTGCCTGTGACACCACATCTGCCTTTGGTGGCATTATTGCACTGAACCAAACCCTGGATGCAGATACTGCGCAGGAAATCATCAAAATCTTCACTGAAGTCATCATCGCACCAGATGCAACGGAAGACGCTAAAGCTATCATCGCTACGAAGAAAAACCTTCGTTTGCTTCTGACCATGGGTCTTCCCGATCCTGCCATCGGTGGTCGCATGATCAAATCAGTTGCCGGTGGTTACTTGGTTCAGGGGCGCGACAATGCTTTAACAGCGGAACCTGAGCTTAAAGTAGTCACAAAACGGGCTCCAACTGACGAAGAACTGAGCGATTTACGCTTTGCCTTCACGGTTGGCAAACATGTTAAGTCAAACGCCATCATTTATGTACGCGATGGTGCGACCGTTGGTATTGGAGCTGGGCAGATGAGCCGGGTGGATAGCTCCAAAATCGCAGCGGCCAAATCCTTGGAAGCGGCGCAAAATGCAGGCGAGACGGAGGCTTGGGCAAAAGGATCAGTTGTGGCATCTGACGCATTCTTCCCCTTCGCAGATGGCCTACTTGCCGCAGCCGACGCCGGCGCAACCGCAGTCATCCAACCAGGCGGCTCCATGCGAGATAACGAGGTTATTGCAGCAGCGGACGGTGCTGGCCTTGCCATGGTCTTTACTGGCATGAGACATTTCAGACATTAAATTTTTCGATCAGGAGAAAACCATGATCACGACGACAACAGGATCAGTTGAAGGCAAAACCATTGAGGCCTATCACGGCATCGTCGCAGGCGAAGCGGTTATGGGCGTAAATTTCGTTCGCGATTTCTTTGCGCGCGTGACGGATGTCATCGGGGGACGTTCTGGTGCGTACCAAAAAGAGCTGAAGAAAGCGCGGACCCTAGCGCTAGAAGACTTGGTTGAAGAAGCAGAAGAGCTTGGTGCCAATGCCGTTGTCGGCATTAGCCTTGATACGGAAGTCATGGGCGACAGCATGATGATGGTTGTTGCAAGTGGGACTGCCGTTACTTTAAAATAATGTGGTGCGGGCAAGCAAAACACTTGCCCGCATTATCTTACGCGTCAGGTTCGCGGACAAAAGTCATTAATCCCGCCCCCACCAGTAACATAATAAAAATCACGATCATTGCTGGGCGTTGTTGCCCCGATAAATCTGTGACAACAGCAATTGCCAGGGGAGCGGCAAATGCCGTTGCCTTTCCAGAGAGCGCAAATAACCCAAAAAACTCACCAATTTTCTCTGGTGGAGATAACCGCGCGACCAATGTTCGGCTCGCCGCTTGCGCCGGACCAAAGAAAAACCCCATGATAATCCAAAGCCCATGAAAACCAGCTCAGCCGGGCTTGCAAACAATCCGCCGCCCTCAACCGGCATTGCAGCAGGCAACCCAAACAAAACTTGCCCATCACTGATAGACAAAACACCGACGGATGCGAATGAAAGCCCAAGGACGGAGATCACAATGGTCGGCTTGGAGCCAATTTTGTCATCCAGCCAACCCCCTATAAATGAGCCGGCGATAGCAAATACATTGATTAATATACCAAAGATACCAAGGGCTGTTGTATCCCAGCCAAACAGGCCGGCCGCATAAATACCTGAAAATCCGATCAGAGCCAGAATCCCATCATTGTAGAACATACGGGCAATCAGGAAGGAGACAATATTCTTATGATCACGGAGAGAGCGCAAAGTTGCCCCCAAAGCTTTCAAACCTGTCCGCAGAGCCTCTAACTTTCCAATGCCTTTTGATTTCATGTCAGGCGTAAAAATCAACATGGGAATGAAAAAGACAACAAACCAGACCGCTGCCAGAGGCCCCGTCAGACGATCCTGCTCGTGCGCGGCTTTATCTATTCCGAATAAAGGGGTCTCCGGCATGGAGAATCCCAAAAGAACAATAAAAAGGGCAATTAGTCCTCCTAAATACCCTATCCCCCAACCAAAACCACTTAAACGGCCCATTTTCTCTCGTGATGTCAGGGTTGGCAGCATCGCGTTATTAAACACCAGACTGAATTCAACACCTATTGTTCCAATAACAATGGCAAAAAGAATCCAAATAAGCCCACTTTCTTGACCCGGAACGGCCCACCAGAGCGAAAAGCTGCCAATAGCACATAGTGCGACGAAAAAGACTATCCAGGGTTTTCTGCGCCCTCCCGCATCCGCGATCGCGCCAAAAACCGGGCTAAATAGTGCGATCAATATACCGGCTGCAGCTTGCGTGTATCCCCAATAGGCTTGCCCTTGCGCCGGGTCTCCGACCACGATTGAGGTGAAGTAAGGCGCAAAAATAAATGTAGTGACCACAGTAAAAAACGGCTGATTTGCCCAATCAAATAAGGCCCAGGAAAATTTCCCAAGCTTTGACGCTTCCCTATTATTGTTCATGTCCCCTCCCCTTTTTTTTCAGTGTATGGAAAAAAGAAGAAGGGATTCAAGACAAAAATAATATTAGGGCTTTAACTAATCATTGATCTGAACTGCCTGTTGGCAAAAGCCAATTTCGCAATATCAACTCCCCCGCTAGCCTTAAATTCTTCAATAAGGTCACGAGATCGGTTGATCGGATTTTGGTTACGGGATTCCCAGTGCTCCAACGCCGCGCGGCCTTTATGTCCGTTGGCATTATCGAACACGGAGTTTGTAAGCGCCCGCTGCTGACCGTAAAGATCATCAATAATGGCAGTCACAGCCAACCGTTCCCAATGATTTTCAGGTTCGATATTTTCGGCAGCAAATCTTAGCCAATCAAGATGGAGTTCTGCTCCAACGGCAAAATAAACCTCACCGACTTCATCGATCGGACGTTCAGAATATTTACCCACCTGCACCACATCAAGAGAAGACCGTAGAGGGGCCAAAGCTGAGATCTTATTGGCAAGCTCTTCGGGCACATTCATTTCCATCAGGTACGCCACGCGTTCAAGATAAGATTTTCGGCCCGCTTCACTGAGCAATGTTCCCAAATTACCTTCCAGATCTCTCATGCTCGGTGCCAGTTGACCAATTTCACCTTTGACATCAATAGGTAAGCGTAAATGCCTCAAACTCCAAAGGGTAGCCCGACGAAGAAGCTTTTGAGTGGCATCAATCATGCGTCCCTGAATATCGGAGCTAACACGGTTATCCAACGCCTCAATCTCATGCCACAATGAAGGTAGTTCGAATACTTCAAGGGTTAAAGCAAAAGCCCGCGCCACATCATCGACACCAACCCCTAATTCTTCAACCATTTGCATCACAAATGTGATCCCGGCGCGATTGACAAGCTGGTTCACAATAATCGTTGTTATAATTTCCCGGCGCAGTCGATGACTACAGATATAATTGAGATATTTCTTCTGAAGCTGCGTTGGGAAATACTCAACCAGCCATTTCTCGAAGAA
>JAESSA010000060.1 GCA_016764355.1 Sneathiella sp. | reverse complement strand
CGGAAGCTCCATTAATGAAGTAGTTGCCCACGTGAAGGCAACCATTGACGATCCGGATATCTCTATTTCAGTTCACCAAGGGAATGAGCCATCGAAGGTATCCAGTAGCACAAGTAAAAATTACTCGATTATTGAGACAACCATCCGGGAGACGATAAAGGATGTGATCATTTCTCCAGGCCTGATGCTCGCTGGCTCAGACAGCAAACATTACGAAAGCATGTCTGAAGATAATTATCGCTTCATCCCAATGCGATTAGGCCCCAACGACTTGTCTCGAATTCACGGAACTAATGAGCGGATTATGGTAAAAAATTATAAAGAAGTTATTCAGTTCTACAGTCGACTGATGGAAAATGCAGGCAGATGACTCAACTTTACTCACCTATAAAATTCAGGGCCAGCGTTCTTATATGGGGGCTGGTCCTGTGTTCAAAAATATAGACCCCCTGCCAAGTTCCCAAACACATTCGTCCACCGAATACCGGAATACTTAAAGATACATCCGTCAGGCTAGCGCGAATATGGGCGGGCATATCATCAGGACCTTCTGCTGTATGAGTATATTGGGCTGCCCCATCAGGTACTAAGACGCTGAAAAAATTATCTAAATCACGAAGTACATCCGGATCCGCATTTTCCTGAATTGTGAGGGAGGCCGATGTATGTTGCAAAAAGAGCGTCAGAACACCTTCCTGCAACCCAGAATGCGCTAGCCAATCATTAATTGGTGACGTGACGTCTACCAGACCCCGCCCTCTTGTTTGGCATCTTTTTTCTCCACTTAATTGACGGATCACTCTCAGCTACTCCTTGATCGAAATGCTTCTAGTTTTTTTAGATTTCTCACAGATAAATTCTCAGACCGTCATTTAAAAATCAATACTAAATGGAGATTAAAGTGATGGATATTAATGGTGACGACGACGTTTGGGAATTTTATCAAGGCAATAGAGGAAAATGGCGATGGCGGCGGACAGCCCCTAATGGACGGATAGTAGGGGCGTCAACCCAAGGCTACGCGGACAAGGCTGATTGCCTGGATAATGCCGTGCGCAACGGGTATGAAGATAAAGCCTAGACACCTACTCTTATCAAGGAGCCCTGCATTGCTATGTAGCAGGGCTCTTCAATCAGGATTTGTTGCGTTTAATAAAAATAAAGTCATACTGGCCCAAAAAAGAGACCTATATGATGAACAACAAAATACCCGACGGATTTCGCAAATATTCAGCGCCTAATAAATTCCCCGAAAAAATCGGACCCATTTATTATAAAAAAGAAGAAGATGGTTCCTACCGCTTCGGTTTTTTACCCGATGAAAGCCACACAAATTACCATGGCATTGTCCATGGCGGCATGATGATGAGCTTCATGGATGAAGTCTTGGGTCAAACCGTGTGGAATTCTGTCAACCGAAAGCCTTGTGCCACCATTAGCCTGAACTTTGATTTTGTAGCCGCCGGTACTGTTGGTGAATGGCTAGAAATAAACTGCAAGATTACGCGGCAAGGTGTCTCAATCGTCTTTATTCGCGGTGAGCTTCTCGCCGGCGATAAAATAATAATGACCGCCGACGGTATATGGAAGATCTTAGGTCGTTAGCCTTTTATCACGGTTGGCGACGAACCAGCTTTTTAGGGGGGAGAAGGTTTTCGAAAACCGGCTCCCTTTTCTCTGCATTTGCTTTGGCCGCTTCGAACAAATCGTTAGAGAAAAACATTCCAGCTTGCCAAACAGCCATGTAATTCAGGGCATCATCCACCGAATGATCCCGCGTATAATTGATCATCTCTTTTGTGCCATGAACGGCAAGAGGGGATTTTGATGCGATTACAGCAGCAATTTTCATAACCTCACTAAGCATCTCCTCTGCATTATCGAAGACCGCGTTTACCAGGCCAACCTCTTTTGCTTCTTCCGCGAGCATACGACGGCCCGTATAAGCCAGTTCTCGAACGACACCTGATGGGATCAAATGGGGCAAGCGCTGAAGCGTCCCGACGTCTGCTGTCATACCGATATTAATCTCCTGAATGCAGAAGAAAGCGTCTTTTGAGCAATACCGCATATCCCCAGCCGTAATCAAATCCACACCGCCGCCAATACATCCCCCTTGCACAGCGACAAGAACAGGCACCCGGCATTTTTCAATCACAGTAAAGCTTTCCTGCATTTCACGAACATTATTGCGCATCTGTTCGCGAATGCGTGCGGGATCGGATGCCCCTTGCATCTCGCCCGCAAGAGAGCCAAAAGCGCTCAAATCAAGGCCAGCTGTAAAATGCTTGCCTGTAGAGGAGATCACGACAACACGTGCTTCACTTGCCATTTCGATTTCAGCGAACACATCAACCATGTCCTGCCAAAATTCCATGATAAGCGTATTAAGCTTTGCCGGGCGGTTCAGTCGGATATGGGCAATGTGGTTTTCTATAGTCAACTCAAGGGTTTTTTCGATCATGGGGCTGCTTTCTTATTGTTCTGTATGAGTTGTTGATTTGGGGTATCTTAAGACACATAATAAACGTCATTTCTCATACCATGTCACCCCTCAGGCGAAAATCAATGAGCAAAAACTTTACCCTTGCCCTATTCAAAGCAGCGCAGGCACGTCTCTTACCCTACGTCCGTCAAACGCCCCTGATGGAAGTCAAACTTGATGATAAAACAACGGTTTCATTGAAGTTAGAGAATTTGCAGTTATCTGGATCCTTTAAGATTCGAGGTGCCCTAAACACTGTTTTGGGATTGGATGCGAAAGCACTCGCAAGCGGCCTAGTGACAGCCTCTGGTGGGAACCACGGTATGGGGGTTGCGTTAGCGGGATCCCTGACCAACACACCGACAACAATCTACCTTCCCAAAAACACACCAGCATCCAAAGTGGAAAAGCTAAAAGCCATCACACAGGATGTCATCGTAGAGGGGGATGTTTGGGATGATGCGAACGCTCTGGCCCTTGAAGATGCCAAAAGAAATGGGAAAACCTACATCCACCCCTTTGCCGACGCCTCTGTCATCGAGGGGCAAGGCACGATCGCACTGGAAATACTCGAAGCGGCCCCTGATCTTGATGTTCTGATCGTCGCCATTGGCGGCGGGGGCCTTATTTCCGGTGTCGCAACGGCCGCAAAACTCATTAATCCAAATATCAGGATCATCGGCGTTGAAGCTGCGGGCGCACCCACCCTCCACAACAGTTGCAAGGCAGGTGAGCTGATAACATTGGAGGCGATCTCCACTAGGGCTGGAACCTTAGCGCCAAAAAGATCTGCCGATTTGAACCTCAGTATCATCTCAAAGCTTGTAGAAGAGATCATCCTCGTCGAGGATGATGAAATGGAAGTCGCTGCAAAATGGCTATGGAATCACTGTGGCATTGCAACGGAACTTGCGGCCAGTGCCGCTCTCGCAGCAGTGCATTTTGATAAATTCAAAACCGAAGAAAATCAGAAAATTGGTATCATCATTTGCGGCGCCGGATTAGATGGATTTTAAATTATAGCTATTCCCGCATTAAGGGCGCATAAAATTATAGTCTTCATCTTCGCTTAAATTTTCAGCGATGAAGATAATTTCATTGGCAATATCTACATTGCTCCGACTTTTTTTGAAGACCGAGATCGCTTCTGTAATCAATGCGCCTGCAACCGCATCTTCAGAAATTTGATGTCGGTTTGCTTCTTCTAAGGCAGCATTTACGCAGCTGCGTGCTGTCTCTGTCGCTGTGGTCATAACATTCTCCTTTTCTTATGTTTTTCCATATTATTGACCACCGGTCATTGATTAAACGCAATTTGCACCTTTTTGCACAAAATAACCCAGTACAGACGAAAAATTTTCTTTGACCAGCCTCCCCGTAACGACGTAACCTAAAAAGAAAAAACCAAAATTTGCAGGGGAAGCCGCAGAATAGAAAAGGGAATAAGATGTCAGATTTTTCTTGGGAGAAATCATACCCGCCGGGTGTGAAGTGGGAAATCGAAATTGAGAACAAACCGGTATATGCCATACTGGACGAAGCTGTTAAAGCATGGCCGAACAATAATGCGATTGATTTTCTGGATAAGAAAACCACTTATGCGCAGCTTGACGTTATGGTTAATCGGGCAGCGAAGGGCTTTCAGAAGCTGGGCGTAAAAAAAGGGGTTCATGTTGGACTCTACTTGCCCAATTGTCCTCAGTATATTGTTTGCTTTTTCGGAATTTTAAAAGCGGGCGGTACAGTGGTGAATTATTCCCCATTGGATGCTGAGAGAGAATTACTCCATAAAATTGAGGATAGTAACACCGACATCATGGTGACCCTTGATCTGAAGGTATTGTATCCAAATATTTCGTCGCTTCTTGGCCGCACAAGGCTCAAAAAAATTGTTGTTGGAAATTTGAAAGAAGTTCTACCTTTTCCTAAAAATTTCCTATACCCAATTGTTAAATCAAAAGAAATTTCGTCTTATCCAAACGATGATAGCCATATTTCTTACAAATCACTTTTGGCGAATGACGGCAAAATCGAAGCTGTTCCTGTTATGAATCCGGCCGAGCGAGTCGCGGTTTTGCAATATACAGGGGGCACAACGGGCCTTCCAAAAGGCGCTATGCTCACCCATAGAAACCTTGTCGCAGCCTGTCAGCAACTTCGTTCCATGCAGCAAGGACCAACAGGGGTTCTGGTAGATGGAACTGAAAAGGTTCTAGCAGTTCTGCCGCTTTTCCATATTTATGCCCTTACAGTGAATATGAATTTCGGTATAGCTGGCGGTGCTGAGCTGATTTTGCATCCAAAATTTGATCTCAATGAGGTCATGAAGGATCTAGACAAGAAAAAACCGACTGTTTTTCCAGGCGTACCTACGATGTATATGGCCATAGCCAATCATCCTGAGGTGGAGAAATACGATCTTAAGTCTTTGAAATTCTGTGCATCAGGCGGCGCTCCGCTCCCCGTCGAGGTGCAAGAACACTTCCAACGGGTCACGGGCTGTCGGCTTCTTGAAGGCTGGGGTATGACAGAGACATCACCTTCAGGCACAACCACACCAATGACAGACAAGCGCGTCGCCGGATCTGCAGGCGTCCCTGTTCCGGGCATTGAAATTCGTATCTTTGATGTAGATGACCGTACTAAAATCATGCCTACAGGTGATATCGGGGAGATAGCCATTAAAGGCCCCAACGTCATGAAGGGATATTGGAATAAGCCCGATGTAACGGCTGAGTCCTTTGTTGACGACTTCTTCCTGACAGGTGATACAGGTTACTTCGATGAAGATGGCTATATGCACATTGTTGACCGGACAAAGGATATGATCACGTCCGGTGGCTTTAACGTATATCCGCGCATTATCGAAGAAGCCATCTTCGAGCACCCGAGTGTGGCAGAAGTAACTGTTGTGGGTATTCCTGACGACTATCGCGGTGAAGCAGCCAAAG
Organism: Sneathiella sp.; assembly: GCA_016764355.1. Taxonomy (GTDB): domain Bacteria; phylum Pseudomonadota; class Alphaproteobacteria; order Sneathiellales; family Sneathiellaceae; genus Sneathiella. Next base: position 8,077 of record JAESSA010000060.1, on the reverse strand, counting down.
CATTCGTCAAGCTTCGTGCAAACAAGCCTGAATTTACCATCGATGAACTTCGGAGTTTCCTAGAAGATAAACTGGGTAAACATGAACTACCGACAGATGTCGAATTCCGCGCGGAACTTCCAAAAACCCTTGTGGGCAAGCTGTCCAAAAAGGAATTGGTTGAGGAAGAAAAAATAAAATATGAAGAAAGAAAAAAGGCCGCGGCTAAAGCGGGCTAATATTTTCAGCTAACTTAATGCCCTCGGCTAAGAATTTTCAAGACACCTTTTCTTAGCCGAGGGCATAACTAGAACTGTCTTAAAGGCACCGAAAACGGCGCGGCGTTACGCCAGAGGCTTGCTTAAATCTGGCAGAAAAATGGGCTTGCGATGAAAAACCGCAGCTAAGTGCTACTTGAACCAACGATAAAGGGCCACCTCGCAACAGCTCCTTTGCTTTTTCAATACGCACCATATTTAAGTATCTGTAGGGCGGTTGCCCAAAACTTTCCTTGAACATATGAGAAAAATGAAAACTGCTATAGCCGGTAAGTTTAGCCAAATCATCGATACTGATGGCATCCCCAAAATGTTCATTCACATATGCCTTGATGATTCCGACCATATGAGGAGGCAAGCCCCCCTTCACGGCAGGAATATTTAGGGATATTTCTGAATAATTCTTCAGAATATGAATTAAAAACAAGTCTGCAACCGTCGAAAGCGCAAGCTTATCCGCCGGTTCCTTCCAATCAAGAGGCATCACTGCCAGCTTCACTAATCCTTCAGCATATCGGTCCGTCTCAAAACTAAGGTCCCTCAAGCTTATCTGGCGAGGGTCCCGATCAAAGACCTTCAGGGCCATCGATTTGAGTTTTTCACCACTAAAATAGAGATGGAACATCTCCAACTTTTTTGGAATTCGCCATTGGGACCGATGGTCATCTGGCAGCAAACATATTTTTCCAGGGGCGCCTCCCAACCGGGTACGCCCCGCATCAACACGCTCAACCGCTTCACCACCGTTCAAATAGACACTAAAAGTATGATGCCCGGGCTGGTCATATTCTGCTTCGTTTTTTTGATTATACCATTGCGCGACGGACAGGCCACAGCCCAGGTTTGCAGAACGCAGTGCAGTCGCGCCCGCTTCATCCAAAACTTGATAAACATCCTGATTTACTTCAGCGCTATACATCATCGTCCACCGGTAATAATTTTCGGCCTGATCCTATGGCGAAGGCATGGCACTGGCAACTAGATGTGCATATTAACCGCAAGAATCTATAAAAAAGCTGAAAAATGAAAGAATTTTGACGACAAACAAACCACATTGCACGCCGAGTGAGGAGTTTTTCAATGTCGTTATTTCTATATACAATCACAGTCATTATATGGGGCCTGACCTGGTTTGCCATATCCCTGCAATTGGATATTGTTCCAGTAGAACAATCTATTGCCTACCGGTTTGCAATCGCAGCGGCGGTACTCTTTGCATTTTTGTTTTTAACACGCAAGCACCTCCGATTATCGAAACAAGTCCATTTAAGATTGGTTGGGCAAGGGGTGTGTTTATTCTCCCTTAATTTTATTTGTTTCTATTTTGCCACTGACAAAATCCCCAGCGGCTTAGTTTCCGTTATATTTTCGTTGGCAACTATTCTGAACGTCATCAATAACCGCCTGTTTTTTAAATCCAAAATTTCGACAAAAGCCGTGCTCGGCGGCTTGATGGGATTGTTTGGTCTTGGACTACTTTTAATTCCAACGCTGGAAAGCAATGGCAACATACAGGAAATAGCTATTGGAATCTTTCTAGCATTTTGTGGCACATATTGTTTTTCACTGGGCAACATGATCGGAAAATGGAACGCAGCGAATAATGTCGATACCGTTACCGGTAACGCCTATGCCATGCTGTATGGCACGCTTATCCTTATAGGGTTCACTAGTTTCTCAAGCCAGCCCTTTACCTTTGACTATTCAATTGAATATATCGGGGCATTGTTATATTTGGCTATACCAGGGTCAGTCATCGGCTTTACAGCTTACTTAACGCTGGTTGGGCGTATTGGACCGGAAAAGGCCGCCTATACAACGGTCCTCTTTCCAGTGATTGCCCTTGGCGTCTCATCCGCTTTTGAAGGATATTACTGGAACAGTGCCGCGATTACCGGCCTCATCATTGTCCTCATTGGCAATATAATTACCTTCACCCCCACCGGCTTTTTTCAGAACTTTTTCAGAGGAGCTGAAAGGCGGACAAATAATTTATAAATCAGTACTAAAAATAAAGACATTTGCGCGTTTTTCGCTACCCTGCCTTTATGAGCACTTTCCTTGCAATAGATTTTGAGACTGCGAATTACGGTCCCGATAGCGCCTGTGCTATTGGCTTGGTTCGTGTTGAAAATGGAGAGATCGTGGCGGAGGAGGTAAAACTCATCTGTCCTCCATCCCAAGAATTTTATTTCACCCATATTCATGGCCTTACTTGGTCAGATGTTGAGTTTGCGCCAACCTTTGGGGATTTATGGCCAGACATTGCGCCTTATTTTAAAGACGTCGATTTTCTGTGTGCTCACAATTCCAGCTTTGATGCAAAAGTCTTGAAAAGCTGCTGCACCACTTATCGTCTTGAAGCCCCTCAATCGGAATTTGTTTGTACCGTTAAGCTTGCCCGAAAATTGTGGGATATCCGCCCAACCAAGCTCCCCAACGTGGCCCATTATTTGGGGTTAGAACTTGACCACCATGACGCACTTTCCGACAGCCGAGCTTGTGCAAATATTGTGATCGCCGCCATTAGGGATGGTTGGAGCTACGACAAAGGCTTTGACAATTTGGGGGAGCGTCATACATCCCCCAAATACTAATATCATCATATATTCAATTAAGAATCATTTTCAATAATATTTGACTTCAATAGCTTTATTGCTATTTTTAATAATAATTCTTAATAGCATATGAAAGTTCTGCTCTTATGGTGATCCTTCGAAACCTTAACCTGTCTTCCCTCGCCAGCCTCATTATGCAATCGATGAAGGAGCAAAAAACGACTAAAGCCCCCTTTCATCGCCCGCAAACAGATAGACAGCCAACTGATAAAGTAAGATGCTTAAATGTAATTTCAAAAACTAAAACATCCGATAAAGCATAAAAAAAGCTGCACTGGCGAATGCCAATGCAGCTTTTTTTGGTTCTTAAAGTCGAAGGCTTAAGCGGCGACGCTAGTCGCTGCCTGAATTTTCTTCAACTGGCGACGAGCTGAATGACGGCCCATCTTCAATGTAATTTTACGTGCTGCGCGCTGTGCGTTTGAGCGAGTGTTCTTTTCACCGCCGTTACCGCGTCCACCGCCGCCGGATTTCCGGCTTTTGCCACCCTGATTGCGGCCATTGCGTGCTGATCTCGCTGTCATGTGACTAGCTCCGTTCGTTTGTAACTTAAATTCGAAGCGCCTTTCATAATAGGTTGCAAAGCAAAGGTACAGAAGAATCTATCGGAAATTCCTGATTTTTTGATTTTTCAGCATTTAGGCGCTTTGCAAATCCATTTTGGCGCAGTTTCTAAGGATATTTACTATATCAGCCAATATTTCAGAGAATCAAAATTCTCCCTATAGACATAAAAAAAAACGGCCCTATAGACCGTTTTTCTCGTCTTTTTCTGCAAGCCTTAGTTAAAAACGCTCTGCAATTTCATAGCGATTCCCATATTGCCTTCAATTTTCAACTTGCCCATCATAAAAGCAGTTGTTGGATCAAGGTCACCGGCTGCGAGTTTTTCAAAATTCTCAATTGAGATCTTGATTGTGCAATCAGCCTCGGAATCATCATTCGTCACAACGTTTGGTACCGTATCGGCATCCACATGGATAATTCCTTCACCCTTAAAATCAAATTTCAAGGTCGCACCCAAACCACAATCTTCACCAATTTTTTCGCGCATTGTTTCCGTAATCTCTTCAAGGGTCGCCATTTTAAAAGTCCTCATCCTTGTGTGTATCTTGCTTAACAAGCCGCTAATTTTCTCTGCGACTACAGTCTTGACGTTAACGTAAACGTCACATACCATTAAGTCAAATAGTGAAGTTCTAATTAAACTATGACAAAAGACGCCACCTTGCGAATATTACTATCCAGAAAAACATACTAAATAATATTACGTGGGGGAAATAAGTACTCTGAATATCATGCCTATTCATCATCATGAGTAGCAAAAAAATAAAAAAAAAGAAATCCTTTGGCTGAAACCAACTTTAACGGGGAAAAAACATGATTTACGGACCTGAGCATAAAGAATTTATGAGCTCCCTCACCAAGTTTATTGAACAAGAAATAAACCCTTATGTAGATGAATGGGAAGCAGCAGGTATTTTTCCCGCGCATGAGCTTTTCAAAAAAATGGGAAATCAGGGTTTTCTCGGGGTCTGCAAGCCCGAAGAATATGGCGGCATGGGCTTGGACTATTCCTATAGCCTAGCCATGTCAGAAACTTTGGGAAAGATCAATTGTGGCGGCGTGCCCATGGCCATCGGTGTGCAAACAGACATGGCAACCCCAGCGCTTGCACGGTTTGGATCAGACTATATTAAAGAGAATTTTCTACGGCCTGCCATAACCGGTGATTTCGTTGCCTGCATTGGTGTCTCTGAACCTGGCGCGGGATCCGATGTCGCAGGTATAAAGTCCACCGCCCGTAAAGACGGGAATGATTATATCATTAACGGCCAAAAAATGTGGATTACCAACGGCACTCAAGCTGATTTCATGTGCATGTTGGTCAATACAAGCGATGGGCCTATTCATAGCAGTAAATCTCTTATCATCGTCCCCATGGATACGCCGGGCATTACTGTTGAGCGGAAATTGGACAAATTAGGAATGCGATCCTCTGATACCGCTCAGCTTTATTTTGAAGATGTCCGCGTTCCCCAAATTAATATTATTGGGGAAGAAGGCATGGGCTTTACCTATCAAATGCAGCAATTTCAGGAAGAACGCTTGTGGGCTGCCGGGGCAGCACTACAATCTTTGGATAAATCCATCAATGACACAATTGAATACACCCGTGAGCGACAAGCCTTCGGCCAACCACTCTTAAACAATCAGGTTATCCATTTCCGACTTGCCGAACTTCAAACAGAAGTTGAATCCTTAAGGTCCCTAACTTACCGGGCAGTCGAAGAATATATTGCCGGTGAAAATGTCACCAAATTGGCCTCCATGGCGAAACTTAAAACAGGCCGCCTGACCCGTGAAGTCAATGATGCTTGCCTGCAATATTACGGCGGCATGGGCTTCATGAACGAAACACTGATTTCTCGATCCTATCGAGATGGTCGTTTATCTTCAATCGGTGGCGGCGCGGATGAAGTAATGCTTGGGATTATTTGTAAGTTGATGGATACATTGCCTAGCAGACGAAAAGGCTAACAATTAATGTCAACCTTTTCCAAAATCCTAATAGCTAATCGCGGAGAAATTGCCTGCCGAATTATTCGGACGGCTCATTCAATGGGATATAAAACTGTCGCCGTTTATTCAGAAGCCGACAAAAATGCCCTTCATGTGAAAATGGCAGGAGAGACCGTTTGTATCGGTCCTGCCGACGCCTCCATGAGTTATATGAATATTGAACGTATAATTCAGGCTTCAAAGGACACCGGAGCAGATGCTCTTCATCCCGGATATGGATTTCTATCTGAGAACCCTAACTTTGCAGAAGCTTGTATCGAGAATGGTATTACTTTTATAGGGCCAGATCCCCATGCCATCAGGGTTATGGGAAATAAGGCTGCTGCCAAACGCAAAATGATTAAAGCGGGCGTTCCGTGCGTTCCGGGGTATGAGGGGGAAGATCAATCAGACCGTCAATTCATTGAAGCCGCCCGACAAATCGGCTTTCCTGTCATGGTAAAAGCCGCCCAAGGCGGAGGGGGACGCGGAATGCGCCTTGTAAAAAAACCTGAAAAATTGGAGAAGGCGTTAAAAGCAGCAAGATCAGAAGCCCAGAATGCCTTTGGTTCCGGCGAGCTTATTTTGGAAAAAGCGGTCATAGAACCCCGCCATATTGAAATTCAAATTTTTGCAGATACTGACGGAAACATTGTCCATATGGGAGAGCGAGATTGCTCAATTCAGCGACGCCATCAGAAAGTCATTGAAGAGGCTCCCTCCCCCGCAGTGTCCAGCCAATTACGATCAGAAATGGGAGATGCCGCAGTATCAGCCGCAGCTGCGATTGATTATTTTGGAGCCGGAACGGTTGAGTTTCTTTTAACGGATGAAGGTGACTTCTATTTTCTTGAAATGAATACCCGCCTGCAAGTTGAGCATCCCGTCACCGAATTTATAACGGGATTTGATCTTGTCGAATGGCAGTTACGTATTGCACGCGGAGAAAAGTTACCAAAGGCCCAATCAGATATTCCTTTGGCGGGACATGCTATTGAAGCCCGCCTATATACAGAAGATCCTTACAATAATTTTCTGCCAAAAGTTGGAACCCTTGTTGAATGGATTCCTGCGTCCGGCACAGGTATTCGGGTGGACCATGGGCTTGAGAGTGGGTTGGAAATCACACCTTATTACGATCCAATGATCGCCAAAATCATCGCCTATGGGGAAACACGAGAAGAAGCGAGAGAACGGCTGATAGTAGCTCTTGAGGAGACTGTTGATCAGGGGCTCATCACCAATCGCCTTTTTCTTATTGAATGCCTTCAGGCCGAGGCTTTTATACAGGGGGATGTCACAACAGCCTTTATTGACACCCATTTCCCCAAGGAAAAACGCCATAGGAAAAATGTAACTCAGGGCAATTGGCCAGAAAGAAACCAGACTTTAGCTTAAGGCAGATATAAGCCTTGCCCCTTCACATCAACTGCGCCATATTCACATGAACTAATGAAATATCTAGAGGGAAAAATGGCAAGCAAATATCTTGGTATTAACCGACGTACTATCATCACCGGTAGTAGCGCAGCCCTATTCGTATCTGCGGTTCAACCTGTCGCCGCTCTGGAGAACAGCACAAAAGAAGCACTAAGGCTCCTTGCCGGCAAAGTTTTTTATTCAAGCGACCGTCCAGGGCGATGGAAGGGGAAAGAAAATGGACATGTTCCCCTCATCAAAATCGATAAAGACAAAAACAGCATCCTCATTCGCGCGGCAACCAACCATCCGATGCAGCCAAATCACAATGTCATAAAACATGTTCTTATGGACGAAAACCTCAATTTCATTCAGGAGCAGATTTTCGACCAGCAATTTGATATGCCCCGCTCAAGGTTCGAGCTAAATGGCTACAAAGGGCGCCTGTATATTGGCTCCCTTTGTAATCTCCATGATAACTGGATCAATTGGGCAGACGTGTAGTCCAGATAGCTTTAAACGGGATCAGTAATCTTCCGCACCTATAAGGGTGACACATTTCCCATCCACTTTTCGCTGTAATACCGCGTCCATAGCATCATGAAATTCATGAAGTGGGAAGCTTGCCCCTACTTCCGGATTGATCTTTCCTTGGCTATACAGCTTCAAAACCCCGCCGATCATTTCATCCACAACGGATACATACTCATCCCGTTGCCCACCAGGTGACCAACCAAAAAAATGGCCCAAATTAAAGCCCATGGCAGAGATATTTTTCAATAGAAGCATATTGGCCGGGATATCGGGAATCTCACCGCACGCATAACCGATGGTAAGCAACCGCCCTTCCCACGCCATGGACCGAATAGATTTGTGGGTTACTTCACCGCCAATACTATCATAGACAACATCCACGCCCCGGCCCGACGTTATCTCCATCACTTTATCGCGAAAATCTTCCTCACGATGATCGATCACATGATCTGCACCATGTCGTAATGCGGTAGCCGTATGGGACGCTCCGCCCGCAACTGCAATGACTTTGGCTCCCATCGCCTTGCCAATTTCAACAGCAGCAAGACCAACCGCGCCAGCGGCACCATGGACAAGCAATGTCTCTCCTTTTTGCAACTTTGCGCGTCGATCCAAAGCACCGAACGAAGTGGTGTAAGATAAAACGATCATCGCTGCGGTCGCAAAATCCATATTATCGGGTATTTT
>JAESSA010000059.1 GCA_016764355.1 Sneathiella sp. | reverse complement strand
CCCCCGCCACTTCCGCAACAAGATCTTTTACAAGAAAAGGAACACCTGCAAAGGTCGCAGCAAGATCTATCTCTTCGGACGCAACTTTTCGCGCAGTGTCATACATCGTATGAACGACGGCATTTAGCTCAGGATTAAATTGCTCTGTTCGGCTTATGGCTGTATCCAACAACTCAAGCGCCGATACTTCTTTTTTCTTAACTAGCCCGGCAAGACCTAGTGCGTCATAATCTTCATACTCAACTATCATGATCTCCCCCAAAGAGTGATAGAGTGGCTGGAAAATACACGATACAGGTTTTCAGCTCATATACAGCCATAAAGAATATGACACACGCAAAAGACAAAAAAATAGCCCGCACTTTCGCGAGCTATCTTTATCACTAATCCAAGCTGTCTTAGCGACTGATTGGTTTATATTTAATCCGATGGGGTTCTACAGATGCAGCACCGAGCCTGCGTTTTTTGTCTTCTTCGTATGCGGCGAAATTCCCTTCAAACCACTCCACATGGCTGTCTCCTTCATAGGAAAGAATATGTGTTGCAATACGATCTAGGAACCAGCGATCATGGCTGATAACCACAGCGCAACCGGCAAATTGTAAAAGTGCCTCTTCCAATGCTCTCAAGGTATCAACATCAAGGTCATTTGTCGGCTCATCGAGAAGAAGGAAATTGGATCCAGACTTCAGCATCTTCGCCAAATTCACGCGGTTTCTTTCACCACCTGAAAGTTGTCCGACCTTTTTCTGTTGATCTGATCCTTTGAAATTGAACCCCGAGACATAAGCTCGACTGTTAATTTCACGTTTGCCTAAATGAATAATTTCATTGCCTTCAGAAATTTCTTCCCAAACATTCTTATTCGGATCCAAATTATCGCGATCTTGATCAACATAGGCAAGTTTTACAGTTGGTCCCACTTTAAATTCGCCGCTATCGGGTTTCTCGCTCCCGGTTAGCAACTTAAACAAAGTGGTTTTACCTGCACCATTGGGGCCAATCACACCGACAATAGCCCCCGGTGGCAACTTAAAGGACAAATTGTCGATTAATAGCTTCTCGCCATACCCCTTAGACACATTCTCGGCTTCGACAACCAGGTCACCCAGGCGAGGTCCTGCTGGGATCGAGATCTGCATATTATCGGCGCGTTTTTCAGCGTCTTGGCTCAAAAGATCTTCATAGGCACTGATCCGGGCTTTAGATTTAGTCTGGCGCCCTTTGGCACCTTGACGAACCCAGTCTAACTCTTCTTTCAATGTACGACGGCGTGCATCTTCCGCTTTTCCTTCATGGGCCAGACGTTGTTCTTTCTGTTCCAGCCAGCTTGAATAATTCCCCTCCCACGGGATACCCTGTCCGCGATCCAGCTCTAAAATCCAACCGGCGACATTATCAAGGAAATACCTATCATGGGTAACCGCGACAACGGTCCCTGTATATTCGTGAAGGAAACGCTCTAACCATGCGACACTTTCTGCATCAAGATGATTTGTTGCTCATCAAGCAGGAGAATATCAGGCTGAGCGAGTAACAACCGACAAAGGGCAACCCGTCTGCGTTCACCACCGGAGAGTTTCGTTACATCAGCATCCCCAGCAGGGCAACGCAGTGCATCCATTGCAATGTCAACTTGTCGATCAAGATCCCAAAGGTCTTGAGCATCAATGGCTTCTTGCAGATCACCTTGTTCAGCAATCAGATCATTCATTTCATCATCTGTCAGCTCTTCTGCAAAGCGCCCAGATATTTCGTTGAATTTATCTAGAAGCGCTTTCTTCTCTCCAACGCCGTCCATGACATTGCCAAGAACGTCTTTTTCGGGGTCAAGTTCAGGCTCCTGCGCTAAGTAGCCAACTTTAATACCATCTGCGGCCCATGCCTCTCCCGTAAATTCAGTTTCTATACCTGCCATAATTTTAAGCAGCGTCGATTTACCAGAACCATTGAGGCCAAGCACGCCGATTTTTGCGCCAGGGAAAAAGCTAAGTCGAATGTCTTTTAGAACTTGTTTTCCACCGGGATAGGTTTTGGAAAGCCCGTTCATGACATAGATATATTGGTAAGAAGCCATGTTTCTTATTCGCTCCAGAAATCGAATTGATTTTGATGCAAGTGTTGTATCCAAAAGCGAAGGATTACGCAATCATTGTAGAGAGATGTTCTTCGGAAATATGCACTTTCTCTGACTTAACCAGTGTCAGATTTGCCACCATGATTAACATTAGGCATGTTCCCTACTCCTAATGCATAGGTTTTGGATTGTTCATGGCCTGTTTCACATCGAGATGCAGGAAAAATTATGGTTACAGTGGTTCCCCGTTCAATTTCGCTATCAAGTGTTATACTTGCCCCATGCAGCTCCAAAATAAGCTTGGCTAATGTAAGCCCTAAACCAACACCTTCATGGTTTTTAGAATAAGTAGTTTCTGCTCTTCCAAAACGCTCTAGAACGGCCCTCAAATCTTCTTCCTGAATTCCAATTCCATTATCTATGATTTCCATGCGGAGGGATCTATTGCTCATGCTCTGCAAGCGAAGAATAATATTTCCTTCATGCATTGAGAATTTTATGGCGTTGGACAGCAAGCTCATCAAAACTTGGCGTATTCTCTTTTCATCACCATAAAGGAAAGTGGCGTTGGAGGGCTGTTCCAACAATAAGGTAAGCGATAGTTCTGAAGCGTAGGCCTCACTCTTCTTCAGGCAATTTGCAGCCATCAATCCAACATCAAATAAATTTTCCCGGAGATCTAAATCACCACTCTCCAAATTAGTAATATCAAGCAAGTTGTTGATCATCTTCAGCAAGCGATTGGCCGACAAATGTATTTCTTCGGCATACTCAATATAATTTTCATGGCCTAAGGGGCCAAAGGCTTCTTTCCTTTGCAAATCCGAGAACCCGATCATGACATTTAACGGTGTCCGCAATTCATGGCTCATATTTGCTAGAAAGGATGATTTTGCTTTACTGGCAGCCTCTGCACGTTCAAGGGCAATTTTGACACTTGCTGTGCGCTGGTGAACCAATTCACCGAGCCTATCCCGATGTTGGATCAATTCAGCTTCCTGTTGCTTACTTTTCAATAGATTTAAACTGGAAAGCTGTAACATACGATTATAGGCTGCGACCACGTCTCCCCATTCATCGTCAGACGTCACTTTCATAACATAGTTTACAGGGTTATTTGGATCTTCAGATGCTTGCCGAAGTCGGTCTCTTAGGAATTTAATTGGACTTAAGAGAGTCCTTTCCAAAGTAAGCATAGTGACAGCCGTAACAAAGAGAGAAATAATGAGAGTCAATCCTGCAATTCGCCATATAAAACTATTGATTTGGGGTGAAATTTCACCGATATCAATTCGTGCAGATACAAAATAATCTGACTTACTTCGCAAGGGTGGCCAAAGGACATCCATCCGGGCAGGATCTTCTAAAATTGAACGTAATGTAACTTTTGTTTTGTTAAAGCCAGGATCAAAAAGTGCCGGCTTTTCACCCAAAGAAGATAGTTCTTTCCCTTTTTTGTCAAAAATTCGTGCACCTAATAGTACCGTATTATCCCTCAGAAGATTGCTTATTTCAGGGAACTCTTCAGGAATATTTCCTTCTGATTGAACTACACGTACAATAGTCCGCATAACAACGAGCGCTTCGCGCTCTACTTCCGCTAATCGGTCCTGCTCATAACTGTTGACAGAGAAGAGAAGGATTACAGCCTCGACTATCAATATTGCGAAAAACATATTAATAGTGATTTTTTTACACAACTTACAGTGGGCAATCGAAGCCACTGCTTGTTTGAGTATGTTGTTTTTCAACGCCATTTGAGTAGAATAAGCACAGCGTCGTTTAAATTGTATTAAATAATTCTAATATATAATTAATTGTTCTCAAAAATCATCTAAACAATCTCTACTATTTATTCACAAACAGATCCGCGGGCAAGTAACCAGACGTAATGCCGTATAAAAGCGCTGCTAGTGTCAAAATTGACAAGACTGTATTCACCAAAATACTGGCAGATGCCCGTTCTATCCAAATGCCATATTGCTGGGCAATCACAAATACATTGGTTGCTGTTGGCAGGGCCGCGAGCAATACCGCTGTATAAGTCCAAATTGGATCAAAATCACCAACCCAGCTTAACGTTACATACATCAATACTGGATGGATCACTAAGTTTGCGGGAACAATATAAACTAGCTCTATGGGCATACGCTTTAAAGGGCGCAATGCCAGACTAACCCCCATAGCAAATAAAGCACACGGGGCTGCGGCTTGCGCTAGATAATCGATTAGGCCAGCCACAGGCTTTGGTGGTTGAATACCTGTAATTGCAGCAGCAACGCCGATAATTGTTGCAATGATAAAGGGATGTAAAAATACCTTTTTTGCAATATCACTAAGGAGTAATCCAAAGCCTCTTTTCTCATCCCCTGAAAGGGCCATCATTGTCGGTGCTATGGTAAAATGCATGACATTTTCAAAACAGAAAATTAAAGCAACCGGGACTGCGGCTTGTTCCCCAAAGGTTAGAATTGCTAGGGCAGGCCCCATATACCCAATATTGCCATAGGCTGCAGCCAATCCTTGTATTGTCGCTTCGGGCATACGGGCGCGCAGTAATATCTTACTAATACAATAGACAATCAGGAAAATAGTAAAGGTAACGGACAAATTTGCCGCAACAAAATCCCAACTGGCCAGTTTTTCAACAGGGGTTTTCGACAAAAGTTTGAAAAATAAAGCAGGTAACGCTGCGTAGATAATAAAGGTATTAAGCCACCCCATCGCTTCTGCAGGTTGCTTTGTAATGCGCGCGGCTACATATCCAAGAAAAATCAAACCAAAGAGTGGAAGTATGAGGCTCGCAATTTCCGACATTTTTTCAGCACTCTACAGCTAGTATGATTCAATGATCAAACTGTCGTAACGGCAATTATACCAAAGGTCAAATTATGCTGATCTTTAGTAATAAAAAACGCCCCAAGTCAATTTGATTGGAGCGTTTTTATAAATGCCACTAGAGAGGATCTAGCCTTGATTAGCTGCCTTTATGTTTTTTTCTCCATCCTATGAGACCTAATATTACGATCCCGGCCCCATATAATGGAAGTGCGGCAGGGAGGGGAACAACAGACACGTTAAAGGCCCGAAGGTTACTCAATCCACGAGCGGGTCCTTGAATAGAGATACCTGATTGGACAGAATCAAATAAGAATGCCATGTACCCGCCACCGAAATGGAAAAAATACAAGTTCGCGTTAATATCTGATGAATAAGGATCATCTTCTTCTTCAATATCATCCTCTTGTCCGACAAGAATCAGATCTCCGCCAAACCAATCAGCGCCTTCCAGAACATTTTCAACATTTCCGGCATTATTTGCACCGACGGCATCATTTGCAACTGCAAACTGAGAGGCAGAAAAGCCATCAGCGCCACCATTAACCATTAGCCCGTTCCAGAGAGGAAGGAAATCAGACTGCCACATGGCACCATCTCGAAAATCACCCGAAGGATCTCCTTCTATATCCAAAGCATTATAGCATTGACCCAATTCAGGGTTAGCTGCCCCTTCGGAACAAGAGAAAGGTACTGCCTGTGAATTTTGTACAGGAAGAAATCCCAGGAACGCAAAAACGAAAGCAAAACAAACTATAGATAGTTTCTTCATAACCGCACCCCAAAATATCAAAAATTTAAAGGAATTCGCAGAACAAAGCTAACTACTCATTTTACTCAAACGAATAAGACTATCAGTAACTCAAATAGGCATATTCGATATTTTTTAACGGCTTCATTTATACGGAGATTCTTGGTTAATGAAAGGCTTATTATATTAAATTAACCTTATTTTAATTGTCGAAAACAAAAAAAAAGCCTAAATGAAAATACTTCTTTAAAAACAAACACTAAAGGGTTTCTTATAAAACCACCTAAGCGAATATACATTTAGAAAATGCCCCTTTAGGTTAAAAACCCAAGAACTACTCTACAAAAAGAATCGTCTAACACTTAAAAATAGGCTCCCTATTCTGCAAAGATACCCACCTCGCAGAAAAGGGCCTTATTACGGTTTAACGTCCCTTAAAGACCGGCGCCCGTTTTTCAACGAAAGCCTGTGCAGCCCCTTTATGATCATCCGTATCGAAGGTACTGATCATATGGACAGCCTCTGAATCCAGCGAACCACTTAGGTCCGAACTTGCAGCGCGGTTCAGGTTTTTCTTCATAAAGCCAATCGCAACTGTTGGTAAGTTTGCAAGTTGCGCCGTCATAGCCGCCGCGACATCGCCAAGATCGTCTGCAGATGCAGCCTTAGTGACAATGCCAAGATCAAGAGCTTGCGCCCCAGTTATAACGTCTCCGGTGAAATACAATTCCCGTGCTTTTGCAGCTCCAACCAGCTGGGTCAGAAAGTAGGATCCGCCAAAATCACCAGAAAGACCAACTTTGGAGAAGGCTGTCGTAATTTTAGCTGTATCTAGAGCAACCCGCATATCACAGGCAAGAGCGAGTGACAGCCCTGCACCCGCAGCAGGCCCCGGAATAACGGCCAGTGTTGGTTTTGGCATTTCATACAAATACCGGCTCACTTCCATACGAGAGCGAAGATCATCCACTTTTGAGCTGAATTCATATGCGCCCTGCTCGCCATCTCCTGCTTTATCAGCAAAAGACTTCACATCACCCCCCGCACAAAATGCACCGCCAGCTCCCGTGAGAACCACAACGCGGACGGATCGATCTGCCGCAAGGCGCGGTAAAGCTTCAAGAAGCCCATCCATCATATCACGCGTCAACGCGTTCCGGGCTTCAGGCCGGTTCATCGTCAGCGTTGCAACACCATTTTCGATTGTCTCAATTAGTTCGTTAGACATGCCTATTCCTTTTCTTATTTTTAAATCAATTGTTACTTGGATAAAATTTTCGCAACAGTTCCCTTATTCTGCCGCCAGTGGCGCAGCGTCGCCGCTTTTATATCTGCTGAGGAGGTTTTCACGCTCCGCCTTTGCAGCGACTAGGTGTCGTTCCTTCACATGACCAAATCCCCGGATACTTTCCGGAATTTCAGCGATCTCAATTGCAAGGGAAATGTTTTGTGTTGTCAATGAATTTGCGATCTCAATAATCGTTTTTTCATACTCTTCTATCAACGCAATTTCGGTTTTTCTTTCATCCGTTTTGCCAAAAGGATCGAGACCAGTTCCACGCAAGAACTTGAATTTTGACAGAATTTTAAAGGCTGTCATTGCCCAAGAACCAAATTCCTGCTTCTTCAGATGGCCTGTCGTAGCATCCTTTTTGGCCATTATAGGCGGTGCTAAATGGAATTTAAGTTTAAAATCACCCTCGAACTGATCAGCAATCTTTTTAGCAAAAGCACCATTTGTATAAAGCCGCGCCACTTCATATTCATCTTTATAGGCCATCAGCTTGAAGAAATATCGCGCTACTGCCGCAGTAAATTGCTCTGAACTTTTCCCAAGTCCAAGCTCCACGACTTTAACGGTTTCGACCAATTTGAAATAGCGTTCCGCGTATTTTTTGTTTTGATAATCCGTCAGAAAATCAACACGCTTCTCAATCATGTCTCCAAGAGTTTCATGCTGTGTCTCCACCATTAAAGGTGACTTTGGAAGCGCTATTGATTCCACAGCGGCTTGATCTGCAGCAGCCTTGCGACCCCATGCAAAGCTTCGCTTATTGCTCTCCATTGCAACGCCGTTCAGATCGATAGCTTGTTCGATAGACGCCAGAGCCAAAGGAATTGTCCCTTTTTGGAACGCATATCCTAACAAAAACAGATTAGCCGCAATGGAATCGCCCATTAAAGCCGTCGCGATTGTTGTACTGTCAATGAAATCAGATTTTTCGCGGCCGATGCTGTCCGCAACAAGCCCTGTTAGGGTGTCTTTATCCATGACAAGATCGGGCGTGAGGGTAAATGCTGCTACGGGAACCACATGGTCATTAATAATCGCTCTTGTCCGACCCAGGCCATAACTGGCCAACGCATCAATCCCAGCAGCCACAACCAAATCACAGCCGACCACAAGATCCGTTTGTCGGTTCGGTATACGCGTCCCGCCTAAATCTTCCGTCTGTTTGGTTATGCGTACATGGCTCATCACCGCACCATTTTTCTGGGCAAGCCCAGTTTGATCGAGAATGGATGCCCCTTTTCCTTCCAAATGCGCGGCCATTCCAAGGAGCGCGCCAACGGTCACAACACCAGTTCCACCAATCCCCGTTACCATAATATTGTAGGAACCATCGATAATTGGCATCTCTGGTTCAGCCAAACCATCGGCGGGATTAAGGACATCAACGTTAGTTGAAGTGAGCTCACTTATTTTTGGTTTTTTAAGCGTACCGCCTTCAACCGTTACAAAACTAGGACAGAACCCTTTTACACAGGAAAAATCTTTGTTGCAGGATGATTGGTCGATGACACGTTTTCGTCCGAACTCGGTCTCCAGCGGTTTGACGGATACGCAGTTGGAAACGACACCACAATCACCACAGCCTTCACACACCAGCTCATTGATAAAGGCGCGTTTTGCCGGATCTGGAAATGTCCCTCTTTTACGGCGCCGACGTTTTTCCGCCGCGCAAGTTTGGTCGTAGATCAGGGCGGAGACCCCTTTGATTTCTCGCAATTCTCGTTGAACTGCATCCAGCTCATCCCGATGATGAATAGTAACACCGGGAGCCCACTTCACGTCCGCGTCATATTTATCTGGCTCATCAGTAACAACCACAATTTTCTCAACGCCTTCAGAGAAAATCTGGTTACTAATCAGCCAAGGGCTAAGAGGGCCATCGAAAGGTTGCCCGCCTGTCATAGCCACAGCGTCATTAAAAAGTATTTTGTAGGTTATGTTCACATTTGCAGCCGACGCCGCACGAATAGCCATTAAGCCTGAATGATAATAGGTGCCATCCCCCAAATTCTGGAAGATATGCTCTTCATTTGTAAATGGCGACTGGCCAATCCAGTTTGCTCCTTCTGCCCCCATGTGGGTATAGGTTTCAGTCCGGCGATTGGGCATATAGACGGCCATAGTATGGCAGCCAATGCCTGCCATAGCCCGGCTTCCTTCTGGTACATTCGTCGAGGAATTATGCGGGCACCCTGAACAGAACCACGGAGAGCGCGTCACCGGTGCACCCGGCATGGCATTTCCGCTATCATTGGCTTCAGCAACATTAATACCCTCAGCGATTTCGTGCGGTAAATCACGCAAACGAAGCCTTGCTGCAATCGCCGTTGCCACTATTTTCGGATTAAGCTCACCATCTGAGGGGAGAAGGAAATTCCCCTTCTCATCTTCTTTACCCACAAGGCGCGGTCTTTTGTCAAGATCGTAGAGGGCGCGGGCGGCTTGTTCTTCAATAAGGCTGCGCTTCTCTTCAATCACTAAAATTTCGTCGAGGCCATAGGCAAATTCTTTTAAGCCTTCAGTCTCCAATGGCCATGTACAGGCTACTTTATAAACGGACAATCCGATTTCTTCAGCAAATGCCTCACTTATCCCCAAATCCCCTAGGGCTTGGCTAACATCCAACCAAGACTTACCGGTGGTAACGATACCAAATTTCCGCTTAGTGCTGTCCTGGGTGATCCTATCGAGCTTATTTGCTCGAACAAAGGCCTTCACCATAGGAAGCTTGTGACGAAGCATCCGTTCTTCTTGCTTTACAGCATTATCAGGCCAGCGCAAATACACATCCCCTGCTGGCCTTTCTATATCTGTCGGTATTTGGATTTGGACCCTGTCGGCCCCTACATTAACAGTGGCTGAACTTTCCACGGTATCTGTCAGGCATTTCAGTCCGATCCAACAGCCACTATAACGACTAGCAGCAATGCCATAGAGCCCATAATCCAAATACTCCTGAACAGTTGCCGGATTGAACACCGGTATCATCGCAGCGCTTAACGCCTGTTCACTTTGGTGAGCCACAGTAGAGGATTTCGCCATGTGGTCGTCCCCCATCAGAACAAGGACACCGCCATGCTCAGAAGTGCCCGCCATATTAGCATGTTTGAAAACATCACCCGATCTGTCAACCCCGGGCCCTTTCCCATACCAAATACCAAAAACGCCGTCATAGTCGGACTTACCGGAAAGATGTAACTGTTGTGTGCCCCAAATGCTTGTTGCAGCCAAATCTTCATTCACACCAGGGTGAAAATGAATATCATTGTTTTTGAGAAACGGTTTCGCCTTCCATAAGCTTTGATCATATAAGCCGAGGGGAGAACCACGATAGCCGGAGATAAAACCACCCGTTTTCAGGCCTGCTGCCGCATCTCTTTGGCGCTGCATAATTGGGAGTCGAACCAGCGCCTGGGTGCCGGTAATAAAGACCTGCCCTTCTTCGAGTTCATATTTGTCATCCAAGGTAATCGGGTTCTTGCTCATTTAACGCCTCTTGTTCGAAGACTTAGCTTTTGCTCCCAGCCGGGCGGCTGAAATTTTGTTTGAGCAGTGATCATACTTCATCAATCGACAAAAAAAAAGGCGGTGATGATACGGACAGCCGCATCAATCACCGCCACCTCATCGGTACACGATAGATTAGACTTCGAGCCATTCCTTACGGATAGTCTCGTTTGCCTTAAGCTCATCTGGTGTTCCCTCATACACCATATGACCATGACCCATCACATAGAGCCGATGAGATATTTTAAGAGCAATCGCAAGTTTCTGCTCAACCAGAAGAATTGAGACGCCGCGATTTGCAATTTCGGAAAGCAGCTCAGCCACTTGTGTAACGATTTTAGGCGCCAACCCCTCTGTTGGCTCATCAATCATAATTAGATCAGGATCGCCCATGAGTGTCCGACACATGGTCAACATTTGCTGCTCACCACCAGAAAGTACACCTGCATCAACATCAGCCCGCGTTTTAAGGTTTGGAAACATATCGAACATGTCGTCCATTTTCCAGCGGCCTTGCTTTTTCATATCTTTGATGCCCAAAAGCAAATTTTGGCGAACTGTCAAACCAGGAAAGACTTCCCTGTTTTCAGGCACACATCCAAGACCGCGCTTTGCAATCTCATGCTCCTTCAAGCCAGCGATTTCCTCTCCTTTAAACCGAATAGATCCAACAGGCGGGACTTCGCCCATAATGGTTTTAATAGTTGTTGAACGACCAACTCCATTTCGCCCTAATAAAGAGACAATCTCCCCTTCATTTACTTTAAAATTCACCCCCTGGAGGATATGACTTTTGCCGTAATAGGCATTTAAATCAGTGACTTCAAGCATCCTCAGACTCCGCTCCCAAATACGCTTCTTGTACAGCTTTATTGTTCCGAATATTCTCTGGCGTATCTGTTGCAATAATTTCGCCATACACAAGCACTGAAATTCGATCAGCAAGATCAAAGACAACGCCCATATCATGCTCAACCATCACTAAAGTCCTCCCTGCGGTAATGCGCCGGATCAACTCAATCGCTTGGTCTGTCTCTGAATGGCTCATGCCAGCAGTCGGCTCATCCAGCATAATGACTTCAGCACCACCCGCGGCGGCAATCCCGATTTCTAACGCCCTTTGTTCTGCATAAGTCAAAACCCCTGCAGGAACGTGTTGGCGGGACGCCAAACCGATTTCTTCAAGAACTTCGAGTGTTCGGAGATTTAGTTTCTTCTCCCGATCCACTAAATGCCAGAACGAATATTTATAGTCGCTCACCCACATAAGGCTGCACCGAACATTTTCGAACACACTCAAACGCGGGAAAATATTCGTTACCTGAAAACTCCGAGAGAGTCCCTTTCTGTAGATATCATAGGGAGGAAGATTACTAATATCTTCCCCATGAAGAGAAATACTTCCGCCCGAGACATTATAGCGCCCACTAATCAAGTGAAAGAGGGTGGATTTCCCTGCCCCATTCGGACCAATGATCGCATGGCGTTCCCCTTTCTCAATGTCCAGGCTAACACCGCGAATAATTTCAGCAGGACCAAAATTTTTGCGCAAGTCTTTTAAAGCAATTGCAGACGTCATGATGAAGCTCCTTCTTTGGAATCAAGGGGAGCATTCGCAGTCTCCCATGCGTCCCTCATTTGAGGAAGCTGGGTACGACTGATATATCCGCCCACAACACCTAGAGTAACAACAATCACCCAAGGCATAACGCTATGGCTGTTAAACTCGATACCAAGCAGAGACATACTCGTCTCACCAACGGCCGCAGAGCGAACATGATGTATAATTTCCAGGAATCCGGAAATACCTGCCAGCATAGTAAAAGTTGGTATACCCATACGTATATAAGGAACGAATAAAACTGAAAGGCGTTTCATTTTGTAAGCGGGTCCGTGCATCGCCAGAATTCCAGTAAGTCCCTGCGGAACATACATAACCGTCAACACAAACAAAACACCCACATAAAGTTGCCAGATTTCAGTATAATTACTTAAGAGTGTCTGCAACAAGGTAAAGACAACAGCCCCAACAATCGGCCCAATAAAGAACCCAACGCCGCCGATATAGGTCATAAGCAGAACCACGCCGGAGGTCAGTGCATTGAGGTTTTCTTCAGTCACAATTTCAAAGTTAATGGCAAAAAGTCCACCAGCAATACCAGCAAAGAAACCTGAAGCACAAAACGAGATCAAGCGAACGCGCCTTTGACTGTAACCAATGAATTCAGATCGCTCATCATTGTCGCGAACTGCATTTGCCATTCTTCCCATTGGAGTACGAGAGAACAAGTACATCAAAGCAATTGTTATAAATGCCCAAACCGCAATCAAATAGTATACTTCAATATCCTGGGCAAAATCGACACCCATGACAACAGGACCCATGGTCCGATCCCCAGTTACACCTTCTTCACCGCCAAAAAAGGCAACAAAAATAAGAGAACAAGAAGCAATCAGTTCACCAATCCCCAGAGAAATCATGGCGAAAACAGTGCCAGATCGTCGTGTGGAAAAACTGCCAATTATCAGGGCAAAAACAAGACCAATTATACCACCAAAAATGGGCAGAACGAAAACTGGTAAGGAAACAATCTCTGCTTCAACATAATTCATAAAATGAACGGACATGAAGCCACCAAGGCCGAAATATACGGCATGTCCAAAGGAGAGCATCCCTCCTTGCCCCAACAGCATATTGTAACTGAGAGCAAAGATGATGAAGATACCCATCAAGTTCATGGTGTAGACAGATATATTGCTGCTAAAAATAAACGGTAAGACAAGCAATCCAAGCGCCAAGAAAATCCAGGGGCCAAAGCGTTTTGCTAATGACAACGACAAGTCGCCTGTATGTGTGTTTGTAATTTCACTCATGATTCACGTTTCCCGAACAGACCAGTTGGACGGAAGATCAAAATCAATACCAGTAGAAGGTATGGCAAAATAGGAGCCACCTGAGGTAGAGACAAGGTCCATAAATCTCGAAAAGCACTATCAACTTCAGTTGTTATACTGAAAAGATTGAGCAAATCAGTAACGGAGTAATCCAGTGAAATTGCGAAAGTCTGCATGAGACCGATGATCAGTGACGCGACAAAGGCC
>JAESSA010000058.1 GCA_016764355.1 Sneathiella sp. | reverse complement strand
ACAGTTTCCACTTCTATGGTCGAGATATTCTCTCCACCAGAGATTATAATGTCCTTGGAACGATCCCGTAGCTCCAAATAACCATCTTCGTGAATAACACCAAGGTCACCCGTACGAAACCATCCTCCTTCAAAAGCTTTTTCTGTGGTTTCCGGATTCTTTAGATATCCTTTCATGATCAGGTTCCCCCGCATCATAACTTCACCCATTGTTTTCCCATCACGGGGAACAGCCATCATCGTCTCCGGATCCAGCACATCAAGACCGCTTAAAGCATGATACCGCACCCCTTGCCGAGATTTTAAGGCGGCGCGATCTTCAACCGACTTTATGTCCCAAGCACTATCCCAATCACAATAAACCGCGGGCCCATAGCATTCGGTCAAACCGTAGACATGGGTCACATCAAAGCCCATCTTGTCCATCTCAGCGAGCACGGTCGGCGGGGGTGGTGCCGCGGCCACCATTACTTTCAGACCAGCAACGGCTTTCGCCTTGTTTTCATCGCTTGTGTTAATCAGCATAGAAAGCACAATTGGCGCACCACACATGTGATCTATATTGTATTTTTCCATGGCGTCATAAATGGGGGCTGCCTCTACTTTACGTAAACACACATGCGTTCCGCCAACGGCCGTAATTGTCCACGGGAAACACCACCCATTGCAATGAAACATGGGTAATGTCCAAAGATAAGTTGGGTGTTTACCCATGCTCCAGGACATAGTATTGCCCATAGAAGCAAGATAGGCTCCGCGATGGTGATAAACGACGCCTTTTGGATCACCTGTAGTTCCGGACGTGTAATTTAAGGATATGGCTTGCCATTCATCCTTTGGCCCTGACCATTCTAAATTCTCGTCCCCGGCTTCCAAAAACTCTTCATATGTCATCTCGCCAATAAGCTCTCCCCCAGAACCTAAAGGGTCATCAATATCAATGACAATTGGATTAGCTTTTGCAAGAGACAGAGCCTCTTTTATGACGCTAGAAAATTCACGATCAGTAAAAAGAATTTTAGCTTCGCCGTGATCTAGAATGAAGGCCAGAGTAACCGCATCCAGCCGCGTATTCATAGCGTTGAGAACCGCCCCCACCATTGGAACCCCAAAATGACTTTCTAAAAGGGCAGGCACGTTAGGCGCAATTACGGAAACCGTATCACCGAGGCCAATCCCTCGCTTGGACAAGGCACTCGCGAGCTTTTTGCAGCGTAAATAGAATTCAGAGTAGGTATAAGACCAATCACCATGGATCATTGCCGTATGATTTGGATAGACGCTTGCTGATCGTTCCAGAAAAGTAAGTGGAGAGAGAGCATCATAGTTGGCGGATGTTATGTCCAACCCGGTTTCAAAAACGCTCATGCTCAATCCCACTTCTTTATTATTACTTGGATAATTTATTAACTCAAATTAGGGCACTTTTTTATCATCCAGATGAACTGGAACGCCTGGAAGATATTTGGAAGCGCGGATCCCCAAAGAGGTTTTCACATGCTCCACATTTGGGGTTGCGGTCAATTCATGCGTTAGAAATTGTTGATATGCATCCCAATCTTTCGCTACTACTTTCAAGATAAAATCGTTTTCACCAGCAAGCATGTAACATTCGCGTACGAGAGGCCATTCCTGTACTTTATCCTGAAACGCATTCAAATCCACTTCGGCCTGACTATGGAGACCGACCATGGCAAAAACAGTCACACTAAAGCCTAAACTTTCTGAATGAAGTTGCGCGTGATATCCCTCTATATAGCCAGATTCCTCAAGTGCACGCACTCGACGCAAGCAAGGGGGTGCTGAAATTCCAGCATTACTTGCCAGTTCAACATTTGTAATTCGTCCATTTTCCTGTAGATCGTGCAAAATGCGTCGATCTATGTCATCGAGTTTTACTCGTTGCATATATTGCCTCCGACTATCAATTATGCGCAATATTATTACAACGAAGCAGTATAGCCAAGCGCTAGAAACCAATTGTTCAAGATTTTATAGTCTTGACTGCACGAAATTGAGTAAAAGAGTAGTTCATTCAGCAATATAATTTTAAAGATTCTGATTTTATGGCCCGCAATTCAACAAATAAAAGCAACCAATGCTGGGTCGTGACCGATGGTAGTGCGGGTATGGAAAATCAGTGCATTGGTTTAGCAGAGGCCATGAAGCTGGATTTTACCGTTAAAAGAATTCAAACTAAGAAACCGTGGCGATGGCTTCCGCCCCAACTCTGGCTCTCCCCTTTGAAGCAACTAAAGAAGGGAAGTGAGCAACTCGCCCCGCCTTGGCCCGACATCTTGATTACATGCGGTCGTCAAGCGATACCCATGAGCATCGCAATTCGAGATGCAAGCGGCGGGAAAACCTTTACGGTTCATATACAAACGCCCAACGCTCAATCCTCGAACTTTGATCTTCTGATTGTTCCCGAACATGACACATTGCGGGGAGAAAATGTACTTGTCAGTAATGGCTCCCTTACGCGCATTACTCAGGAAAGACTAAATCGGGAAGCAATAAAATTCGCCTCATCTTTGAAGATGATTACTCAGCCCGTAGTTACCGTTTTGATTGGTGGCAGCAATAGGTGTTACGATGTAACCCCAGACACCATGAAAGATCTTTGCCAGAGATTGTCCGTTCTTCATGAAAAAAGTAACTGTTTCTTCCTTGTCAGCACTTCAAGACGAACCGAGAAAGAGAACGAGAGAATACTAAAAGAGGCTCTCACCCGCCTCCCCCATCAAATCTGGTCGGGGGACGGAGACAATCCGTATTTTGCCTATCTTGAGAAATCAGATTCTATCATCGTAACCGCCGATTCTGTGAATATGGTTTGTGAAGCTTGTACAACGGGCAAACCTGTCATGGTTTTTGACCTTCCCGGTGGTAACAAAAAGTTCAATCATTTTCATCAAACAATGCGTAACCTAGATCACACTCGCCCCTTTACAGGCAATCCAGATCTCTGGGAGCCGCCAAAACTGGCAGAAACAAGCCGAATTTCTGCCCTTGTATCTAAAATTTGGAAAGACCACACCCCTTAAGAAAACGAATTATGTAATGGCCACTTGTTACATTCTTAACTTGAGCCCCTTGCATAGGATAGCGGGGCATAATAAATAAACTCTCGCTAACTGAAGAATCCGGAAAGCGTAAACCACTGGAGTAATTTATGGCTGAAACGCACTACACTAACGTTCTTATCATCGGATCAGGCCCTGCAGGCTGTACAGCCGCTGTTTATGCAGCGCGAGCCGCATTAAATCCGATCATGGTGCATGGTATTCAGCCCGGCGGCCAGCTTACGATCACCACAGATGTAGAAAATTACCCAGGCTTCGCGGACCCTATTCAAGGTCCTTGGTTGATGGAACAAATGGAAGCGCAAGCGAAAAATGTTGGCGCTCTTATTCATCACGATGTGATTACAAATGTCGATATGTCTAAGCGACCTTACGTTGCGACAGCAGATTCAGGCGCAACCTATATCGCAGACACAATTATCATTTCCACAGGGGCCAGCGCAAAATGGCTAGGCCTTCCCTCTGAAGAAAAATATATGGGCTTTGGTGTTTCTGCCTGCGCAACATGTGATGGTTTCTTCTACCGCGGCAAAGAAGTCCTTGTTATTGGTGGCGGAAATACAGCCGTTGAAGAAGCGCTATATCTGACTAATCACGCGGACAAAGTAACAATCGTTCACCGCCGCGATCAATTCCGGGCCGAAAAAATCCTGATCGACCGCCTCCACAAAAACCCAAAAATTGAAGTCATTTGGGATCATGTGCTGGACGAAATCATCGGCATCGACGATCCATTTGGCGTGACTGGTGCACGTTTGAAAAACGCTCAATCTGGGGAGACAAAAGACATCTCTGTTCATGGCGTCTTCATTGCCATTGGTCACAATCCCAATACAGAGCTTTTTAAAGACACATTGGAAATGGACAGTGAAGGCTATTTGATCACCGCCCCAGATTCCACAGCAACTAACATTCCGGGAATTTATGCTTGCGGCGATGTTCAAGATAAAATCTACAAACAGGCAGTAACAGCTGCTGGAACAGGGTGTATGGCGGCCTTGGAAGTTGAACGCTTCTTATCTGAGCAAGAAGACGATAATAGCCGGGTTGCCGCTGAATAAGAATAACGTGACATACACCACAACAATATTGTTAATGTTATAAAGGAGAACTTGGTTAGTTTACTTTTTATTAACAATTTTCTTTGTATCTGGGTTTAGTACAAAAGCAACAATGCAGGGCGGAAGATAAAATGGATTGGGACAAACTGCGCATTTTTCACGCTGTTGCGGAGGCAGGTAGCTTTACGCATGCGGGAGAAACATTGCATTTAAGCCAATCCGCCGTAAGCCGCCAAGTCAGCGCATTGGAAGACAGCTTAAAAATAACCCTTTTCCACAGGCACGCCCGCGGGCTTCTTTTGACGGAGCAAGGCGAAATTCTCTATCAGACGGCCCATGAGGTTTTTGCAAAACTTGCAATGACTGAAGCCCAACTGATGGATGCCAAAGATAAACCTTCGGGGGAAATCAAGGTAACAGCGACTGTCGGCTTGGGGTCCAACTGGCTTACCCCCCGCATTCGCGAATTTATTGATTTGTATCCAGAAATTACAGTAAATCTAATTCTTGCTGATCGCGAACTGGATTTGGGTATGCGTGAAGCTGACATTGCGATCCGATTACGCCCGCCAGTTCAACCAGATTTGATACAGCGTAAATTAATGACGGTTCGGCATCATTTATACGCATCCCCAGAATATCTTGAGAAAAATGGGACACCGACACGCCTGGAAGATCTGACGTCCAGAAGGATTTTAGTTTATGGAGAGGAAGCCCCTGCTAATATTTCCAATGTTAATTGGATACTAAATTCTCTCCGAGAGTATAAAAAGGACATTACACCGATCTTTAAGGTGAACAATGTTTACGGATTGCTTCGTGCTATTCAAAGCGGACTGGGTATTGGCAGTTTGCCGGATTATGTGGTTCAAGGGCATAAAAACGTTGTCAAAATAGTGCCCGACGTAGAGGGGCCCAGCTTTGATGCTTATTACGTTTATCCAGAAGAGCTTAGAAAATCCAAACGCGTTACAATCTTCAGGGATTTCCTCATTCAAGAAGTTGCCCAGTCAGAATTTTAACGTCCGCATTGGTGAATAAACCCGCCAACAAAGACTTATGCGTAATATGCATAGCCGCAATGCTCAAATAGTACTTCTACTCTACGTAAACATACAATAGAACTACTCCTTAGATGCTGCATCGCAGTACCTCCCTTACACAAAGTTCTCCCAAATTTTGTGTTTCGCTGCTTGTTACCCTCCCAGTTCAAGCAGCCCATCAAGCCAATGGCTTGATACCCAACTGTTAGTATTGCCAGCCTCTCCGGAGGTTGGCTTTTTTTTGAGATTCGTCATCTCCGAAAATGTTGCGTTGCACACAGAATTTTTCTCCTGCGAATACAATGCACTCACGCCCTGCAAAAAACGCATATGTGCACTGCAAAATAATATGTAGCCTTCTGAAAGAATAACCCCTATATTCCCCTTATCGACGCTGCACTGCAGCATCGTCAGAATATCAACTCCCTTATTGATATTCCCTGTTACTTGTTTTCCTCCCAGTTGCAAGTAACGCGTACCGCCTAAGGGCGGTATACCTCCCTGTTAGACTTGCCAGCCTCTTTTGAGGCTGGCCTTTTTTTTAAGACACAAAAAAAGGCCTGCAAATACAGACCTTTTTTCCAACTTCTTGTGCTCAGATTACATATACAAGCGTTCTGATTTTGCTATATCTTTATATAGATGAGCGACAGCCTCACCGTAGCCATTGAACATTTGTGTCGGAATTCTTCTGCCTGTCCCAATATCCCGTTCTGTATCCTGACGCCAACGCGGATGTGGAACACCAGGATTTACGTTCGCCCAGAACCCATATTCTTTACTGTTAAGCTCCTCCCAAAATGTTTTTGGGCGGGTATCAGTAAAACTAAATCTTACAATGGACTTAACCTGCTTAAAACCATATTTCCAAGGAACAGCAAGCCGAAGCGGTGCTCCATTTTGCTTTGGAACCGGCTTGCCATACATACCCGTTACCATAAAGGCCAAATCATTGGTCGCTTCATCAAGGGTCAGAGCCTCAGTATAAGGCCACGGATACCAAAATTGCTTTTGGCCGGAGGCGACTGACTTATCTTCGAAGGTTTGCATAACCAGATATTTTGCTTTGGATGTTGGATTGGCTAGCTTCACAAGCTCTTTCAATGCAAAACCACTCCAGGGAACAACCATAGACCACGCCTCGACACAACGATGTCGATACACCCGCTCCTCTAAATGCATTTGCCCAAGGAGATCATCAATATCGATCTCCATTTCCTTTTCCACCATGCCGTCAATCTTCACGGTCCATGGACGAACTTTAAGGGCTTGGGCTGCTTTAGAAATACTTTTATGGGATCCGAACTCGTAGAAATTATTATAGGTTGTTGAAATCTCTTCCGGCGTCATAGCCCGGCCACCCACAAACGCTTCATTTCGAGGAACTGGATATAAATGCCCGCTAGGATCATCAGTCGCGGCGTAAGCCGGTCGCGCAGCAAGGATCCCACCTGAACCCGCAATTAGACCGCCAATTCCCATTGCTTTTAAAAGGTCGCGCCGTTTTAAATAGTGAGATTCAGACGTAACATCGCGTTCTGATAAATCCCACCCTTTTCTAATTTTGATCAGCATAACAGCCCTTCCAAGTTACCATCACCGAATTATTATATCAGCGAAAGTGGCTTAGGGGCTCAAAAAACACAAGTCAATAGTCTGTGAGAAGGGTGTGAGCCCTTCTCAAAAACATAAAGAGATTCAATTAGTGACGCATTGCAGCATTCTGAATTACTTTCTCTGCTAAATGCCCCGTTAATTCCTGCAAATGATCAAATTCAGACCGGAATGTACCAACACCAAGAGTTGCTGATCGTAAATCTACGATCAGGTCATGCACTTCAGATTCTGGCATCATGGCGGTCAACACATCCCAACCAACCCAGCCCTCTCGGGTATCAAATCCAAGTATTTGCCCCCTCCGGGACGTCACAATACCGTTCACTTTCGATGTATGTTCACTTGGCATAACAATTTCAACTTTGGATATGGGTTCCAGCAAAACAGGGGAGCATTTTGGCATCCCCTCGGCCATTGCAATTCTGGCCGCTGACCTGAATGAATTTTCCGAACTATCAACGGCATGATGCTGCCCATCAAACAATGTTACAGATACATCCATCACAGGAAACCCTAATGGACCTTCCACAAGATAGTCTTGAACCCCGTGCTCAACTGCAGAGATATATTGTTTAGGCACCGACCCGCCAACAACTTTCTCTTTAAACTCAAACCCGGAACCTCTGGGTAACGGCTGGATATCAATTTGCACATCCCCAAATTGACCATGACCGCCACTTTGTTTGCGAAAACGGGCATGTTGTTTCGCCCCTTTTCTAATGGCTTCCTTATAGGCAATCTTTGGCTTTTGGGAATGGACATTTAGCCCATATTTATTCCGCAAGCGTTCCAACGCGACACGTAAATGAATTTCGCCTTGGCCTTTCAACAATAGCTCCTGCGTTTCTTGCCTATGCTCTGTCACCAAAGAGGGATCTTCTTCAACTATTTTTCCAAGAGCCGCAGACAGTTTAACGTCATCATCCCGATTATCAGAGAAAAGGGCGAATTTATAAACCGGGGGCAATTTTTCAGCTCTTTGACCTTTGATCTGGCTATCATTCAACACCATATCACCCGTATGTAATTCCTCCATGCGCGCAAAAGCGACCACATCACCAACAGATGCCGATGTAATTTTTTCCAATTTGGCACCTTGCAAGCGATACATTCCTGCTATTCTGCCAGCGCTAAAAGTCTCTCCATCGTTGAATTTTCCAGACCATATCCGCACAAGCGAAAGTTTCCCCCCTTGAGAGGACATATAGGTTTTTAGAACCTGAGCAACTGGCGTGTCTTCAGTAGCTTCAAGACCGACACGCTGAGCAGTCACAATCGAAGACGGCACTTCATGGCGTAAACTTTTTAATAGCCTCCTGACGCCATATTCATTCTCTGCAGATCCCAAGAATACGGGCACAACCAATCCATTTTTGAGATCTTCAGTCAGTAATGAGTAAATCTCTTCTTTTTCCGGTTCAATATCATCGAGGAGCTCCTCCATCAAATGATCGTCAAAATCAGCAAGAGTTTCCAACATAGCAAATCGGGATGTACCTTCGGATTCCGCAATCTCTGGCGGCATTTCAATGATTTTTGATGGCAATCCTTCTTTGTACACATAGGCTCGCTCCGACGCCAAATCCACATAACCGGTCACGACATCATTGCTCACAATTGGGACCTGACGAAGAACCAGGTCCCGGTTCGACACAGATTCCAAGGATTCGAACAAGTCCGCAACTAAGCCTTTTGCTTTATCAATTTTATTAACAAAAATGAATGTCGGAATGTCGTGGATTTCTAAAAATTTCAAAAGCGGCAGTAATGTTATAGATCGGCCCTCTTCCGGCTCGCACACTAAAACGGCGGCATCAACACCGATCAGGACGTTTTCGCTTTCTTGTAAAAATTCAACGGAACCTGGGCAATCGAGAACAGAAAAATCATCTCCTAAATAAGAAAAATGAGCGGAGTTTACCTCTACACTCATTTTTCGATCTCTGGCTTCTTTGGAACTGTCACCAAGGGTGGTGCCTGCATTGACATTCCCTTTTCGGCCCACTTCTCCGCATATATGTAAGATTGATTCTAGAAGAGTGGTTTTGCCGCTTGAATAGGGACCTATCAGCGCAATGCTGCGAGGCCCCGCTTGCTTGCTTAAGCTCATACCGTGCCTCCCTGTTTGTGAGATAACTCTAATATTTCACTTAAAAGGACCCGTGCGCAAGGAAAAAGCACCTGCGCTTACATGAACTATTGAGAATAAAGAGAAATTTTTGTTTCCAAAAAACCAAATGGGTTTAATTTGGCAAGACAATAAAAAAGGCAGCCGAATCACCGGCTGCCTTGATTAATAACGTGATCGCATATTTAGCTAAGGCTAGCGCAGAATTTTTGAATACGAGTGCAAGCCTCAGTCAAAGCTTCTGCTGATGTTGCATACGATGCTCGGAAATAAGGGGACAGACCAAACGCTTCTCCATGCACGACAGCAACCCCTTCGGCTTCAAGAAGTTCGCTCACAAAATCCAGATCATTTTCTATCACTTTGCCAGAAGGTGCCTTTTTGCCAATACATCCAGCAATGGATGGGTAGACATAGAAAGCGCCTTCGGGTTTTGCGCATGAAATACCTTCTGCATCATTCAGCATTTTCAATACAAGGTTACGGCGTTCTTCAAATGCCTTCCCGCGTGTTGCCAGGAAATCCTGCGGCCCGTTCAAGGCTTCAACAGACGCATATTGACTGATTGAGCATGGGTTTGATGTACTTTGAGACTGGACTTTAGCCATGGCTTTAATCAAAACTTGCGGTCCTGCTGCATAACCAATACGCCAACCGGTCATTGCATACGCTTTCGACACACCGTTCATAGTCAGCGTACGGTCATATAATTTCGGCTCAACTTGTGCCGGCGTCACAAATTCAAAATCGTCATAGACAAGATGCTCATACATATCATCTGTCAAAATCCAAACATGGGGGTGACGAAGAAGGACTTCAGTCAACGCTTTTAATTCCTCTCGGTTATAGCCAGCCCCTGATGGGTTGGAAGGGGAATTAAAAATAATCCATTTGGTTTTAGGTGTAATCGCCGCTTCCAGATCAGCGGGCTGCATTTTGAAACTGTTCTCGCCCGTTGTGGGAACAAAAACAGGTTCCCCGCCACCCAGCAAGACCATATCTGGATAAGAAACCCAATAAGGTGTTGGGATAAGGACTTCATCTCCTAGGTTCAAAGTCGCTACCATAGCATTATAAATGACTTGCTTGCCGCCACTACTCACGGTTACTTGCGAGGGCTCATAATCCAAGCCATTCTCGCGTTTGAATTTCGCGCAAATTGCTTGTTTCAGCTCTGGAATACCATCAACTGCTGTGTATTTCGTCTTACCTTCATCAATTGCAGTCTTTGCCGCTGCCTTAATGTTATCGGGGGTATCAAAATCAGGTTCGCCAGCACCAAGACCAATAACGTCTCGGCCAGCGGCTCGCAATTCCGCAGCTTTCGTTGTCACTGCAATTGTCGGTGAGGGTTTAATACGACCTAAGCTTTCCGCAATAATAGACATAAACTTTTCTCTCAAGTTTAAAAGTGATGAAATAAGGCAATAATAGCCGCGCTCAAGCTACTCTTCTCTTGGTTCTCTTTCAATACAGAAGCACAAAAAACAAAATTTTCCTTTTTATTTAACTATAACCGCTCATTAACCGTCTTCATTAGTACTAGACATGAACCGTCCAGGATCAGAGGCCGCCTCTTCAAATAACCAATTCCTGAAGGCGACGATCCTTGGCCGCTCGGCATATTCCTTGGGGCACACAATGAAATAGGCGTTTCCGGCTTTAAGCTCCATTTCAAAGGGTTTAATCAACCGCCCTGCTGATAAATCATCGGCCGCTAGCGTGCTTCTACCAAGCGCAACACCCTGCCCTGCAATCGCCGCCATCAAAACCATCGATGAATCGTTGAAACTGGGACCTTTAGTTGGGTCGAGCCCCTTTACTCCGGCAGCAGCCAGCCAAGTTGACCAATCAACCCGTAAATCATCATGTAGCAAGGTATGATTACGTAAATCATCCGGCGTCAAAAGTGGATTTTTACCCTCCAACAACGAAGGGCTACACATGGGAAATAAACTCTCTTCAGTCAGGAGCCTTTCAACGAAAAGGTCTGGGTAATTTCCACCGCCATATCGAATAACTAAATCCACATTATCTTTGGCAAAATCTGTCAAGCGATCCAGTGCATCTAGCCTCACGTCAATATCCGGATATTGCTCTCGAAACCGGCTTAGCCTTGGAAGCAGCCAGCGCACAGCGAAGGACGGCAATGTGCCAACCGTCAGTGGCCCTACGGCATCTTGCTTTCCCAGTTTTTCTGTCGCCATATTTATTGTTGATAGGCCGTCACGAACACCAATAACGTAAGTTTGTCCCTCATCCGTTAGCATAACAGCTCTATTCAAACGCTTGAATAATGCGACCCCGAGCCATTCCTCCAAACCCTTTATTTGATGGCTGATAGCCGCCGGCGTTACAGAAAGCTCATCCGCTGCCTTTGAGAAACTAAGGCATCTGGCCGCGACTTCGAAAGCACGGAGAGCATTTAAAGGGGGCAAGCGCATTAGCCATATCCATTTCAGTTAAGAAAAACTAATCCAACACATTAGAATCAATCGTTTGTCACCAACCATTATTTAGGGCAAAAAGTCATTATTGAAAAACAAATGACACTCTGGAAATAAATTCCTCGGCCCCTAGAAAGGAGTAAATCATGACTTTAAAAACAATGAACCTACACCACAACAGCAACTATACCACTGGTGAGCAAATAAAGAAGACTGGATTTCTTTCTTCATTCACACAAACTATCCTTAACTGGCAAGATCGAGCAGCCATGCGATATCGCCTTGCAGAACTAAGTGAGGAAAATTTGTCTGATATGGGCCTCACCCAAAATGATGCCATGACTGAAGCAAACAAGCATTTCTGGCAAAACTAACAGTTTCCCAGGCCATCTGGATTTTATTGAAAATCCTTCCTGTCTTTCATTTTCTCTGGATGGCCACCTAAAAAACTACGCTTGGGCTCAATAATTGCCACACCCTTTGCGATTTCGTCTCATTCTATCCGTGCCGTTCAAAAATTTGAATTGGCAACGCAGCTTTCAAAGCTTATAAACAGCCCATGAAAAATGAGAACAAAACTGAAACATCCGCACCATTCCGCCCCCATCGCCCGAAGCGACCTGAAAAAATTCATGGCGGCATTCCTTTCGAGGTTGTCTCGGTCTTTGAACCTGCAGGAGACCAACCTCAGGCAATTGAACAGCTAGTGAACGGTATGAATGCGTTGGAGAAGGACCAGGTCCTTCTTGGAGTTACGGGGTCAGGTAAAACCTTTACTATGGCAAAGGTCATTGAACGGCTGCAACGTCCTGCCCTAATCCTAGCCCATAACAAAACCCTGGCGGCCCAGCTATATGGAGAAATGAAAGCATTTTTTCCGAACAATGTTGTGGAATATTTTGTCTCTTACTACGACTATTATCAGCCGGAAGCTTATGTTGCACGGACAGACACTTATATTGAAAAAGACGCTTCGGTAAACGAACAAATCAACCGGTTACGTCACTCCGCTACTCGCTCTTTGCTAGAGCGTGATGATGTCATCATCGTGGCCTCTGTCTCCTGTATCTATGGTATTGGTTCTGTTGAAACCTACAGTGAAATGACCCTTCACATTAAAAAAGGGGATTTGATCGACCGACAAGAACTTATAAACAAGCTTGTGGAAATACAATACCGCCGAAACGATGCCAGTTTTACCCGCGGAACATTTAGGGTGCGCGGCGATACGGTAGAAATTTTCCCGGCCCATTTGGAAGATCAGGCATGGCGATTGTCCCTTTTTGGGAACGAGCTAGAAACCATCACCGAGTTTGACCCATTGACGGGCAAGAAGACCGGCACGCTTGATGAAGTCAGAATCTATGCCAATAGCCATTATGTAACGCCAAAACCAACTTTGCGCCAAGCTCAGCACAAAATCAGAGCGGAGCTAAAAGAGCGCCTGAGTGAGTTTGAAGAGCAAAACAAGCTTCTTGAAGCCCAGCGCCTTGAACAACGCACCACCTTTGATCTTGAAATGATGGAAGCAACAGGTGCTTGTGCCGGGATTGAGAATTATTCACGATACCTCTCTGGCCGCAATCCCGGTGAGCCACCACCGACACTTTTTGAATACTTACCCGACAATGCTGTACTGATGGTGGACGAAAGCCATGTGACCGTCAGTCAAGTTGGTGCAATGTATAAAGGCGATTCCAGCCGGAAAAATAATCTAGCGGATTATGGTTTCCGACTGCCCTCTTGCAGGGACAATCGGCCTCTTAAATTTGAAGAATGGGATTTAATGCGCCCACAAACCATTTTTGTGTCCGCAACCCCTGGAAAATGGGAGCTGGAGCGAACTGGAGGCACTTTTGCTGAACAAATCATTCGCCCAACAGGCCTGACTGATCCGGAATGCATTATCCGACCCGTTGAAACGCAAGTTGATGATTTGATGGCAGAATGCAAGGAATGCGTCGCCAAAGGAGAACGCGTCCTTGTCACAACCCTTACCAAAAAAATGGCTGAGGACTTGACCGAGTATTTCCATGAAAATGGTATCAAAGTTCGATATCTGCATTCCGATATTGATACGCTGGAGAGGATTGAAATTATCCGCGACCTGCGTCTTGGGACATTTGACGTTCTTATCGGTATCAACTTACTCCGTGAAGGCCTGGATATCCCAGAATGTGCCCTCGTTGCCATATTGGACGCTGACAAGGAAGGATTTCTGCGATCTGAA
>JAESSA010000057.1 GCA_016764355.1 Sneathiella sp. | reverse complement strand
CATACGGGCTGAATCGTATACATTCATCTGGCAGCCGTATGTTGAAATGTAAAGCTTCTTAGTCACTTGTCCTCGCTGGCCATATTCAATATGGATATTTCAAGGGGCAATGGAAAATCACATTGCTCTGCATTACTCTTCTCTTAACAGGTATTAATTCAAGAATGAAGTGAATGATCATAAAAGTCGCAGGGATCACACCTTTCTTGCCTGAATTTGTATAAAATAAGCTACTTAGGCTCTAGCCTACCTGTTAAGGCTCTGGATAGCCCTTGTGTAACCACAAGTTGGCAATCTGTCGCCATGGATTTTCGAGAATCATACTCATCAATTGTGACGGGGGAATGGAACCGAAGTTCTGCTGTGATCCGTCCTGAATTCAAAAATGCCCAGATATGCCCCAGAAGGCTTTCATTTCCCACCCATGCAACCACGCCCATTGTTCCGCGGGTCATCGTCAGGTTATCCATTTGACTATATGCCAAAGTGACGGGTTGGACATTGAGAGGGGCTTCTCCCTCGTGGGTTTCTGCAAGAACAAAATAGGCACTTTTGAAGTTCTGTACGATTATACCATTAGAGGACGTGCCTTCAGGGAAAAGGAAGATATTCTCTCCCCCTTCCAGATGGTCAAGCATGTCTTCTTTGTGAACTTTAATTGCAGAGGGGGTTTGCGATATGAAGATGGTCCGCTGCAATTTAAAG
This sequence comes from Sneathiella sp., assembly GCA_016764355.1. Classification (GTDB taxonomy): domain Bacteria; phylum Pseudomonadota; class Alphaproteobacteria; order Sneathiellales; family Sneathiellaceae; genus Sneathiella. The sequence goes on along the minus strand of JAESSA010000057.1, from coordinate 13,110 downwards.
AAGGGGCCAAAGAAGGGGTAGTCCCGAACTTCCTGCCTCGCAACGAAACACCCTTTTAACGCTTTGCCAACCACTGGAATATCTAGCCAGGAAATGTGGTTTAGGACAAAGAGTGTGGGTTTTTCGGGTGAAGGGGTCCCGTGAATGGTTACTTGAACGCGTAGAAGGTAACAAATACCCTTATGGAATAACTGTGGTAACGCATAACTGGCCTTGGGCGCAAACAACAGCACCAGGCCTTGAAGAGGCATGAGAAAAAGTGCCCATAAGAAGGCGCAGATGATTACCAAAAGAGAACGCAAAATTGTCATGAAGAAGCCAATTGAGAAAAGAGAGAGATATTCAGTTTACTTGTCTTTCTTCTGATGAAGGGTCTGGCGGATATTCACGACAGATTCTTCAGGCTTAAGCTCGGTTGTGGATTTTCCTTGAATAGGTTTTCCATAAAGCTCCAATCGATGGTCGATTAGCTCGTATCCCAGCTCTTCTGCAATTAGTTTTTGAAGCGTTTCGATTTTCTCGCTTGTAAACTCAATAACCTGACCGGTTTCAACATTGATTAAGTGATCATGATGCTGGTCAGATACTTCTTCATAGCGCGCTCTGCCATCACCAAAATCGTGGCGCTCTAATATGGCATTTTCTTCAAACATTCTCACGGTGCGATAAACCGTAGAAATGCTGATCGTGTCATCCACATCGGACGCTCGTTTATAAACAAGCTCTACATCAGGATGGTCATGGGAATCTGACAAAACGCGGGCTATCACCCGGCGCTGTTCTGTCATGCGCAACCCCTTGTCGACGCATAGTTGTTCCAATCGAGATGGCATACTGGCCTCAATAAATAACGTGTTAAGTTTTGTTCACAGGAGGCGAGTCTATACGAATAAGAATTTATGGACCAGAAAAAGAAATTCTAATTAGTGACAGCTTTTTTTCTTCTGGTTCCGAGCCCGATTTTTTTGGCGAGCGTACGACGCTGATTGGCGTAATTGGGCGCGACCATTGGGTAGTCAGATGGAAGGCCCCACCGCTGGCGGTATTCTTCTGGTGTCATATTATACGCCGTTTTCAAATGACGTTTAAGCATCTTCAACTTTTTACCATCTTCAAGACATACAATGAAATCTGGCTGTATGGACTTGCGGATAGAAATGGCGGGCTGAGGTCTATCATTGACTGGCTCTGATGTGCCAACGGTTGCTAATGTAGAGAAAACTTCCCGTATCAAACTGGAAATTTCTGCAGCTTCCATAGTATTGCGTGTCAAATGCGACGTTACAATGTCTGTCGTTAGAGCAAGAAGCTCCATTTTCTCTATTTTGTCAGACACCTTATCCAATCCTCCAGCCAAAAGTTCACCGTGTTATTAATGTATGTTGGTTATATGTGCAATAGAGGTGCAAGAAAAAAGAGATTTTCGAAAAAAAATTTCTTAATTCATGAACCCGTCAACTATAGAAGTACTTATTGTCTTCGTTATTTTAATACTGTCAGACTTTTGCTGTCCTGTATTCAATTTTCTTTAACGTGAAATTAACCATGAGAATACTGCAAACTTAGTGGGTTATTCTATGTTACTTTTTTTTCCATAACAATTGCATGGGTGCGATTGTCGCCTTCTTTATAATAATTTTTACGTATTCCAACTTCGAGGAACTCAGAATTTTTATAAAGTTTGCGAGCTGAGGCATTAGTTTCGGAGACTTCTAGAAATACGCGCGTTACCCCTGCAGTTTTAAGGTGTCCAATGCCATGAGAGAGCATTAATTGCCCAAGAGCTTGACCGCGCGCAGCTGGAATGACGCCCAATGTGAGAATTTCTGCATCTTCCCTGGCTCTTTGATAGAGGCAGAACGCAGAGGGGGTTTCATTTAAGTCAATAACCTGAGCCGTTGTTCCCGATAAAACCAGAAGGTCAGAAAAATCTTTTTCACTCCATGCTTTTGAAAAACACAAACTGTGCAGTTGGCTTAACAGTTTCGCAGCAGCGGGGGTGTCAAAATAGACATTAGAATAAATCATCAGGTTTTTGAGGCTGGATCTATTCCGCCGGGCAGCTTGGCGTCAGGTTTACGTAAATATACGGGAGCCGGTGGTGGCGTTCCTTTTGGAGGAAGCCCACGCTTTTCAGCAATGGCGGCAATTAGGCGTGCGTCAGGATTGGAATCCAGATCAAGAATTTCACAGGTTTCCGGCTGGATTTTCCCGGCATCCATCAAAAGTTGAGCACCACTACCTAAAACCACAAAGGGGTCTTGGGGTAGAACCTGACCTGCCGATTCAATTGGAACAGCTTCCGCTTTTATCAGCTGGCTTGGGAAGATGTCCTTTTCCTGATAGGTAAAAGATTGCATGTAAATTTCTTTGCGGCGGGCGTCCGCCGTTGCAACAATTGGTCTGCCCATTGCGATCTCTGGTTTTACCGAAGCTGCTAGTGCTTCTAAGGTTGTAACGCCAATGCAGGGTGTGCCTGATGCCAAAGATAACCCCCGTGCGGCAGAAAGACCAATACGAAGGCCAGTGAAAGTTCCGGGTCCGACTGAGACTGCGATTAAATCAAGATCGTCAAATGTGATCTGGGCCTCTGCCATGAGTGTTTTGATTAAGGGCAGCAGTGTTTCAGCATGGCCGCGAGATCGTTCTTCGTGGCAGAAGGCGCGTATCGTGCCCTCCTCGCTTATAGCAACAGAGCAGGCATTTAGTGCTGTATCAAGTGCGAGTATCTTCATTGCCATCTCAATCCTGTCGCTGTAGGCTCCTAGCCAAAGGGCACAGGCATTAACATATTCTATATCGTCTGTCTGTTGCAAAAGATAAGTCGTGTGTATGCAAGTGTTGGGAATTGGACTCAAATGAAACTGGTAGAGATCACAACCGAGTCCTTTGATGTGGTGTTGGATATCCGCTATGCCTCCTGCAATAATTTCACAGGTAACCCTGTTTATGGAAGAGCTGCCTGTTTTCTCAATGAAGAAGCGGCTGACAAGCTGCAAACGGCCATAGAGCTTGCTCGGCATATAGGCAATCGGTTTAAGTTATTTGATGGATTTCGCCCCACAGAAGCTGTGAAAAAATTGTGGGACCATACACCTAATCCGGATTATTTATCTCATCCAAGCAATGGCTCTCCTCATGCGCGCGGAGCGGCGATTGATTTAACCTTGATAGATGGGAACGGCACGGAGCTGGAAATGGGTACCGAATTTGATGCAATGACCCCATTATCTCATCATGGTGCATTAGAAATATCATCTGAGGCACAGAAAAATCGCGCGATATTGCTTGGAATTATGTCTGCGGCAGGGTGGGATTTTTATGTCAATGAATGGTGGCATTACCAATTATTCAAACCAAGGCGTTTTCCAACTTTATCTGATGGAGTTGCTGGTACTGGATTGATGGACCCTTCTTGAGATAAGATCAGGAAATCGATAATAAAACGGAGGTATGGGTTGGTATAATGAAGTTTTCAGTACGAACGAGTTGGGAAAAGGTGCAGCGCATTCAAAAAAGGGTTTTAACTCTTTTCATTTTAGGTGCTGTAGCACTTACGTCTTTTCAGGCAATTGCGGCTGATTGGGCAAGTGTGATCATGTACCATCGTTTCGGAGAAAGTGGTTATCCCCATACAAATATTTCAATTGACCAATTTCAAGAGCATTTGAGTGAACTAAAAAGTGGTGGATATTCCGTGTTGCCACTTGGCAAAATCGTTGCTGCGCTGGAATCCGGTGAGACTCTCCCTGACCGCACTGTGGCTTTGACGATCGATGATGCCTATTTATCTGTTTATAAGAAAGCCTGGCCCCTCCTCAAAGAAGCAGGATTTCCTTTTACCGTTTTTGTATCCACCGATAATTTGGATCAAAGTGCTCCTGATTTCGTCAGCTGGGACCAATTGCGAGAAATGAGCGATGGGGGCGTCTATATTGGACACCATAGTGCGGGACATGGTCATTTACCGAGATTGACGACAGAAGCCCTTAAAAGAGACATTCGTAAAGCAAGCTCTAGATTTGAAGAAAAACTGGGATTTATCCCTGCTCTTTTCGCCTATCCTTACGGTGAATATGGAAGCGAGATCAAGAAGGTTGTTCAAGAAATGGGTTTTAAGGCGGCCTTTGGTCAACAATCCGGTGTCGCTTATTCAGGATTTGATCCATACGCCTATCCCCGTTTTGCCATGAATGAAAATTACGGTGCTATTGGCCGCCTGCGCCTTGCGGCGAATGCTTTGCCATTGCGCGTAAAAGACACCATGCCAACGGATAATGTGCTTCGGCGAAATCCTCCGGCCTTTGGTTTTTCTGTGGCTGAGAAATATTCCAACCTTCACCAACTTTCCTGTTATGCCTCAAATCAGTCAGGTGGCGCAGTTCCCATTGAAAGAATTGGTGAAACCAGAGTTGAAGTCCGACTATTGAAGGCATTCCCTACTGGTCGCGGACGTATAAATTGTACGTTGCCAGGCCCTGAAGGCAGGTTCCGATGGTTTGGCTCTTTATACTATATCCCTAAAAAATAAGGTAACTGACATGCAGGATTTGGGTCATTTGAAAGCGAAATTGCAGGCTGGTAAAAAAACCACTGGTTCTTGGCTTTTTACAGGGTCAGCTGATATGGCTGAAATACTTGGCGGATGTGGTTTTGATGGAATCATGATTGACCATGAACATGGGAATGGCGATTTGCCCGCCGCTATTCACCAGCATCGTGCTATCCGTTCCGCTGGAAAAACCAGTGTTATGATGCGCATACCCTGGAATGATCCGGTTATGGTCAAACGGGCGCTGGATGCCGGCATGGAAGGGATTATGTTTCCCTCTGTCAATACAGCGGAGGAGGCAACGCGCGCCGTTTCTGCCTGCAGATATCCGCCGAACGGGTTTAGAGGGGCTGGTTTTGGGGCTGCAAGGGCGGCAAATTTCGGACGCCATACAGAAACCTATCGTTCAGATTTTGAAGATAAGATGATAATAGTCTGCCAGATTGAGACAAAAGAAGCGGTCGATAATATCGAAGAGATTGCGGCTGTTGATGGCGTGGATATGCTGTTTATTGGCCCTTATGATTTGTCGGGAAGTATCAAGAAGCTTGCCTTATTTGAAGACCCTGAGGTCAAGGCACTCTTCGAACTTGCACGGGACAAAATCAAGAAAAGCGGTAAATGGCTTGGCTGCATTGCAAAGGGGGCCGATCATGCAAATCAATTGTACGAAGACGGTTTTGATTTCTTGCTTTTGGCATCTGAAACCAGCTTGGTTGCAACGGCCGCCGATAATCTACTGGATCAATTGAAAATTTGAGCAACTTGCTCTGGAATTAACTTAGCGTCTTCAAACTGGTTCAGTTTGTTCACCCGTATCAAGGAACGTAGTGCGTCGATATAGTCAGCGCCTCGTTCTGAGTAGGATTGAAGAGTACCGCTTAAGGCGTAACCACTAACATATCCATTGTCGCGTTTCAGGTTTACACGTTCAAAGCGCAAGCCTTTATAAGCCTTGTGGCTGTTGAGGTTGTGGATATAGCTACGAATAGACTGGTAAAGAGCGTCGAATGCCTTCACTTCATACTGCAGGCCGCCTTCCCTCTCTTTGGGAACAATGCCTTGGCCCGCAGACCAGACACGCTGTCCAAACAAGGCGTTGCCTTCTCGTGCGAAGCGAGATGTTCCCCAGCCCGACTCTTCGATGCTTTGTGCAAGGACCAAAGATACGGGAATAACATCTACGCGACCCAGAAGATCGCTCATGTTACCCGGTTTGCTGCCATAAAGCTCAGTCAATTGAGTGACCCAGCTTGTGTCGGAGGGAGAGAGTTCTGCCTTTAATTCTTGCACTGACATTATGCTTTGCAGACGAGAACGCCGCGCGATGATTTCTTCGTTTGCCCGCAAGATCAAAGGGAGGGTTACAGATAGGAATACTTTTTTACGCACTTGAACTTGGCGAATGTCCAGTATGTCGACGGGCATTTGTTCTACAAAATAACGAGGAACTTTTTGGCCAACTCGAATTTCATCAATATCATAGGACATGCCAGACCAGCTTTCGGTCAAAGACACAACGTCAATTTGATAGGGCTGCTCAATGAACGGCAAGCCCAGTGGGCGTAAATTTGGAAGCGGGACAACAAGGCCTGCAATTTTTTGTGGATCGGTGGCATCAGACAAAATGGAAGACTGCATTTCTGGCGAGATAGCGGCACCAGCCTGCTGTACTGGGTGATCCCCAAACTCAGTAGCGCCGTAGATTACGGCTAAAGAGAGTGCAAGTACAGTTGCGGTCTTGCTAGATTTAAGAGCTGTCGTTATCTGGCGCATTTCAATTTTCTTGCTACACTGACTGACCCGTTAAAACAGGTTAAGTATACCACAATATTTAGTGTGTGCAATATGTTCCTAATACTAAATATTGTGTATTTGTTTAAAAATTTACACAAGTAGATTCATCCAAGCAGCCGGACTATGTCTTAAAGAAGTGTTAATTGCAAGTATTGCTTTGAAGCGTTAATTTGGCGATTGTTGTCAAGGGTTTAGCGCGCTTCAGAATTGAATTTCGCAAAGTTTACGGGATAAAAATCGAATCGAATTGCACGCAAATATTACGTCACAGCATCCAGTTGTTTGTCACTTAAATTACCGGGAACGACGGTGATGGGGATAGCAAAAGTACCCGACATTTCACCCACCAGACTTTTAATAAGGGGGCCGGGGCCCGCTTTATCAGGGGATGCCGCTAGAACCAAAATACGGATATCAGGATCTTCTTCGATTAAAGACAATAGTTCATCCTTTACATATCCGTCACGGATTGCAAATTCAGGAACCAGATGGGTATCATTTTGAATTTCTTCAGCAAGTTTTTGAAGTAGTTCTTCCGCTTCTTCACGCGCTTCTTCACGCATTGCCTGCTCAACTCCCATCCAATGTTGAAATTCTGGGGGTTCAATGACAAAAAGCAATGTGACCCCACCGCCAACATGCCATGCTCGCCTGCAGGCAAAACGAATAGCAGATTTGCATTCTGGTGTATTGTCGACAACTACCAAAAATTTACTGCGACGCGATGTTGATTGGCCGTCACTGCTCATGAAGTCTCCGCATATTGTTTAACCGGTTGCTATCCTGCCATCATTCCTGAGGTTATTTCAAGAGAATGTTACTGATTTCCCTAAGTTGAGTCCGCGCCCGCAATATATAAAAGCCTTGAACAGCAAGGTGATTGGGGAAAAGCTGACCATCTGTTTTTGCATTCGAGATAACGTAAGGATCAAGTTCCACAACCGATTGGAAGCTTTGCAACATCTGGCCCCAGGCATTGCCCAGTTCCCGCTCCCGGATCAGACTTTCATAGTCTTTGGATAAGGCCGATAGGATCATATAGTAAGCATAGCCTTGGCCTTTAAAGCCATAGAATAAATCATCGGCGATGAAATCGATATAAGCGCCAGAATTCTCTGCGATATGTTTGTCAATCACAGCAGTGGAGGAGCCGATATCAAGGGCGATACGATCTATTGTCGCTTGCAGGTTATCGCCGCGCTTCTCAAATACTGCGCGGCCTTCGGCTAATCGTTCATTATAAGAAATCAGCGATGTACGAGCTTTTTCATACTGCTTTTCAGAGGAGGCCGTGGGCAGCAAAGATACGGACGGATCCCAACTCCATACATCGCCGGCATATTGCAGAAGGCCTGCCGCCTGCTGAAGATCGGGGTCGGTTTGGCTTGATCCACGGGTGCGTCCGATTTGGTCGGTCAGCTCAAAGCTGAACCTTGCTAAGGCTGAAATAATACCTTGCTGATAATTTGGCATATTGTCGAGGAGTGAGGCGGGCATGAAGAAAGGATCATTAGCAGTCCAACGATGATCGTTGATTTCTCGGTCAATAAGCCCGGCAACCACTTCCACTGTTCGGCTGCCTCCGGTGGTCTTATTCGCGGCCGCAGGGATGAATTTCAGCTCATCGTCGATGGTGTGGACCATGATCATGCCACCGACAAAATAAAGTAGGCCCAGAAAAATAATCGAATAAGAAATCTTTCGCCAATTTTTACCAATTGCTGGCATTCGGCTTTTAGGGGGGTGCCCACCTGTTCCGATTTCGCTCATTTTTCTGTAACCTTACCTGCGTTATTTATCCGTTACACCAGAATGTATGTATGAAAGGGAGGTGTTACAAGCAACTCCCCTTATACAGTTTTGTTAGGAAACGAGGAAACCGACAGTTTCTTTTACTTCTCGTATAACAGGTTCTGCGATAGCACGGGCACGATCAGCACCGTCTTTCAAGACAGAGTCCACATATCCGGGGTCGGCAAGCAAACGTTTCATTTCTGTTCCAATTGGACCAAATTTCTCGACTGCTAATTCCGTTAGAGCAGGTTTGAAAGCTGAGAATTGCGATCCCGCATGTTCTGCCAGAACGTCTGCTTTGGATATATCAGCAAGGGCTGCATAAATTCCAACTAGATTTGAAGCCTCGGGGCGCCCTTCAAGATCTTCCACTTTCTCTGGAATTGGTTCCGCATCGGTCCGTGCCTTTTTCAACTTCTTGGCAATCTCATCAGGGCCGTCTGTCAGGGTAATCCGTGAATAATCACTGGGGTCTGATTTGGACATTTTTTTGGACCCATCCCGCAAGGACATAACACGGGTCGCTTCACCGAAAATGAGCGGCTCGACCAAGGGGAATGTTTCGGTTCCAAAATCAGTGTTGAATTTCTGTGCGATATCACGGGTGAGTTCCAGATGTTGTTTCTGATCTTCACCCACAGGAACATGGGTCGCTTTATAAACAAGAATATCTGCTGCCATCAGTGAGGGATATGCGTATAGGCCAAGAGAAGCATTCTCTTTATTTTTTCCTGCTTTTTCTTTAAATTGTGTCATGCGGTTAAGCCATCCTAAGCGGGCGACACAATTGAAGATCCAGGCAAGTTCAGCATGGGCTGCTACGTTGCTTTGGGCAAAGATAATGGATTTTTTCGGATCAACGCCGGATGCCAAATAAGCCGCTGCCACTTCCCGTATATTGCTGCGAAGTTCCTGGGGGTCTTGCCAGACTGTGATGGCGTGCATATCAACGGCGCAGTAAATGCACTCATAGTCGTCTTGCAGACGCACAAAATTACGGATCGCTCCGAGATAGTTACCAAGATGCAGGTTGCCGGTCGGCTGAACACCAGAGAAAATTCGAGACATAAACGCTCCTCACGCTTTGGACACGCGCCCATTATTTTAATCGTTTATCGACCGTTGGGCGGGAGTTAATAGGAATAGGCGTTATTGCAGGGGGGAGGGTGAGCGTCAACTGTTTAAGCCGCTTTTCTCCGGCGGAGCATGGATTTAAGGTCAGAAAACTTAGCCGCGCCAAAGAGGAGTGCTGAGGCCCCATAAACCGCACCGCCACCGAAGATAAGGAAACATAAAGCTGTGATGCGAGACAAAAGATCCCCTTGAAGATAGGGGGCCGTAATGGGAAGAACTGCCCAAAGTGCAGCCGCCATAACAAGTGACGCTGCGATAATTCCCAGGACGCGGCGGTATAGTCTTTTATCTGCAGAATAATGTCCGCGCATTCCCAGTAAAATTAGCAAAGCACTGGCGTTGAGCCAAGCAGACAGCGACGTCGCGAGGGCGATCCCAACATGGGCAAGACTTTCCAGCAATAGCAAGCTGAGAACTATATTGGTCACCATGGCCACAATACCAATGATCACAGGGGATCTCGTATCTTCGCGGGCAAAGAAGCCCGGAGCATAAACTTTTGTAAGGACATAGGCAGGCAACCCACTGGCAAAGGCAACCAAGGCATCGGCGGTGGTTTTACTGGCGGCTGGGCCAAATTCACCATGCTCAAACAAGACAGAAACAATGGGTGCTGCAATCACTATAAGGGCAGCCGTCGCGGGTAAGGTGAAGAGCATGGAAAGCTCAACGGCCCGGTTCAAAGTTTCATTTGCAGGGCCCGCATCACCGGATCGCAATTGCCGAGAGAGCATGGGAAGCAAAGCCGTTCCAACGGCAATCCCAATAATGCCAAGGGGCAATTGATAAACCCGATCTGCATAGTAAAGATAGGAGATCGATCCAGTGGCAAGCAAGGAGGCGATAATGGTTCCCACTAGAATATTGATTTGCAGTACTCCAGCACCCACCAGTCCTGGTAACATCAATTGGAAAAGACGTTTGATTTTTGGTGTAAAACGCGGAACCTGGATCGGCACCATTAGCTTTTCACGCTTGCAAGCGATAACAAGATAAATGGCTTGTGCTAATCCAGCTGCCGCAACCCCCCATGAGAGAAGATAGCCCGCGTCTAGATCCACATTTGCGGTTAAATATAAAAGGCAGCCAATCAAAATGATATTGAGCAGAATTGGGGCCGCAGACATGGCTGAAAATTTGTAAAAGGCGTTTAATACTCCTCCAAGAAGAGCAACGACGGCCATGGCAGTAAGATAGGGGAATGTTATCCGCGTATAAGCAACAGCCAAGGAGTATCGCTGGCCTTCTACTTCAAATCCTGGTGCCAGAAATTGCATGAGGACTGGCATGAAGATCATGAAAGTAATTGAAAAGAGAAACAGAAAGCCTGTTAAGAATCCAAGGGCGTGGGAGGCAAAATTAAGGGCGCTTTCTTTGCCCTCTTCTTCCAAATGTCTTGAAAATAAGGGGATAAAAGCGGCTGAAAAAGCACCTTCTGCAACAAGCCTTCTAAACATGTTGGGAATACGGAAGGCGACAAAGAAGGCATCAGATATAGGGCCTGCGCCCATGACAGATGCAATCAGGATGTCGCGAACAAAGCCCAATATCCGGCTGATCATAGTGTAGCCGCTGACTGTGGCTACGAATTTAATGAGACTCACAGGATACGATCCCCTATTTCCCTAACGCTATTTTAGGTGCAGTGCTTGACGCTGTTTTGCTTTTCTTTCTGGCCTTTGTTTCTGACCCTTTTAAGGCGGCAAGGAGCTGTTTTTCGATATTATTCATTTTAACTTTGTTGGTGATTTTAAGACCAAACATGTCTTTCACATAAAACACGTCAACAACGCGCTCCCCAAAGGTTGTGATATGGGCGGAGGCAATTGTCAGGGATAATGTGAAGAGGCTACGGGTCAATTCAGCCAGAAGTCCCGCGCGATCCCGGCCGCGTACTTCAATCACAGTATGGATATTTGATGCAGCATTATTGATTAAGACAGAGGGCGCTGCCTTGAACACTCGCGTCCGGCTTGGAAGAGCGGATTTTCTTCGTTTAGCCAGTTCAACATGGGCAATGCGGGTGCCTTTTAAGGTGCCTTCGATGGCGCTCCGTAATTTGGACATGCGGCTGCCTTGATCATATACATCCCCTTCCGCATCCTGAATGAAGAAAGTATCAAGGGCCATACCGTCTGTTGTGGTGTGAATTTTTGCATCTACAATATTGGCACCAGAGAGGGACATGGCGGCAGCAATACGAGAGAATAACCCCGGATGATCGGCAGCATATACGGTGACTTCCGTTATCGATCTAAAGGGGTCGCTGGTTGCATGAATGGTCAGGCTTTCTCCGGAATTGTCCGCTATTTTTAGGAGCTCTGCATGGGCTTTTTGGACTTCTAGGCTATTGGCAGCCCAATAGGACTCGTAAAACTTGTCTAGATGCTTATCCAGCTCGTCATCAGACCAATGGGCAAGGGCCGCCCGTAAATCTTGCTTGTGATGTCTTGCACGCTCTGCGCGGCCTTCAGAAATATGACCGCCCGTCAAAGAAGTTTCGCTTGCGTAATAAAGTTCTCGTAGCAATTGGCCTTTCCAGCCGTTCCACACATTTGGGCCAACGGCGCGGATATCAACAACCGTTAAAATCAGCAGAAGTTTAAGCCGTTCAGGACTTTGAACAATTTGGACAAAATCGCTCACAGTCTTGGGATCACTCACATCGCGTTTGAACGCGACATTACTAAAGAGCAAATGATTGCGTACGAGCCAGGCAACGGTTTCGGTATCAGCGGCGGATAGTCCAAGCCTTGGGCATAGTTTTTCAGCAACCTCTGCACCGAGGACTGAATGATCTCCCCCGCGGCCTTTGGCGATGTCATGAAGAAGAACGGCCACATACAGGGCCGTGCGTGATAACAGCTTTGGCATGATTTTATGACTTAACGGATGTTCATCTTTCAGTAATCCATCCTCGATCTGGGCAAGAATGCCAATAGCCCGGATCGTATGCTCATCTACCGTATAAACATGGTACATGTCATGCTGCATTTGCGCGACAACGCGACCAAAATCTGGAACAAATTTACCAAAAACACCGGCTTCGCTTAACCGCCGCAAGGTGGTTTCAGGATCCTTGCGACTGCACAACATTTCTAGAAACAGCTTATTTGCTGGCGGGTCCACTCTAAGCTTTCTATTCACCAATTTAAGGTTCTGGCGAATAAGCCGCAACGCGTTGGGGTGAATATCAAATTCTTTTTTCTGTGCAAGATGGAAAAGTTCCAGCATCTTGATTGGGGTGCTAATGAAGTCATCGTCTGAATTGAAGTTCAAACGGCCACCTTCCACCAAAAATCCGTTTAATTTTCGACGCAGCAACCCAAAGCGTTGAATGGAAAATCTGCTTTTCTTTTGTTGCTCTGCTTCCAAATTAGCGCAGAAAATACGGGTCAAGTCCCCCACATCCTTTGCGACAAGGAAATAATGCTTCATGAACCTTTCAACACCAAGGGTTCCAGTACGATCTTTATAGCCTAACCGTTTGGCAAGTTCTGACTGTACATCAAAGGTGATACGTTCTTCCGGCCTGTCAGCCAGATAATGAAGATGACAGCGAACGGACCGCAGGAAATTCGACGCTTTGGTGAAGCGCCGCCTTTCCGCTTCCGTAAAAACACCTAAAGACTGCATTTCGGAAATGCTGTTGGTTTTGTTCAAGAATTTGGCTATCCAGAACAGCGTCTGAATATCACGAAGGCCTCCTTTGCCCTCCTTCATGTTGGGTTCTACCACATACCGGGAGTTACCGAACCGGGCGTGTCGGGTATCTCTTTCTAGAAGTTTTGCTTCGATAAACTGTTTGCCATTACCCGAAATAATGTCCTTAT
>JAESSA010000056.1 GCA_016764355.1 Sneathiella sp. | reverse complement strand
CGTTCGTGAAATTCATCGAAAATAACGACACCAACACCGCTAAGTTCTGGATCTTCTTGCAATCGTCGTGTCAGAATTCCTTCTGTCACGACTTCAATTTGCGTCTTTGGGCCGACCTTTGTGTCCAACCGAATGCGGTAACCGACCCTCTCTCCAACAGTCTCCCCCAGAAGGTCTGCCATCCTGCGCGCGGCAGCACGAGCCGCCAATCTCCGAGGTTCCAGCATCAGTATTTTCTTATCCCCAAGTCCCTCAAGTCCTAAAAGACAAAGGGGGACAGTTGTCGTTTTACCTGCTCCCGGTGGCGCTTGAAGAACAACACAATTTGACTGGTTCAACGCGAACAAAAGTTCAGGTAGAACTTCTTCTATGGGAAGATTAGTTTGGATTGGTAAAATTGACATAGGCCTTGATAGCAGAGCATAGGATTAGCTGTATAGTTTCTATTGTCCCGTACGAGCTTGGAGCAAACGAGACAGGACAGGGAAAAGGGCTAAGGATGCCACGCACGCAAGCAGCGCCCCGACAACGACAGTTGCACCAAAACGAGAGGTCGGCGGAAAGCCGGAAAAGGAGAAGATCAAAAACCCTAAAGAAACAATCCCGGCAGACGCCAAAATTCCTGGCCCTTGTTCTTTAAGCGCTTGCCCCCAAACATTGGGATCCTTGTCAGCATCCCCTTTCCTTTTGACAGCAAGACCAAGATGGATAAGCGCATCTACCGCAAGCCCTAAAGAGACACTAACCGCCGGGGCGGAAATAACATCAAGAGGAATTTTCAAAAACCCGCCCGCGCCAAGGCAAATAACCGGGATAACAGCCGCAGCCCCTAACATGGCTAAGCTCAATCGCGTTTTTCGTGTCACTAAATAAGAAATACAGCCAAAAAGGAACAATAAAGAAAGAACACCTGTCACGATACTTTCACTCACCAACGTGGACAGATTACCTTGCAGGGCATAAACGCCGCCGGTTAAATCGGTCCGAAAACCGTTTTGCGCAACGATTTTCTTCACATTTTCAATAACGTCTATGCGCGGTGCCGTACGGTCAACTTCTTTCATACGCAGCAGGAAAAGTGCTTGCGTTCGATCTTCCGACAGGAAGTTCTTAACGGCATTCTGGTTCACATCCAGCGTTAGGAGCGAGACAATTTCCCGCCAAGGCAGAAGGAAGGCGAGAGGGTAATCATTTGCTTCTGACAGGAGGGCAGGCAGAGATAACACCGTTCCCACATCATCATTTTTCTCAAGGGCCTTATGGAGCTTCCATAACTTTTCATAAGCGTCCGCACTATCCAACTCCGCCCCAGATTTTTCTGAGATCACAAGCTGCAGCGGACTACTGCCCCCGCTCCTGTCGATTGCGGAGAGCCCCGTTTCTATCTCCCCACCCGTTTTAAAATAAGAGAGCAAACTTGGGTCCGTCTGTAGTTGGAACAAACCCGGCAGAGTAGCAATAACTATTAGAACTAACAGGCCGCTTAAAAAATACTGGAGTTTTTTCATATCAAAAATACTGAAGGATTTTTTTCGAGGGATTTTGAGGGGTTTATCGCGGCAAAAATACAGGAAGGGCGGAAAAATAAAAAAACAGCATAGAAGAGCTGCGAGAACCCCAACAACCCCGCCCTGACCCAATTGGCGAAGTGGCTCCGCCGAAACAAACATTAAGGATAGAAACCCAAGTAAAGTCGTGACCGCGCACCACAGGGAGGGTTTGAAAGTTTTCCCAATAGCCTGCTGAATTCGATGAAGTCTGTTTTCCTCAAGACTTTCCCGGCGCCAATTATTAATCAGATAAATCACCTGGGACTGCACAAGGACAAAAACAATAACCGCCAAATTTGCTGTCAAAATACCAACAGGCTGGCCCAGTAAGTACAACACATTAAGGGTCGCAAAAATTGCCGTGATGCCGCTCACGCTTGACCCTAAAGCAATCATCGGGGATGAAAAAAGCCAGCCAATTAACAGGGCGAATATAACAAGGGCTAAGCTGCTGAACAATTTTGCATCGCGCACAATGCTTTTTCGAATTTGTTCTGCAATAAACGGCATCCCGGACATATAGATATCTGTAACAGCGGATGTGTTTTCATAGGAGCCCAAGATTTGTTCCACTGCCGGAACCAATGATTTAGAAGCATTTCTATCAGTGAACCCAACAATCAATGTCGCTGTTTCATCCTGATTGATCAGCAAAGGACGCCAAAATGGACTTGCTAAAGCCGTCGCTATCGATTTTGGTCCATGGGACACGCTGATGATTTTGGAAAAGCCTTCCATCTGCTTTAGTTTATCAGTGACCCTGGACACTTCCCTCATATAACCCGAGGAAGTGATGTCTCGGCTGGCAACACTAATAATTAGGAAATCATCTGCCGGGAAAATTTTTGATATTTTCACCGTATCGGCAATTCCCGGATCATTGGATCCAAAAAAGAAATCCGGTGATACACTGGGCCGTAAATCTACCAGGGCAATGAAGAAAAAGCTTATCAGACCGATAAAAACAGCGGCGCCACTCATCCAACCAATGATTTTTCTTTGTTCGTCAAATCTCACTCAAATCCCTTTCTGTATTCCAGATCAGAATAAGGGACTCTGTTCTTTATTTTCAAGCAATGAATGACAATAGGGAAAGGCCAGATTAATCTGCACCAACCCTTAAATTTATAGCGGTGATATTTTTGATTACGAGAATTGAAGCACATTCGTTTAAATCCATGCCGTCTGCTCATGAAGAGAATTATGACGGCTGGCAATTACGCCTATCCAGCAGTCGGACAAAACGTATTAATTCAGTCAATTTTCCTGGAAAACCAGAGGGAGCAATTAATCTGGATGAGAAAATCTCTTTCTGTGAAGTTTATTACAACAAACACCGTCACCCCTGCCGTTTTCGGATCACCCCATTAACCGACCCAGCATCCTTGGAAAATGAGCTATCAATTCGCAGGTATCAACCAATTGATAAAACAGACATCTTGGTGCAAGATCTGAACCCATCCAGATCAATCCAACAAAACACTTCCGTAAAATTTGAAAAAAATCTCACTCAGGACTGGTTGAACGTCATATGTGATCTTACCGAACGTGATAAGGAAGAAGATAAACGCTCTCTATTAGATACATTAAATAGAATAGAAATAGACACCTGTTACGCATCAATTCTTGTAGATGGAAAAATTGCAGCTTGCGGCCTCGCAACCTTTAACGATGGCCTCATGGGTCTCTTTGAAATTGCAACTGACCCAGCGCACCAGCGAAAAGGATTAGGACGTCAATTGATTGATCAGCTCCTAAATGAAGCCGTCAAGCGAGACATTAAAACCGCCTACCTGCAAGTAGTACAAAGCAACGAGACAGGTCGCACATTTTGGACCGCAATGGGATTTTCCCAAGAGCTTTACAGCTATCAATATTGGGTCCAACCATATGACGGGTGATATCGCATTTTCCATCCTCTTTCAAAGGAAACCCTATGATCGTCGGCACAGTTAAAGGTCTTTGGCGATATCCCGTGAAATCATTATTGGGGGAGACTTGTGAAAACCTTATTATTGATAAACGAGGGGTTCAAGGAGACCGAAAATACGCTATCTCAACTGCCGAAGGGAAATTTGGGAGCGGAAAATCCACTCGTAGATTTCGACGAATTAATAACTTACTGAACCTTCAAGCAAGTTGCCAAAAAGATCAACTCCATATCTCTTTCCCTGATGGGACGATTATCCGTAAAAATGATCCAATTATTCATGCAGCATTGAGTGATTATTTGGGGCAAGAGGTGACACTAACATCGGAACAATCTATCTCTCATTTCGATGCGGGAGCAATCCATATGCTGACAACGGCATCATTAAATTGGCTTTGCGAAAAATTACCTCAGTCAACCATTGATGAACGCCGTTTTCGCCCCAATATCGTCATTGAGAATAATACCAGCACAGCAATTGAACTAACCTGGATAGGATCAAGAATGCAGATTGGATCAACCATATTTCAAATTGAGGAGGCAACAGAGCACTGTGTCATGACAACGCTGGAGCAGCAGGATCTCCCAAAAGACCCGGATATCATGAGAAAAATTTCAAGAGAACTTGACGCCCAATTTGGCGTTTATGCCAAAATCATCGAACCTGGCAATGTATGCTTAGAAGATACTGTTAAACTTTTAGACGTTTAGTAATCAAGCCAAATATCAGACTCATCGAAATGGATTTCGTCGCAGTTATGGCCATCTCCACCCCGATCAACCACAATAAAGTCACTGACTTTATCGAGAGCTAGGATGGGGTGATGCCAAGTCCCTGCGTGATAGTTCACCCCTTGATCTCCCGACGCGATGAAAGCTGTTAAATCTGAGGGCTCGATACTCTCCCCTGCTTTTGCAACTAACACCAAGTAGGAGCCACCCTTCATAGGGATAAAGGTTTGGCTCCCCAGTGGGTGCCGCTCAACCATTTTAATATTGAGGGGATAGGTGAGCGGCGTTGCCCTGAAAATATTAATCAGAGCGCGCCCGCCTTCAAGAAGCTCAACCTTTGCTAAATCGTGATACCGCTCCGTTGAGCCATTATTGATCAAGAAATGATCATGCTCTTTGGTGCTGATGACATCGCCAAACGGTGTAAAAGCTTCGCGGGTTAGGGGCGTAATGTTGAGCTTCATAATAGCGTGTCCTATCGACTAACTTTGCCAAATAAACGAAGACGACTTACGCCCCCATCGGGGATAATGTTCAATCGAACATGAGAGACGGGGCCTATATCCTGCAACTCTTTTTCGAACCGGTGAATATTGTCCATGGATAATTTCTGATTTGGCAGCAGTGTTTTCCAAAACATGCTTTGTGTGATCAACGATTCTTCGGTCCCGCCCGTCACTAAGGCTGCCTGCAAAGTGCAACTATCAGGAAAATTTCCTTTAAAGTGGGCTGTATCCACTTCAACAGCGGAGATGGTACCAGCATGACCAAGCGCAATAATCGCCCAGTCGTTACCAGGTTCACGCCGGCGTCGAGTTTCCCAACCGTCTCCCATATTAACGCCGCGTCCTGGTGCCAAAATATTACTTGGCGATCCGTAATGGGCGTTATTGGCTGTAACGCCGCGGCCGCCATTGACCAAAGCCGCCAAATCAACGATTTCGTCTGGGTCCCGTTTATCCCAATTGCAATTGATCTGACCATAGACACGAAGACGCGCAACGCCCCCATCGGGATAGATATTCAGGCGCAGATGGCTCCAAGTCTGATCACTCTCAACGGCCACAAGATGATGACTGTCAGCCCCCAAAGTCACGGATGGAACAATTTCACGCCACCTAGTATCAGATGTAGGTTCTCCGTCCACATAGCAGGCATCGATTGAGGCTGCTGGTGGAAAATTTCCAGTGAAATGGCTTGTATCGATATTAACGCCATGAATAACGCCGGGAAGACCAAGGCGGATAATACAATGGTCATACCCCTCTCCCCGTTTCCGGCGGCTTTCCCAGCCATCCATCCATTTACCATGATCATCATATTTATCATCGATAAAGACTGGGTCGGACGGATCAATCAAACGAGATTTTTCCGCAAAAAAATCATCAGTGGCAAAGGTTACTTCTGTGCCCAAGCGCGGCTGAGCCAAATCCGTATAGCGCCGGACAGAGTCCGCGTCTTCAAGACTTAACAATTTCATCTTTAACTCCAATTTCTGAAGGCCTTATTAAGCCTATTATAATTCTTCTAAGCGGAAGGCCGCAATTTTATCGATTTCCAAAAGAGCTGTTTTAAATTCTTCATCTGCACTATTGCCCAAGCGATTTTCAAAGCCAGATAGAATTTCGTGCCGGTTACTATTCTTCACAGCTTTGATAAAGGGAAAGCCGAATTTCTCCTTATAAGCCGCGTTATAGTTTTGAAAATTTTCAAACTCTTCAACAGTACATTCCCCAAGTCCTGCACTTGTCTGCTCGGAAGTAGAAGAGACCGTAAGCTTCCCTTGTACAGCAGCTTTTCCAGCTAAATCTGGATGGGCATTGATGAGATCAAGTTTCTTCTGATGCCCAGCGCTGTTCACAATCCCGGCCATAATGGATGCAAGTTCGCGTCTGTCATCACTAACACCGGCACCCCATGCCTGAACGGCAACCCAGCTTGAATGCTCATAAATACCGCCAAAACTCTCAATGAACTGATCTTTATCCATGTCACTTGGTTTATTTTTAAAAGTCGTCATTATCCGGCCTCGCAAGGGTGATTTTCATGCCAATGGCGCGCGATATCTATTCTGCGGGCAAACCAAACTTTGTCATGTGAGGATGCATATTCCAAAAAGCGTTTTAATGCCGCAATACGACCGGGACGCCCAACCAAACGACAATGGAGCCCCACCGACATCATTTTGGGCGCATCGTCCCCTTCTTCATACAGGGTATCGAAAGTGTCTTTCAGGTACGTAAAATACTGATCCCCACTGTTAAAGCCTTGGAATGCTGCGAAACGCATGTCGTTCACATCCAAAGTATACGGGATAATCAGCTGTTTTTTATCCGCAATATCAGCCCAGTAGGGGAGGTCATCGTCATAGGCGTCGGCATCATAAAGAAATCCGCCTTCTTCGGCGACAAGCCGTCGCGTATTTGGGCTGGTTCGCCCTGTATACCAACCAAGGGGACGCTCCCCCGTTATCCGCGTGATGATATCAATAGCTTTTTGCATATGTTCTCGTTCCACATCTTCGGGAACATATTGGTAATTGATCCAACGGTATCCGTGGCTGCAAATTTCGTGTTTTGCTTCCATAAAGGCGTGAGCTACATCCTCGTTACGCTCTAACGCCATCGCCACAGCAAAAATTGTCAGCGGGATATCGAATTTTTTGAACAAACGCAAAAGACGCCAAACACCGGCCCGACTACCATATTCATATATAGATTCCATACTGATATGCCGGACACCGGGAAGCATGTCCGCGCCGACGATTTCCGATAGAAACGCTTCTGACGCATCGTCGCCATGCAAAATATTATTTTCGCCGCCTTCTTCATAATTCAATACAAACTGTACAGCAATTTTTGCCCCATTTGGCCATTTAGGATCCGGAGTATTCGCCCCATAACCAATCATATCGCGAGGATATTGTCTTTGTTCCGTCATCAGGAATGCCTGCCTTTAATTTTTATGATCCAGCAACGTCAGAAAATATTTCGTACAAATCACTAATTGGCTCTTTTCCGTCTAAATTGAGCTGCTCTTCGCAAGCTTCAATATGCTCTATCATCAGACGAACAGCAGCCTCTTCATCTTGGGCACGAACAGCTTCAATAATATGCCCATGCTCTTCGCAGGAGCAGCTTTGGTTACCAATTTTTTTACTTTGATACTGAA
This sequence comes from Sneathiella sp., assembly GCA_016764355.1. Taxonomy (GTDB): domain Bacteria; phylum Pseudomonadota; class Alphaproteobacteria; order Sneathiellales; family Sneathiellaceae; genus Sneathiella. The sequence continues at coordinate 6,653 of JAESSA010000056.1, read as the reverse complement.
CATGGATAAGGGATGTCATGGAGACAAGTTCCCGCAGATAATCGGTCAGCGACTGATTTCCTGCAATCTCGGCCAATGCCAAATGAAAGTCCCCAGATAACGCCACCCATTTACTATGCTCATCACGTTCAATACTAAGGGCTTCTTCTTTAAGCATTCCTTCCAGAATTCGTATATCAGCGGTGGTTCGTTTTTTCACGACCCGTCGCATTATCCCCTCTTCCACCACTTTTCGGGCATCGAGAACATCCCGCGCCTCGTCTGGTGAGGGCTCGGATACATAGGCGCCCCGGTTCGAAAATATCTTCACCACTTTTTCATGCGCAAGTCGCTGCAAGACTTTTCGGATAACAGTACGGCTAACACTGAATATCTCACCCAGAACATCTTCTGATAATTTTGTTCCAGGAGACAGCCGTTGCTCCAAAATAGCTGAAAACATCTGACCATAAATATGATCATCTTGATTGCCGCTCTTCGTGCGGCCTTGATCGCGTTTTAATTCAGCAATTGGGGTCGTTTGTTTCATGTGTATTCCAAAAGGATTCTGCGAAAAAACCATCTTCGCGACAATACATAAATCAATTGTATACAAAACAGCAAGTGATTGGTTTAAAAATTCGCACTTTATTTAAGAAAATGCACAAAATTTGGCCTAATTTCAGTCATATTACGAATTTAAAAATCACGATTTATGACAAATAACCAGTACATTCAAATTGAATCTGAGAACATTAGGCATTATTATTTTATACAAAAAACACATTAAATGTGGACAATATGTCGCATCTCATGCATCTTTTTTCAAATTTTTTGGGTTTCAAGGATCGAACCCTTGCTATGCCTTAAGTCAACAAACGTGCGAATGCACATGGAAACACTATGGGAAAACTAACGACTCACATTTTGGACACAGCAACAGGCAAGCCTGGAGCAGACATCAAAATCGACCTCTACTTTCTTCAAGATGAAGGTTGGGAGCTAATCAAATCCGCTGTATCTAATACCGATGGCCGCTGCGATGGCCCATTGCTTGAAGGGGAAACTCTAAAAGTTGGTCAATATGAACTGGTTTTTCAGGCTGGTGACTATTTCGACGCGCAAGGACTGGATCTTCCCGACACTAAATTCCTGGATGAAGTTGTCATACGATTTGGCGTTCCCGATTCCAGTGAACATTACCATGTGCCTCTCTTGGTCTCTCCTTATAGCTACTCCACCTACCGGGGAAGTTAAGGGATAGAAAAAACACTTGAGGGAATTAGGATTATAAGGTTGCAGATCATACGACTGGAAAACCAGCAAGACTGCAACATAATGTAAGTAGCAGGGGGCTATTATGAGTGAGATTTCATCGTCAAAAGGCGAGAATGCCATTGACACCGAGGATTACAAAAATCCCAATTACACACCACCGCTAGCGAAAGCCATTCCACTTGGCATTCAGCATGTTCTGGCAATGTTTGCCGGAAACGTTACCGTGCCAATTATCATTGCAGGTGTCGCAGGTCTTGCTGGCGGCGATAAAATTTTCCTCATCCAAATGGCAATGCTGGTGGCAGGTCTAGCAACCTTATTGCAAACCGTCGGCGCGGGCCCTATTGGCGCGAAACTTCCCATCATGCAGGGAACAAGTTTTGCCTTTTTACCGGTTATCATTCCGATTGCAGCGACTATAAAAGGCGTTGATTCCCTTGCCGTTATTTTTGGCGCGACCATCGCCGGCGGCATTTTTCACTTTATTCTAGGCACCTTTATTGGTCGCTTCCGTGGCATGTTACCCCCATTGATCACCGGCCTAGTCGTAATGACCATTGGTCTGACCTTGTTGCCTATCGGCGTCGAATATGTGGGCGGCGGTAAATTTGCTAAATTTGTCACTAAGGATTTCGGTGCTTGGTATCATGTGTTCCTTGGCAGTGTCGTTATTGTGGTCATTTTGGGCACAAAATTTATGACCAAAGGAATGATGTCCGCCTCAGCTATTCTTGTGGGTCTGGTTGCCGGCTACCTTATTGGTATCCCAATGGATATGGTCAATTTTGACAATGTCGCTAATGCAGCTTGGTTTGCGTGGCCGGAACCTCTCAAATATGGCATCGCCTTTGATATGGCCGCTGTTATCGGCATGTGTTTGATGGCCCTTGTGTCCGCCATTGAAACTGTCGGCGATATTTCAGGCATCACAAAAGGCGGTGCGGGACGCGAGGCAACCGACAAGGAAATTGCTGGCGGAACTATGGCGGATGGCCTTGGCACAGCTATCGGCGGCCTGTTCGGCTCCATGCCTAATACTTCCTACAGTCAGAATGTGGGCGTTATCTCTCTCACTGGTGTCATGAGCCGTCACGTCGTGACTATTGGCGCCCTGTTCTTAATCCTCGCGGCCTTTGTTCCTAAAGTTGGCGCCGTGATCTCTGCTATGCCTTACGCTGTTCTTGGTGGTGGCGCTGTGGTTATGTTCGGTATGATTGCTGGTGCCGGTCTTAACCTTATCAGCGACGTTAAAATGAACCGCCGTAATATGGTTATTATCGCGATCTCTTTAAGTGTCGGCCTTGGTTTAAAAGCCGAGCCAGATGTTGTCGCTTTTGTTCCTTCTTGGGCAAAAATGCTACTGACATCCGGGTTATTCCCAGTGGCCTTCATCTCTATTTTACTCAACAGCATCCTTCCTCACGAGGAAGAATGATCACCGAGTATTCTATCGTGCCACTCTGGCTATTTAATTGGTCAGAGTGGCAATATTATTTTTCGATAAACTATAGTATAATAACAGCTCCATAATTATTGTTGCCTTCTAGAGGATTCGATGCGGAACACAGTCAAGTTCGTCCATAACGGACATATTCGAGAGTTGGAAAATGTAGATCCAACGACGACACTTTTAAATTTCCTCCGGTATGAAGACGCGCTTACCGGTACGAAAGAAGGGTGTGCCGAAGGAGATTGTGGTGCCTGTACTGTTGTCCTTGGTGACTTGACCGAACATGGAATTCACTATCAGGCCGTTAATGCCTGTATTCAATTTTTACCAATGCTCGATGGCCGGGAACTTATCACTGTTGAAGACTTAAAGGCCGAAAATGGCGAGCTTCACCCAGTTCAGCAAGCCTTGGTGACTACCAATGCGACCCAATGCGGTTTTTGTACGCCGGGCTTTGCTATGTCTCTATTCGCTGAAATGCATGGAAAAAATTCATCTGAACTTTCAGATATTAACAATGTCCTTGCCGGCAACCTTTGTCGCTGCACAGGATATGGCCCCATAATTGAAGCGGCAAAATCCATAGCCGGCAATGCACCTGCCGATAAATTCACAGCAAGACAAAAAAATACTGTCGAGCTGTTACAGTCTCTCGCAAAAGAAAGCAGCCTTTCTCTGGATTTGTCAGGACGTCGCTATTTTGCGCCTAAAACAATGGCTGAACTTAGCTCTCTCCTTGCCCAGCATCCTGCGGCAATTATCCTTGCCGGGGCCACGGATATTGGCCTTTGGGTAACAAAACAGTTTAGAGAATTGGAAACAGTTATTTATGTAGGGCAGATTGAAGCGCTTAAAAAAATCTGCGTTGAAAAAGATCATCTAGTTATTGGGGCTGGTGTTACCTACACACAAGCATGGGATTTACTGCAAGAGCATTTCGGCGATTTTGGCGAACTTGTCAGGCGCGTGGCCTCAACCCAAATCAGGAACTCTGGAACCATTGGTGGCAATATTGCTAATGGCTCTCCTATTGGGGATACGCCCCCTGCCCTTATTGCTCTCGGTGCAACTTTAACGCTCTCATCCAAAGATGGCAGTCGGGACATTTTGTTAGAAGACTTCTTCATTCAGTATGGTCAGCAAGACTTAAAGGCCGGAGAATTTGTTGAAAAAGTATCGGTTCCTCTTCTGAAGAATGACGGAATTTTCAAATGCTACAAAATCTCCAAAAGATTTGATCAGGATATATCCGCCCTATGCGGTGCTTTTCATATGCAGATGGACGGCACAAAAGTCTTAGACATCCGCATTTGCTACGGAGGCATGGCAGGAACGCCAGCACGCGCCTTCAAAACAGAGCAAGCCCTAATAGGTATGGAATGGAATTTGAAATCTGTTGAAGTTGCCATGATAGCAATGGCGGCAGACTTCACTCCCTTATCGGATATGCGGGCAAGTCAAGAATACCGAATGATGACAGCACAAAATCTTCTCAAAAAATTCTACGCTGAGACCAGTGACCCTAAGGCCCTAACACGCCTTGTCGGCCAAGGGAGTTTGTCTTATGCGTAATCCTACGGCCAGCCAAACTGAAATTCGCGGGAAAGTTCACAAAACTATTGCCCATGATAGTGCCGCTAAGCAAGTGGCGGGTGAAGCCACCTATATTGATGATATCGCCGAACCCAAAGATCTTCTGCATATCTATGTTGCCCAAAGCACCAAGGCCCATGCAAAAATTCTAAATCTGGACGTCTCCTCCGTGCGATCGGCAAATGGTGTCGCAGCGGTTTTTACGGCAGAAGATGTGCCCGGAATTAATGATGCTTCGCCGATTATGGGAGATGACCCCGTTTTTGCCACTGACCTCGTGGAATATGTCGGACAGTCCATATTTGCCGTGGCCGCTGAAAGCATTGACCTCGCCCGCAAAGCTGCGGCATTGGCGGTGGTCGACTATGAAGAATTGTCCGCGATATTGACCGTTGATCAAGCGATCAAGGCAAAATCCTATGTCTTACCAACCCGCACATTGAAACGCGGTGACAGCGCAAAATCTTTAAAAGATGCCCTACATAAAAGCTCCGGCCGTTTCGAGCTGGGCGGACAGGATCATTTCTACTTAGAGGGACACATATCCCTTGCCTATCCAAAAGAAGATGGCGATGTCTATATTCATTGTTCCACCCAGCACCCAACTGAAGTTCAGCATAATGTGGCTAAATTTCTCGATGTTCCAGATCACGCGGTTACTGTAGAAGTTCGGAGAATGGGTGGCGGATTTGGCGGAAAAGAAACTCAAGGCGCTTGGTTCGCAGCAATGGCAGCTTTAACGGCCACGACCACAGGACGTCCGGCTAAACTTCGCCTTGATCGCGACGATGACATGATCATGACCGGGAAACGTCATGACTTTGTCATAGATTTTGAAGTTGGCTATAATGATCAGGGCCTCATCTCCGCTGTGGAGTTTGTGTTTGCCTCCCGCTGTGGGCGTTCTGCCGATTTGTCTGCCGCTATTAACGATCGCACTCTTTTCCATGCAGATAACTGTTATTTTCTGGAAAATATCACCATTACATCCCATCGCTGCAAAACCCATACAGTATCGAACACAGCATTTCGGGGGTTTGGCGGGCCACAAGGGATGATAGCTGTTGAGCGGATGATGGATACCATTGCCCATGACCTTGGCAAAGATCCCCTTGATATACGTAAAATAAATCTCTACGGAAAAACGGATCGCAATATCACCCCGTACCATATGACCGTCGAGGACAATATAGCGCCTGAGATCATAGCCCAACTAGAAGAGAAATCTGACTATGCGCAGCGGCGGGCAGAAATTCGTAAGTTTAACGAAACAAGTCCCTATTTAAAAAAGGGGATCGCCTTAACACCTGTCAAATTCGGCATCTCGTTTACGACCACTTTCTTGAACCAGGCCGGCGCATTGCTCCACGTCTATACCGATGGGAGCGTCATGCTCAACCACGGCGGCACTGAAATGGGCCAAGGGCTTTTCATTAAAGTCGCGCAAGTTGTCGCCGAAGAGCTTCAAATTGATGTTGAGCGGATAAAAATCACGGCAACTGCCACAGATAAAGTTCCAAACACATCGGCAACGGCGGCCTCTTCCGGTGCTGATATGAACGGAAAAGCTGCGCAGATCGCGGCAAGAACCATAAAAGAGAGACTAGTCCAATTCGCGGCAGTCCATTATTCGGTTGCAGAAAATTCAATTGAGTTTTTACCCAATCGTGTGAAGATTGGACAAGAAATACTCTCCTTTGCCGAGCTAGTTCAGCAAGCTTATATGAACCGTGTGTCTCTATCTGCCACGGGGTTTTATAAGACCCCTAAAATTCACTATGATGCGGACAATTATTCAGGAAGACCGTTCTATTATTTTGCATATGGTGCAGCTGTTTCTGAAGCCGTTGTAGATACCTTAACCGGAGAGAATAAAATTACCCGTGTTGATATCATTCACGATACAGGTAAAAGCCTTAATCCTGCCATTGACCTTGGCCAGATTGAAGGTGCCTTTATTCAAGGTATGGGTTGGCTCACTACAGAAGAGTTGGTTTTTGATCAGGCGGGTGTTCTGAGAACCCACGCGCCATCAACTTATAAAATCCCCACGTGCAGTGATCGGCCAGAAATTTTCAATATGGAAATTTATGATGCTGGCGAGAATGCGGAAGATAGTATTCACAAATCAAAGGCTGTTGGGGAGCCCCCCTTCATGCTCGCGATATCAACATTCAGTGCCATAACAGATGCTGTATCAAGCGTTTCCAATTACGTTCAATTCCCGGACCTTGATGCCCCAGCCACCCCAGAACGGGTCTTACAATCCATTAACAAAATGGAACAAGCAAAAAACGCAACTCGGCGAGCCGCAGCTGAATGACTAGTTGGACGAACATAATCAAAGCATACC
>JAESSA010000055.1 GCA_016764355.1 Sneathiella sp. | reverse complement strand
ATTGGACGCATGGCATCGATTGGGATATCCAATCCTTTAATCAGGGATGTTAAGTTTTCAATATCCTGAAGGTTTTCACGGCTTGAGAATTCCCAAAGAAGGGCGATTTTGAGTGGCGATAAATGCACTTTTTTACGAAGGATACTGGCAAGACTTTGCTTTTTACGGGGGGCAGACAACAATTCCCGTATTTGATCCCTTGATACGTCTGGGCGCAAATCCACTTTTAGATTAATGGGAGCATTCAGAGTAAGACCTTCTGAAAGGGTGCGACTTAAAGCATAAATAGCGCCACCCTCAAGTCCGTATTTTGTAATGACGAGATCACCGCGTGTGGATTCATCATTAAAAGACAGTCTAATATTTTTTAAAGGCTGGCCTTCAAATTTTTCCAACATGTGGCTGGACCAATTTACGTCGAAGCCGCAATTAACCGGTCTAAATGCCTCTGTCTCAATGTCTTTATCTTCAAGAAGCGGGACCCAATCGCCGGTGGCGCCGAGATGAGCATAACTACCGCCGCCCATGGAAAAGAGTACTGCATCGGCAGGGGCTGTAATTATCTCGCCTTCACTATTCTTGAATTGTGGGTTCTTATCGTCATCAAAGCCAATAAAAGTGTGCTTTAAGTGAAAAATAACACCGGTCTTTGTGAGACGTTTGGTCCACGCCCGCATTAGGCTCGTGGCCTTCATTTCCGTTGGGAAAATTCGGCCACTGCTACCAACAAAGGTTTCGACCCCAAGATCAGCCGCCCAACTTTGTAAGTTCGCAGGCGAGAAATTCTTGATGAACGGAGTGATGAATTCTTCCGCAGGGCCATAGCGTTTGAGAAAAGGCTTAATTTTCTCCGAGTGTGTCAGATTAAGACCACCCCGTCCCGCAATCAGGAATTTACGGGCAACGGACCCCTTCTGCTCATACACATGAACGTCAAATTTGCCTGAACTGCTTAAACGTTGCGAGGCAATCAAACCGGCAGGGCCGCCGCCGATGATAATAACTTGAGGTTTTGACTGGGACATGGATCTTAAATGTTTCTCAAAAATGGAATTGGCAAGGTGCCTGAAAAAATGAGTCTATATAGGAATGCCCTGTCGCGGGCTATTCCTTGTTGTACATTTCCTCTGGGGAAATTTCTACTTCGCTGATGATTTTAACGTCCGCGTCCTTTGCCGAATAGAAAAAGCAGTTGTGGCGACCCGTATGACAGGCAACGCCTTTTTGCTCTACCAGCAGTAATATTGTGTCGCCATCACAATCGAGCCTGAAATCTACAAGGGTTTGTATATGCCCGGAACTCTCCCCTTTGCGCCATAAAGATTGGCGCGAGCGGGACCAATAACAAACCTGTCCCGTCTCCAATGTCTCTGCAATGGCATCGGAATTCATCCATGCCATCATCAGGACTTCACCCGTATCATGCTGTTGGGCAATGGCTGGGACAAGCCCAGCTTCATTAAATTTGATTAAGGATGCCAATTTTTCATTCATAGGACTTATGACCCACATGTTCTACGCTGTTGCAATCGAATCGATTCGTATAGTTTTATTAAAAATTCACTATTTGAGTGAATTGAGGCGATCAAAACCCGCAGATAAATCTGCAATCAGATCATCTGTATTTTCAAGACCAATATGAAGGCGGATTAACGGGTTTGTATTGTCCCATTTTGTGGCCGTTCTGTATTGAGAAGGGTCAGCATAAATGACAAGACTTTCATAGCCGCCCCAAGAATACCCCATGCCGAATAGCTCCAGATTATCAAGGAAAGCAGCCATGGCAGGCTTGGGCAATGCGTTGAGACGGAAGGAGAATAAGCCCGATGCGCCTTCGAAATCCCGCTTCCATAGGGAGTGGCCCGGATCCGTAGGAAGGGCAGGGTGCAGAATTGAATGGACCTCATCACGACCTTGCAACCAATCTGCAACGATAAGCGCATTTTCCATATGTTGTTTTAGGCGAACGGAGAGGGTCCGAAGGCCCCTTTGCGCCAGATACACGTCATCAGGACCGGCTGTTTGTCCGGTCAGATTTGCACCAGCTTGTAGAGTTTCCCAGTGTTCTTTGTTCGTTGTAACCAGCCCCATCATAACATCTGAATGGCCGACGATATATTTTGTACCCGCATGAATGGACACATCCACGCCCTTGTTAAAGGGTTTGTAAAAGAGCGGAGATGCCCATGTATTGTCCATCATGACAACGGCACCCGCTTTATGTGCAACGTCAGCAATGGCGGGGATGTCCTGTATCTCAAAAGTTTGCGATCCGGGCGATTCTGTAAAAACCACAGCCGTATTGGGTCGAATTAACTCAGAAATGCCGGCGCCGATAAGGGGATCATAATAAGTTGTCTCTATGCCAAAGCGGTTTAAGACCTTGTCACAAAAGGCTCGCGTTGGCCCATAAACGCTATCTGTCATCAAAAGATGATCACCGGTTTTCAAAAATGCCTGCAACGCGCCAGCACAGGCAGCGAGCCCCGACGGAAAAACCTGAGATCGATATCCGCCCTCAAGTTCAGCGACCGCTTCTTCCAAGGACCAGGTTGTAGGGGTACCCATGCGCCCGTAGGTAACTGCTTTTTTTCCTTCACTTCTGTCCTTGTGGCGCTGTTCCAGATCCGCGAGGGAGGAGTAGAGGACCGTTGATGCGTGGTAAACCGGAACATTTACGATGCCAAAATTATCTTCTGGTGATCGTCCTGCGACAACAATTTTTGTTTCGTCTTTCATGATAATCCTGCAACCCTTCAAGCGATTAATTCTTGAGCTATGAGTATAGAATTACCGAGGAGGTGAAAAGCGCGAAATTTTATTATCGTTTCGGTCACAATATTCACTCAATCTCACATTATCTGAATTTTTCCGTTGACGGGTTAACCAAAAATACTATCGTCATTAGGTATAGGGACCATAAATTGGGAAATAGTGGTTCCTGTTGGTATATCCAACTAGCCTCAAGTGATTGAGGTGAAAGATTTAAAAAAAACTAGACAGGAAGGTACTTTATGAAAAAGGCGAGCTTTATTGCAGTCGCTACAGCGGCCACACTTATGGCAGGCGCGGCAACAGCGGGAACATTGGATGATGTGAAAGCTAAAGGCTTTATCCAATGTGGCGTAACAACTGGTCTTGCCGGTTTTGCAGCCCCAAATGATAAAGGCGTATGGGAAGGCTTCGACGTAGATTTTTGCCGGGCCATGTCTGCAGCCATTTTCGGTGATCCAGACAAAGTGAAATACACTCCGACAACAGCCAAAGAACGTTTCACGGCTTTGCAGTCAGGTGAAATTGACGTTCTTGCACGTAACACAACATGGACACTTAGCCGTGACGTAAATCTCGGTTTTGAATTCATCGGTGTAAATTATTATGATGGCCAAGGCTTCATGGTGAAAAAATCACTTGGTGTTAAGTCTGCAACTGAACTTGACGGTGCTCGTGTTTGTATCCAGTCTGGTACAACAACTGAATTGAACCTTGCTGATTATTTCGCTACTAAAGGTATGAAATACGATTCAGTTTTGTTCGATACTTCAGACGAAGTACGGGAAGCATATGTAAAAGATACATGTGACGTTTACACAACTGACCAATCTGGTTTGTATGCTCAGCGCTCCGTTCTTGCTGACCCTGAAAATCACGTTGTTCTTCCAGAAATCATTTCTAAAGAGCCACTCGGCCCACTTGTTCGCCACGGCGACAATCAATGGGGTGATATCGCTCGTTGGACTTTGAATGCGCTTATCAATGCTGAAGAGCTTGGTATTACGCAAGCAAATGTTGCTGAAATGAAATCTAGCAAAAACCCAGCTGTTGCACGTCTTCTTGGTGTTTCAGGTGATCTTGGCGCACAGCTTGGCATAAATGCTAGCTGGGCTGCAGACGCTATCGGAGCTGTTGGTAACTACGGAGAGACTTTCGAAAAGCATCTCGGTATGGGCACACAGCTTAAAATTGAACGTGGTTTGAACGCTCCTTGGAATAAAGGTGGTATTCTTTACGCGCCACCAGCACGCTAAGCGTCGTTCGGTTGATTGAATTGAGTGTGTGTCTTTCCGAAGGCATACACTCTTTTTGTATTAGCCCGTTTTTATAGCTACTCCCGGAAGGAGCCGCCTTATGACTGTTGACGCAACTAGTCAACCACGAGGAGCTGGAGATAGCATATTACGAGACCCGAAAGTACGTGCCGTATTTTTTCAAATTCTCGTTATAGTCCTATTCCTTGCTTTCGTTTTTTATGTTGGAAATAACGCCGCAGTAAACTTAGAGAAGCGCGGGATCGCCTCTGGTTTTGGCTTTTTATCCCAACCCGCCGGTTTTGGTATCGGTATTGTTTTATTAGTAGATTATAACGCTCAAGTTTCAACACATAGTGATGTGTTGTTAATCGGTGTTATCAATACAATGGCCGTTGCAACTAGCGGAATTGTATTAGCAACAATCCTTGGATTTGTTTTTGGTGTATTAAGATTATCTAACAATTGGATTGTTAATAAAATAGCGATGGTTTATATCGAAATTGTTCGAAATATTCCGCTGCTCGTCCAGTTATTATTCTGGTATTTCGCGGTTTTGAGCGTTTTACCCAGAGTAAAACAAAGTATCAATTTCGGCGATACCTTGTTTATAAATAATCGCGGAGTTAGTTTCCCAAGCATTGTCCCCGAAAGTGGATTCATGTTTGTGGTGTTGGCGTTCTTTGCGGGCATTTTGGGATGCATTTTCCTCGCAAAATGGGCGCATAAGCGGCAAGATCGTACAGGAGAACAATTCCCTGTTTTCTTAACATCTCTGGGGATAATTGTCGGGCTGCCGATTGTTGCATCATTTGTATTGGGAAATCCCATGCATTTGGAATATTCCGCTTTGAAAGGATTTAATTTTCAGGGCGGTTGGATTTTGGAACCCGAATTTCTAGCCTTGCTTATCGGTCTAAGTATTTACACCGGTGCGTTTATTGCTGAAATTGTGCGAGCCGGAATTAATGCGGTTAGTCATGGGCAGACTGAAGCGGCTGGATCACTAGGATTGCCATCGGGCATTACTATGAGGCTTGTTATATTGCCTCAGGCTCTGCGTGTCATTATTCCTCCTTTAACAAGTCAATATTTGAATTTGCTAAAGAATTCGTCCCTCGCTACGGCGATTGGGTATGCGGATATTACGGCGATTTTTGCTGGAACCACTCTGAACCAGACGGGTCAGGCTATTGAGGTTATTGCCATTACAATGGCTTTCTATCTCAGTCTTAGCTTGAGCATTTCCATGTTCATGAACTGGTACAATAAACGTATTGCATTGGTGGAGAGGTAAGATATGGCTATCGTAAAAACTGAACGTCATCCAGAAATGCCACCACCGGTAACCCAAACAGGTGTCATTGGCTGGCTTCGACAAAACTTATTTTCGAACTGGCTGAGCTCTGTTCTGACCATTGTGGCGATTTACATTGCTTGGCAAGCAATGAGCTCATTGATAAGTTACTCATTTATCAATGCTAATTTTGTTGGCGCAACTAAAGAAGATTGTACAGGAACTGGTGCGTGTTGGGTCTTCATTAAGGCTCGTTTTGGGCAGAATATGTATGGTTTCTATCCTGAAGATGAACGCTGGCGTGTGAATATCGGGTATGTTCTCGGTGCTGTAGGATTGTTCCTTGTTCTCTCTGATACGATGAAAAGCAAGAAATTACCTGCAATATTCCTTTTCGTCATCTACCCCGTGATTTGCTTCGTTCTGTTTTCGGGCAGCTTTGGGTTAGAAGTAGTTGAGACCTCAGAATGGGGTGGATTGTTCCTGACACTTGTTCTTGCATCTGTGTCTATTTTTGTCGCTCTGCCTCTTGGGATTGTTCTTGCCCTAGGCCGTCGTTCAGAAATGCCTGTTGTTAGAATGATCTGTGTTGGTTTCATCGAACTTGTTCGGGGTGTACCGCTTATTTCCGTGCTGTTTATGGCATCGGTTATGCTGCCTTTATTCATGCCAGAAGGTGTTCACTTTGACAAACTCGTTCGCGCGTTGGTCGGAATGTCGCTCTTCTCAGCGGCTTATATGGCAGAAGTTGTTCGGGGAGGCCTACAAGCCATTCCCAAAGGACAAATGGAGGCCGCCAATTCTCTTGGTCTTGGCTATTGGCAATCCATGGGGCTCATTATTTTGCCTCAAGCACTGAAAATATCTATTCCCGCAATCGTGAACACCTTTATTGGTCTTTTCAAAGATACAACATTGGTAAGTATCGTGGGGCTTTTGGATTTGTTGAGTGTGGTGAAAGCCGGAACGACAGATAAAAACTGGTTGGGTCTTGCAACGGAAGCATATGTATTCGTAGCGGCCATGTTCTGGGTTTTCTGCTTTGGCATGTCAAGATACAGCATTTGGTTGGAGAACAAACTCCACACCGGTCATAAAAGATAAGGGGATATGTAATGAGTGAAGCTGCCATGAAACAAGCAGATAGCAATGCTGCAATCCAACTTGTTGGAATGCACAAATGGTACGGTGATTTTCATGTTCTTCGGGACATTAATCTGACTGTCGAACGGGGTGAAAGAATTGTAGTGTGCGGACCCTCGGGCTCCGGTAAATCTACTATGATCCGTTGTATCAATCGCCTTGAAGAACATCAACAGGGTCAAATTATTGTTGATGGGATTGAGCTTACAAATGATGTGAAGAAAATCGATGAGATCCGCCGTGAGGTAGGAATGGTTTTCCAGCACTTTAATTTGTTTCCGCATTTGACAGTTCTGGAAAATTGCACCTTGGCACCAATTTGGGTTCGTAAAATACCTAAAGAGGAAGCTATCGCAACAGCGATGAAGTATCTTGAGCGGGTAAAGATACCTGAGCAAGCTAATAAATATCCGGGTCAACTTTCGGGTGGGCAACAGCAACGTGTGGCTATTGCCAGATCTTTGTGCATGAACCCGCGTATTATGTTGTTTGATGAGCCTACGTCTGCGCTTGATCCTGAAATGATTTCCGAAGTTTTGGATACCATGATCAGTCTTGCTGAAGAAGGGATGACAATGATTGTTGTGACCCATGAAATGGGTTTCGCCAAAACAGTTGCCGACAGAGTGATCTTCATGGATGCCGGGGAAATTATTGAACAAGCTCCGCCTGAAGAATTCTTTGATAACCCTCAAAGTGAGCGGACTAAATTGTTCTTGTCACAAATTCTGCATAACGCATAATTTTGTGTCTCACATGATAAGAAAACCCCGGTTTTGCCGGGGTTTTTTTTGACTATTTTAAGGTTGATTAACTACCGGAATTCAGGCTTTTCCAAAATTTCGTATTTAGATTTCCGATCACCCTGTCGTGGGTTGAACCCAGACATTGTCGGAAAGAAATGAAACCAACTTGTGTCTCATAAAAACATTGTTTAACCGCTTTGTTTGCGATTTTTACGGCTTTATCAGAATACCCTGATTTTTCAGTAACCGCTTGGAAATAGCGCTCTGCAGCTTTCCGCTTATTAGGCTCAGACCTGCCCAACCGTGGTAATTTATTGATTGCCTGATTTATAAGGCGCGCTGCATCAGCCCGGCCGGTATTCTCGTCAACTAAGCGGTTTGAAACGCTGCGCAAGGGACCTGTTGCTATAAGGATGTCGCTTTCTGTCTGAGGGGCTTTATCGTTCGCGCGAGGCATAGGGATTGCCGATATATATTCCGGTACAGAAATTTCAATGGCAACAGCTTCAAGTTTCCTAATCTGTTTTTCTTTGAAGCTAACCCGCAAGGCAGAATGTCCTCGTGCTGTCTGGAGCTTGAAGGGAAGGTTTGAAAGATCAATCTTGTTACCAGAGATACTGGTTAGAGTGATAACAAATTTCCGATCTTCATGTACATAATATTCCTGCCCTTTTTGCGGAGATGCTCTGTATTCTTGAAGGCAAATTGCCGTGAGTTCAGCACTGCATTCCCCTTTTTCACACACAATGGGAATAGGAAAATCCGTTGACGCGACCGCCAAAATTTGAGGTGCTGCCGACGCCGTGGATGACATCATGGCAAGAGCAAAAACAGAAAGGCCCACAGGGGCTGCAAATAAAGCAGGTGAAAACATGCTTCTTACTCCAATTCGGGAAGGAGAATATTCACCATTAGAATAATCTTATGTTTTGCTTTCGTCAAGGTATCCTGAGAAAGGTTAAGGTTTTTGTACCAAGATCGTGAAGATAGCAGTGTACATTAGGCAAAACTTTATTATATTCAAGCCAGAGAAGGGCGCTTGGCTACGGATATTTTAAATTCGAAAAAGGATCACAAAGTCGATGTCGCACACCATGGTAGTCATTTTAACGCAACTTTTTGCGGCGTCTTTAGTCGGTCTATACGGCTGGGGTTTTTATTCCATTCAAGCGCTGCAAAATTGCATTTTAGGTATCGATTGGCTTTGTGTTGTCTCAACATTTGCCCTTTTGCTGATGGGCACCACTATTTTCGCAACAACAGCTTTCGCGCTTACCCTATTCATGTCCTATTCAGATCGTTAAGGACGTTAAGGCAAGCTCGAAAACCGAAAGCGCTTTAATCTTCTTCTATTGGATCAATAAGAATATTGCTTTGGTCGCACGGTACAAATCCGAACCGTTGATACAGGGGCAATGCCTTAGGGTGATCAAGTGTGCAAGTGTTGACTGTGATATCCGCTGGCGCACGAGTCCAAGCCTGCGCAATGGCCCAGTTTAAGAAATAGGGCCCGATTTTCATTCCAATAAATTCTGGCATGATACCGAAATAAGCCAAGTCAACGGATTGCGGAAATTTCTTGTAATTTAGCTCTGCATATCCTGCAGGAACGCCCCGAATATAAAGAACATAAACTTCCGTATCCTTGTCTTCCATAATCTCTTTGAGCTCATCATTGCTCAATTTCTTACGGTCTAGCCAACCCCAGTCACGGCCAACGGCATCGTATAAAAAACGATAGAAGGCAACTGTTGGTTTCTCTGCCCGTAAAATAGCATGAGGTGCAGAAGGAGATGGAATCTGTTGGGGGTGTGGTTTCTCAAACATCTTCAAATAGGTAATCGTGACGGGC
The DNA here is from genome assembly GCA_016764355.1 of Sneathiella sp. Classification (GTDB taxonomy): domain Bacteria; phylum Pseudomonadota; class Alphaproteobacteria; order Sneathiellales; family Sneathiellaceae; genus Sneathiella. The sequence goes on along the minus strand of JAESSA010000055.1, from coordinate 5,024 downwards.
CAAAGTCCGTCTTGATTTGCAATCGGTTTACGTTTGAGAGGCATTATTTAGTTCCTGAAGAAATTGGCATGTCAGGGTCAAGGCCCCATTCGGTCCACGATCCGTCATAAACGGAGACGCGACGATGCCCAATCATATGGAGGCCAAATGCCAGAACGCAGGCCGTAATACCAGAGCCACAAGATGTTATGACAGGCTTAGACATATCAATGCCAGCATCTTCAAATGCAGCAGTAAGAGCGCTTCCTGAAATCAATGTTCCGTCGCCATTGAGAAGTTGATTGAAAGGAAGATTGAGCGCGCCCGGAATGTGGCCGGAACGAAGCCCCTCGCGAGGTTCAGGCTCAACGCCTTCAAAACGTCCTTTCGCTCGGGCATCCAGAAGTTGTTCTTTAGCTGTTTCGATATTTTTCCGCACTTGAGATTTCTCACGGACCATCATGTTGTTCTGACGGGAAGTAAAATGGCGCTCTTTTTTAGGTACAGGTAAGTCTTCTGTGGGCCGGTTTTCGGCCTGCCATTTTGGCAAACCTCCGTCCAATATGGACACATCTTCATGGCCAAATAGTCGGACCATCCACCAGGCACGGGCCGCACTTCTAATTCCTGAGCCATCATAGATGACAATACGGTTGCCATCACCCAAGCCGAGTTTGCGCATACGACTGGAAAATTTCTCAGGAGAGGGAATCATATGAGGCAGGGGGATGTCGAGGTCGGCAATTTCATCGATATCAAAAAAGACGGCTCCGGGAATGTGATTTTCCACAAATTCTGCTTTTGGATCCCGATTTTCATTGGGTAAATACCAGGAAGCATCGACTATGCGCAAGTCAGGCGCTGACATATTTTGGCTTAGCCATTCAGTCGATACAAGGGATGTTGGGTTTGCGTATGACATTCGGTTTCTCTGTTTGAAGCGGAAAATTTTCTATTCGTCAAAAATAAGGGATACGCGTCTGTTTTGGCGACCCTTTTTTTCGATTTTTCGAACAAGCACAGGGCCTATTTCTGATGTATTCTTAATATGGGTGCCGCCGCAAGGTTGCAAATCGACACCATCAACCTTAATCAAGCGTATTTTACCGCTACCACGGGGTGGTTGCACGGACATGGTTTTAACCATCTCTGGTTTGGCGTCTAGTTCTTCGTCTGTAATCCAACTTGAGGAGACGACTCGGTTCTCATTTATGAGCTGGTTCAGTTTTGCCGTGATTTCTTGTTTATCCAATGTCGCTTCGGGTAAATCAAAATCAAGGCGGCCCTTGCCATCAGAGACTTGTCCCCCTGTAACTGGGTAGGGGAGGACCGCAGATAATAAATGCAAGCAGCTGTGCATTCGCATAAAGCGATATCTACTCTGCCAATCGATTTCCGCCGTTACCTGATCACCGATAGAGGGGAGGCTTTGATCCTCTATCGGCACATGGATAATTTCGTCAGGGGTAGTCCCTTTGATTGCCGTTGCAATTTCCAGGCGGGAGCCATCTTTTAAGGTCAATATTCCTTTGTCGCCCGGTTGTCCGCCGCCTGTGGGATAAAAAACTGTCTGATCGAGGACGATGCCTCCTCTATCGTTGATCTCCACCACAACCGCAGAACACGACTTTTGGTAGGAATCCTCCCGAAAAATTGGCGTCGTCATACTGTATTGCTCCGATTTAACTGTTGTTTGTCTCCAACCAAGGAGCAACAGGAAGATTATTTTTCCTGAGCATATCAACGTCCATCAGCTTACTAAAGTACTTTTGTGCCGTATCACAAAGAACGGTCACAATTGTGTGGCCGGGCCCCATTTCTTTTGCCATGCGAATAGCACCGGCAACATTGATCCCAGTGGATAAGCCCAGCTGTAAACCTTCTTTGATATTGAGGTCATAAATAGTATGCAGCGCTTCTTCATCGGTAATTTGGTAGGGAAGGTCTACTTTTAATCCTTCAAGATTTGCTGTAATCCGGCCTTGGCCAATCCCTTCAGAGATCGAACTTCCTTCGGCTTTTAATTCCCCATTTTTATAATAGTTAAAAAGGGCAGCACCCATTGGGTCAGCAATGCCAATTTTGATGTCCTTATTGCGCTCCCGCAGGGCATCAGAAACCCCCGCAAGGGTGCCACCACTACCAACGGCGCAAATGAAGCCGTCAATTTTACCCTCTGTTTGTTGCCAAATTTCAGGGCCCGTTGTCTCATAATGTCCGCGTTTATTTGCTATATTATCAAACTGGTTTGCCCAAATGGCTCCCTTGGGATCTGATGCTGCGATCTCTTCTGCCAGACGGCCGGAATATCGAACATAGTTATCCGGGTCTTTATAGGGCTTGGCTGGGACAAGGCGAAGGTCCGCGCCGCAATAGCGCAACAATGCTTTTTTCTCATCTGCCTGCGTTTCGGGCATAACAATAACGGTGCGGTAACCTTTTGCATTTCCAACAAGGGCAAGGCCTATACCTGTATTGCCAGCTGTTCCCTCAACAATGACGCCGCCGGGCTCCAACAGGCCTTTTTCTTCGGCATCGTTGATAATGGCAAGAGCTGCACGGTCTTTAACTGATCCACCGGGATTTAGAAATTCAGCTTTACCATAGATTTCACAACCCGTGGCTTCTGAAGCTGCCGTTAAGCGGATAAGGGGGGTGTTGCCGATGCTGTCGATAAAATTTTTGCGAATTTCCATAATAACAATCTGTAGATAAGAAGGTTTAACGAATTATTTCTGTTAATTTATTCAATTACCACACCCTTTTCAAGAGGAGAAGGAATGATATGAGGAGGGGGATGTATTTTGAGTAAGAAAAATGAGTGAAACCGGGGCGGGAATTAAAAACTGATCGGAAGTAACGGATATAAATTGAAAAAGCGAATTACAACTTAAAGGAACTTTATTATAATTTAATTAAATTTATAAGGGCTATTTATCTATGTCTATAGTAGAATTTATGTTGCCTTTTACATCCATTGGTCAGAGTATGAAGAAGATATAATCGCTGTTTGTAGGGTTTTTCAAATGAAAAACGTTAAAGAATATTTAGAAAAAGCATACGCAGCCGCGATGTACGAAGAATTGTTCGAAACGGCTGGATTCATTGAAGTTGCAATTGGATCGCTGGAGAATGTTATTGAAAAAGAGCGCGACGACAGTTCTTACAGTCATAGTGAAACTGCCCTTAGCGTTGAGGAGAACATTGTTGCATTTCCAGCCCAATATTTAAAATAGGGTTGCTTAGCACTTATTCTGCCGAAAACAGGTTTTGCCTTTATATCTGTTCATAATAAGAAATAACAAAAGCGAGGTCGTTCTCTAAATTGGCTGATTTAGAGTTTCGGTTTTGGTCGCTTGAGGACGGAGAGGCTTTCCGTTTTAGAAGATCTCTTTTTCTAATCTTTTCTTTGGGTTTTTCCTGAGTGCAAATATAGAGTTTGAGGGAATTAGACTGAGCACAATTCTCTTCCAATGCGAATTTTTTGAAACTACCGTAACTTGAATGGCGGGGAAGAGTGATTATATAATGCTGATCGACAGGCCAAATGTCGTACTTATTCCCAACCTTATCTTTGTTTCCAATGACTGTTATTTGCTCCGTTTTTGAAGCGGGTTTAATTCCGGTATCGACGGACTGTTTTTGTAGATTCTTTAATATGGTTGTCGTGTCCATTTTAAGGAAACTTGAAAGGCGCGAAATCTCCTTAGATTGAATTCGCCTGTTCCCGTTAATAATGTCCGAAATGCGAGAAGGAGGAAGGCTCAGGGCGACACCCAATTCCTTCTTTTTCTTCTTGAGTTCTCTAAGTCTTAGTTCGATCCATGTATAAGTCATATTTTTTCACAAAAACCTCTTTATATATAAAATTACGAAAAACGTAAATTTTCTTGACCTTAAGGAAAAACTTATTTATCCTATAAGTAGAATAACGTAATTGGTTAAAACACCGAAAAGAAGAAAATGTTACATTGGTTGTTTGATTTTTTTTGTTCAATTTAGTTGTATTACTTAATTTTTACTCTCTTTAAAGTAAATAATCAAAAAATTCGTTTTTTGAAAATTGGCCGTATTTACAGAGAGAGGTAGGCTTGTTTGTGTTTAGAATGAGTGGGGCAGTTAGGGAGGGTATAGAAGCCGAAAAGAGGGGTGAGAAGTTATTTGCAGCGTAGTGTAATCTAACATGAGGCGCAATGTTGGGTTTTGTGATTAGGTGTTCATGCAATGCCCCCTTAAAGATGATGGGTGGCTGATTTGCCAGGCTGTAATTTGATCTAAATGAGATATGGATTTACAATTTTAAATAGAATATAATTGACATTTATTCTTTGAAATAATATACTTATGTCGGATTTGCTAGAAGCAAGTTTGAATGTAGTCAGATCTTGTTTGTTGTAAATTTTCAAATTTCATTTTCAGAACTTATTGAAGTAAAACTAAAAAACTTGATCCTATTGTATTCAGGTTTTAGAATTTTACTCGCCGATCATTCCGTTTAAATTACGGAATATTTCTTTTGTATAATTTGTAGAACACTTTTTAGTTGTAATTATATCGGAGTGCAATTGTGGCGATCTTAGGTAAAAAAGAGGCCCTGGAAGAAATCCGGAGTGCCATTCACAACAAAATTTTCGGCAGTAATACAAATCTTTCGTTTCTTGAAAAGATAAAACATCCTTTCAAGCAGACGCAGATTTTGTCTTTGCTGGGGGCAGTTTTTAAAAAGCGTGAGGAACAGAAAATTCGCCATTTTATGGCAGATATTTTTGCCGGTGAAATAGTTGAAATAGCAGATAATGACAATGAGACATTTGACGGTTCAGATAATCGGGAAAATGTTGCTCGAGCGAAACTGCGTATAGATACGCGTAAATGGTTGATGGAGCAATTTGCCCCGCATTTATACGGTTCAGGAAAAGTTGGAAAAGTGGATAAATCCGCATCCTCTATCTTCAGTACACGGGTCTATTTACCTGAAAATGGTAGATCTTAGGCCACAGACAGGCCCACAAGAACGATATCTAGCGAGCAATGCGGATATTGCG
>JAESSA010000054.1 GCA_016764355.1 Sneathiella sp. | reverse complement strand
TTCGTCCAATGTGTTCAGACCAGCTTTTGAACCGCTGAAATTTGAACAAAAGCGTCGTCGCCGCCAGCACTTGGTTCAATAAAACCAAAACCTTTAGTTGCGTTAAACCATTTAACTGTACCTTCAGCCATATTATCTTCCTCTTATAGCAAGTGAATTCAATCCTTTCCACAATGAAAAGGCTTGAGATTTTAACGATCACATTGTCATAAGATACCTAGCAAATTGGAAGACCAATGAGTTGGGGAGTTCCGAACAAATGTAACACGTATCCGAATATCTAGTCCCAATTTGAAAAATGTCAATGTTTTCCCGTAAAAACTGTTTATTTTTTTTCAATTATTTTGGGTAAGTACCATATTGCGGGGCTTTTCCCTCAATTTCATAATATTTCTTTTTATCAGCGACAAAAATATGTTGTGAAATGGGTAAATCAATATCTCCATCAAGGCATCCAACAAAAATACTCATAGAATCCCGTCCACCCATTCTCCAAAACAGGCTACTTCCGCATTCACAGCAAAATCCCCGTTCGGCATGACCGGATGATTTATACCAACGAAGTCCTGCTTCTTCCAAAAAGTGAAAATTTGCCGTAGGGGCTGCTGTCGCCGCCGCGTGATGACCACTTGCCTTTTGACACTGATTGCAATGACACATCATGATGTCACGAAAAGGCCCTGCGACTTCAAACTTAACAGCGCCGCAAAGGCAACTCCCTGTTCGATCATATTTATTTGAAGTCATTCGTCTCTCCCTCTGTCAGTTTTTTTTAAGATATTCAATTCTCAAGAAAAGTTTTAAGAGGATCATCCCCTTGTAGGTTTTTCTGAGACTCGCCAATTTTTTGAATGAGGGTTTTGGCGTAATCGCTATCAGATGTGGCTTGAAATTCTTCAAAATTTACAAAATCCGCCAACGGAAGACGCTCCCGCCACCCTTTTGACTGTAATTCTGGCTGGTCGTTAAAATGTGAAACATAGCCCAAGCATAAATACGCCACCGGAATTATGTTTTCAGGAATTCCTAACAGCTTTTTTAGCTTCTCAGGATCCATGATGCTGACCCATCCCATGCCAACCCCCTCTGATCTGGCTGCCAACCACATATTCTGGACGGCGCAAACGGTGCTATACTCATCCATCTCCATCATGTGAGTACGTCCTAGCACCACAGGCCCTGCCCGATCCTTATCGCAGGTCACACAAATGTTAATTGGTGCCTCAGTGATGCCTTCAAGCTTCAGATTGCGATAAGTATCCTGCCTCTCCCCCTCAAACATTTCAGTTGCTTGCGCATGAGCCTCTTTAAACAACTCAAGAACTGCAGTCTTCTTCTGCTCGCTTTGGAGGATGGTAAAGCTCCAAGGCTGCATAAACCCGACTGAGGGGGCATGATGCCCCGCTAATAAGATGCGACTAAGCACATCAACGGGAATTTCCTTACGCGAAAATTGCGCCCGAACATCGCGGCGGGTAAATATCGTTTTGTAGAGGGCTTCACGTTCTGATTTCGTAAAGCTGTGATCAGTAGGCCCGTTATATTTCTGCTTTTCCAATTAAAGTCCCCTTCATGGAAAAATGAACCCATTTCCACAGGGCACATAAAGATCTACAGGCCGGTCTTCTGACTTAGGATCATCTTCTGCTCGCCCCTTCCCAAAGTTTCCTTCAGTGGCAATGCCAGCAAAATCCCCTTCACAGCGTTGGGCACGTGGCGGGTTTACACCGCCTTCCCGATTCTCCCCCAAAAAAACACAAATTTTGTTAAGGGCACCTATAGAGACAAAACAAGCCGGTACTTTCATACCGGCTTGTTGAATTCTTAAACATTCCAATAAAACCTGCAAACACTTTCGTCCCTTGCAGGTTGTTTATTGAAATAAAGGGCCGACTAATTCCCTATTTGGAAGGCTTTTTCCGACGCGGTGCGTATGAGCCGGGCTTATCGTCGCCGGTTTTCACTTCGCCGCCTTTAGCAAAACGGCCACCCGTGCCTTTTCCTTTGCTTTTCGGCTTGCCGTCAAATTTGCCATAACTTTTACCGTCAGCATCGTCAGAGCCAGATTTCACGCTAAGAGTTTTGCGGGGTGCTTCATCTTTTGGTGCGTCGCCAAAGCGCTTTTGAAAAGATTCCTGAGCCTTTTCAGAAAAATGTCCTCTATCTTCTTTTTTACGAGCCCCTTCACGGGACCGATCATCATTTCTCTTTTTATTATATTCGCGTGGTTTTTCAGCATCAGCGCCTGAGGCAATTTTCTTTCTAAAATTGTCTTTTGCTTTGTCCGAACTACCGGACCGTTCGGTTCTCTTAGGCCTTTCGCCATCGCCATCGCGACCGTCGCGGTCGGCTCTTTTCTCGAATTTTCTTTTTGCCCGAGATCCGTCGCGACTGCCACGTTCTCCGCGATCGCTACGTTCATCTCGACGACCACCACCAGAGCGTTCTCCGCCGCGGCCCTCGTTTCCAAGATTAGGCGGCGTGTTAAGCCGGGTTACATCAACAGTTTTCTCTAATTTTCCACTTGGGGCAATTGCTTCCATGAATTGGTCAGCGCAATTCGCTTGAAGTTCTACATAAGTAACTTCCTGCTGAATGCGGATTGCACCAATTTCGTTATTTGTAATATTTCCCGCGCGGCAAAGCATAGGGATCAACCATTTGGGTTCAGCTGTGTGCTTACGGCCTACAGACAATGAAAGCCAAACGCTTTCCTTGAAATCTTCCCGGCTACGTTGCGGACGTTCAGGTCTATCAGGTCCCGTATCCATGAGCTCCTCGGCCGCAGGTTTCGCAGACTGATGTAGCCGAATGAGAGCCGCCGCAATCTGGTCTACGCTGAATTTCTCTTGCAACTCTTTTACAAAAGGCAGCTCTTCTTCTTTTACCGGTTCGCTAAAGGCAGGGTCTGCCAAAAACCGCTCACGATCTCGTTCTGCAATATCCTCAATGGAGGGTGGTTTTCCCCATGTAGCCTTAATTTTCGCATTACTAAGAAGTCTTTCGGTGCGTTTCCGCCAGTTATGAGGCACGATAAGCGCACTAACGCCTTTCCGTCCCGCACGTCCTGTCCGACCACTGCGATGCAATAAAGGTTCAGGCCCACGTGGCAGATCCGCGTGAATAACAAGTTCCAAATTTGGTAGATCAATACCGCGTGCGGCAACGTCTGTGGCGACGCAGACTCTTGCCCGACCATCCCGCATTGCTTGCAAGGCATGGCTCCGTTCAGTCTGGCTCAACTCTCCAGACAAGGCGACCACAGAAAAGCCCCGATTGTTAAACCGGGCAGTCAGGTGATTAACCGCAGCCCGTGTCCCACAAAAAACAATGGCATTTTTTGCATCAAAATATCTAAGCAGGTTAATAATCGCATTTTCACGATCATTAGACGCAACGGTAAGCGCCCGGTATTCGATATCCTGATGTTGCTTTGCATTTTGTGCTGTCGTGATACGGATAGCGTCTCTTTGATATCGCTTTGCAAGACCAGCAATTGGTTTTGATACTGTTGCCGAAAACATCAGGGTCCGGCGCTCTTTAGGAGAGGCATCAAGAATATATTCCAGATCGTCCCGGAACCCCATATCAAGCATCTCGTCGGCTTCATCTAGAACAATGGCTTTAAGCTTGCTTGTATCAAAGGATCCACGCCTGATATGATCAGTAAGTCTGCCTGGCGTCCCGACAACAATATGCGCTCCGCGGTTCAAGACACTACGTTCGGCTCGCATGTCCATACCGCCAACGCAGGACGCTACTGTTGCACCCGTGTGCGCGTATAGCCATTCCAACTCGCTTTTAACTTGCAAAGCCAATTCACGTGTTGGGGCAATAACAAGGCCAGTCGGTGCTCCAGAAGAAGTAAAACGATCCGCGTCCCCTAAAAGAGTTGGGGCGATGGCAATACCAAAGGCAACTGTCTTTCCTGAACCTGTTTGTGCTGAAACCAACGCATCAGCATCTTTCAGTTCAGGGGCCAGCATGTCTTTTTGTACGGGTGTCAGGATGGAATAGCCACGCTTTTCCAACGCTGTAACGAGTGACGGGGTGACGCCATCGAATTCTGTCATTCTAATTCTTTCGGAACTCTGTTTTTATGCGCCTGATATGGACTAATCAGATTTTTAAGCGCACATCGCCGCTATACTATACGGCGGAATTTAATTACGGGCCGAGTTCTACTGTGTGTAGGCGCACTTGTAAAGTGTTCATAAATTCTGTAGTCAATTACATCCAAACTAGTTGCCACAGACATACAATTCAAGCCCTGTAGGCTTTTTTAGGCTTAATCATTCCCCTTCCCCCTCTCTAAAATTTCCGTTAATGTCCGCCCCAGGGTAATATTTTTTTGTCCAGTCGTTTCGCGTAAAGACATTGTTAGGCTCAAAATGATATTAAGCTTAAGTTCAAGATGGCGAGTAAGCCTCCTAATATTTTTTGTAGAGTGATTTTAAACACCGATGGAAAAGACACTTCAACCGATGGATAACAAAGTACCGGATTGGTATGTTATTTTATTTATAGGTGGCGTTCACTTAGTTGCCCTTCTTGCTTTCTTACCAAGTGCCTTCTCATGGGGGGCTATCGGCGTTGCGTTATTTCTTCACTGGTTGACTGCCGGGGTCGGCATTACACTCGGATATCACCGTTTAATCACACATCGCAGCTTCAAGGCCCCTAAATGGCTAGAATATGTGCTTTTATTTTGTGGGATACTGGCTTGCCAAACACCACTTCAATGGATTGCCAATCATCGACTGCATCACCGCTATTCAGATACGCCGAATGACCCCCACGATATTAACAAAGGATTTTGGTGGACACATGTAGGTTGGATTCTCTACACCGATCCGAAATCGACGATTATTGAGCAATATGCTAAAGATATCTCTCGCGATCCTGTTTACCGTTTTTTCGACAAAACCATGCTCTTATGGCAACTGCTTCTCGCTGTCGGCCTTTATTATTGGGGCGGTTTTCCCTTTGTAGTTTGGGGCATTTTTGTGCGGCTCGTTGCGGTTTATCACTCAACATGGTTTGTTAATAGCGCAACTCATAAATTTGGCTATCGAACTTATGATGCCGGTGACCAAACAACCAATTGCTGGTGGGTTGCGATTATCAGTTATGGCGAAGGCTGGCACAATAACCATCACAAATTTCCTAGATCAGCCCGACATGGTCTTCGCTGGTGGGAGGTCGATATGACCTGGATGATGATCAGAGGCCTTCAGCTTGTGGGACTTGCCAAAAAGGTTAGTTTACCAACAGCGCATCAACGCTAATAAACCACAACATCCCCTGAATAAAATGAACCGACCTTCACTGATCGGTTCATTTTTTTTGCGTATATGTGCAGGACCTAACTTATTGAATCGTCCGCAAGATCAAAATAGGTTTCAGGCCGGCGATCACGAAAAAATTGCCAGTTATTACGGATTTCACGGATCATATCCATGTCCATATCCGCGACGACCAGTTCATCCTTTGTATCTGAGGCTTGAGCAATAATCTGACCCTTTGGATTAACCACATAGGACGATCCGTAAAATTCTCCTATATTCCATGGTGCTTCGGTCCCAACACGATTTGTAGCCCCAATGTAGACACCATTTGCAACAGCGGAGGCAGGTTGTTCCAACTCCCATAAATACTGGCTAACACCCTTTACTGTAGCCGATGGATTAACAATATATTCCGCTCCGTTCAAGGCAAGGGCTCGCCAACCTTCGGGGAAATGTCGATCATAACAAATATAAACACCAAGCTTACAATAAGCCGTCTCGAATACTGGCCATCCTGAGTTCCCGGGACGAAAGAAGAACTTTTCCCAGAATCCGGCAACTTGGGGAATATGCGTTTTTCTGTATTTACCAAGATATGTGCCATCAGCATCAATTACAGCCGCCGTATTATAATAGATTCCCGTTTTCTCTTCTTCATAAATAGGGACCACAATAACCATATTGAATTTTTTGGCATATTCCTTCATCAGATTGACGGTTGGGCCATCTGGCACCTTTTCAGCGGCCGAATACCATTTAGAATCTTGTGAAGGACAAAAATAGGGTTGGTTAAAAACTTCTTGTAAACTCAGGACCTGAACGCCTTGTTTACCAGCTTCTTCAATATAGGGGATATGAGCCTCAATCATTAAGTCACTGATTTCTTTGGGATTCATATCCGTATTGCCTTTAAGGCCTACTTGGATCAACCCGGATTTTACAATAGACATAGAACCTCTCCTGTTTGTTTATGAAAGATTTTTATAATTTTGACCAGTTGGTCAGGATTTTAACTATCCTTTTACAAATGGCAAAGCTAAAATAGTAAAAAGGGTTGGTCATTTCCGTATGAATGCACCGGCTAGATCACTTAAGAATACGGATATAGGAGCTGGGAATGTCAACCTTAATTCGGGGCGGCACTGTCGTCACATCAGAACTAACATATCGCGCAGACGTTTATTGCGAAGGCGGCCTCATCAAGGCCATTGGTGAAAACCTGGATGTTCCATCCAATGCCGAGATTGTGGATGCTGGAGGACAATATGTCATGCCGGGTGGCATTGACCCCCATACTCATATGCAGCTTCCCTTTATGGGAACCGTAGCCTCTGAAGATTTTTATACGGGAACAGCGGCGGCCCTCGCAGGCGGTACAACACAGATTATTGATTTCGTCATCCCTGACCCTGAAGAGTCCATAATGGACGCCTATAAAAAATGGCGTGGTTGGGCTGAAAAATCAGTAGCAGATTACAGTTTCCATGTGGCGATCACATGGTGGGACGATACAGTTCACCGGGATATGGGTATTCTGGCCGAGCAAGAGGGCATCAATTCATTTAAGCATTTTATGGCTTATAAAAATGCGATTATGGTGTCAGATGAAATGATGCTAGCAAGCTTCAACCGCTGCCGGGAGCTCGGCGCCGTTGCGACAGTTCACGCTGAAAACGGGGAAATGGTTTATTATCTTCAGCAAGAAATGTTGAAAAAAGGCATAACTGGCCCGGAAGGTCATCCACAATCTCGCCCACCCGAAGTGGAAGGTGAAGCCGCAAACAGGGCCATCCGGACAGCGCAGCTTTTAGATACACCGGTTTATATCGTTCATGTGTCCTGCAAGGAATCCCTCGAAGCGATAACCCGCGCGCGCCTTGAAGGACAACGTGTCTTTGGTGAAGTCCTTGCGGGTCATTTATTGATTGATGACAGCGTGTATTACAACGAAGATTTCGAATATGCGGCGGCCCACGTGATGAGCCCCCCCTTCCGCTCAAAAGAACATCAAAAAGAATTATGGCGCGGACTGCAGTCGGGCAATCTTCAAACAACAGCTACAGATCATTGTTGTTTCTGCGCCCCACAAAAAGCGGCTGGCCGTAACGATTTCACCCAAATCCCAAATGGCACGTCCGGGGTAGAAGATCGAATGGCGGTGCTTTGGCATCATGGGGTCAACAGCGGTAAGCTCACCATGAACGAGTTTGTTAAAGTTACTTCGACCAATGCCGCACAGATTTTCAATATTCATCCCAAAAAAGGATCAATCAGTGTTGGGGCCGATGCGGACATTGTTGTCTGGGATCCAGCAATGAGCCGTACAATTTCTGTAAAAACACACCATCAAAATATTGATTTTAATATCTTTGAAGGCATGGAAGTTCAAGGGGGCCCAAGCCATACTATCAGTCAAGGGAATGTTGTTTATAAAGACGGGCAGTTGAATGTCGTAAGAGGTGCTGGCCGGTTTATTAAGCGCCCGACCTTTAACACTCATTTTGATGCGTTAAAAATCCGCAGGGAGCAAAATGCACCCCGTCAGGTTCAAAGGGCACCCATAGCGGCAGAGTAAAACCCGAGAGAGCAATCCCAGTGAATTATTTGGAGATTGCTCTCTTAATACCTCAAATTGATATAGATTTGTTAAACTGTGTTGCTCAGGATTTATATCGCGCTTTTTCTTGTTTAACAGAATGAAATGACCCGAACGCTATATCGAATAATGTTTTGGACAAAAACGATCGCCAATACTTCCTCATTCCTTATGGAATGATTTTTAAATACTCATTAATCGATGTTGGAATTGTTCAAAATTCGATCTACTTCTCCGTTGGAAAGCATTCTTGTAAACTCAGCATTAAGAACAGGGACCAATTCTTTGTGTTTTTTGTTCAAGTAATGAAAAAGATTTAGAATAATGAGAGGCTCACCTTTTAATATTGTTTGAGTAGTACCCTTCTCCTCAATGACTTTTCCAAAACTAAATTCCCCAGCAATAGCTACATCAATGCCGCCATCAAGAAGCTTATGAAAAAGATCAGAATTGGATTCAAAATAGGAGACATGCATTCCCTTGCTCCCCTCTTCCGCCCAAACGTGCCCTCTCTGAATTCCAACACGCAGTCCGTTCAATTTATCCCAAGTATTAATTTTCATGCTACCAACGCTATAGGCAAAGCCACGAAAGGACATATAAGATGTTGGTACTATCATAAGGTTCGTATATTTAGAGCCAACTTTTTCTTTACGAAAGACTTCCCCATCGGTCTTACCTGAATTGCTAAATTGCAAAGCCCGCCTCCCCGGGAGTTTCATAAATTCAACTTCAACCCCAATATTTTCGTACGCCGCCCTCAAAACACGACTGGCTTTTTGTTGAAGAGGACTACCTGATATTTGAGAGAGGACTATATGATCGGAAAGTGGTTCAGTTTCCGCGAAAACAAACGCCCCTTGAAAAAAAACGGCCCAAACAAATAGGTAAAGAATAAATCTAACTTTTATCATTTCGCTTTGCTCACTCAAAGAAATCAACAACAAGATCTAAATCATGGATTGAAGTGAAGAAATGGTGCGCCACTCGTTATCAGTCAAACAAAAAAGGGAGCGATAAACGCTCCCTTTAAGATAGACAAGATGAATGATAATTAGTTCATCATTGCTTTGTCCCAAATTTCCTGAGTGTAAGCACCTACAGGTTCTTTGCTAATAACGGTATTCGATTTACCAGATAATAGAGTGCTAACTGTTCTTTTATAAGATGCTTCATCAAGACGGCCTAATTTGGTACCGCTGATCAATTTGGCAATTTCACCCATCATACGGCGCTGATGTTTTTCGGTTTGCGCGCCAGTGGCATCATTTTCAAGTACAATGTCAGCGGCTTCATTTGTATGATCGATTGCGTATTTCCAACCTTTCATCGACGCCTTAACAAATCGAGCAAGCTTATCTTTCATTGCTTCATCTTTTAAGGTTTTCTCTAGTACATACAAGCCGTCTTCAAGCATGGCGACACCTTGGTCTTCGTATTTAAAAACACTCAGCTCGCTCGGCTTCAGGCCTGCATCAATAACTTGCCAGTATTCATTATATGTCATGGTAGAAATGCATGCAGCTTGTTTTTGTAGAAGCGGGTCAACGTTAAAGGCTTGTTTCAGCACTTTTATATTTGCGTCTTTCCCATCGGTTATAAGGCCGAGTTTATCCATCCAGGATAAGAAAGGATATTCATTACCATAAAACCAAACACCTAATGTTTTACCTTTGAAATCGGCAGAAGAGTTAACCCCCATATCCTTGCGGCAGGTGAGCATTAAGCCTGATTTAGAAAAAACTTGAGCAATATTAACGAGCGGGACGCCTTTTTCCCGTGTTGCCAAAGCAGATGGCATCCAATCCACAACCACATCAGCACCACCTCCGGCAAGCACTTGTGCAGGTGCCACGTCCGGCCCGCCTGGTTTAATGGTTACGTCAAGATCGACTTCATCATAGAAACCCTTGTCTTTTGCCACAAAATATCCAGCAAATTGCGCTTGTGTTACCCATTTCAATTGCAGTGTTAATTTATCGGCTGCTTGCGCGGATACAGCCATAAAGCTCATAACCGCGGCTGATGCCAATAGGCTTATTTTTTTCATATGTAAACGCCTCTCCTGTTCAGATTATTTTTATCTGTTTCTTCCCATAGTTTTCTCTACTTTATTATTATGTATTTCAAGACTTTCGTCCACACTTCTGTCCAACTGGTCAGGAAATTATTTTCGAGATCCCCGATACGAGGGATGCCAGAAAGTCAAACGCCTCTCAATTAGTGCTATTATGCCATAGAACAACGAACCTGCCAGAGCTGCAACCGCGATACTTGCCCAGACAATATCTACATTCATCCGCCCAACTTCAGTTGATATTCGAAATCCCATTCCTACGATTGGGGTCCCAAAGAACTCAGCGACAATGGCCCCAATTAAGGCAAGCGTTGAGTTAATTTTCAGCGCGTTAAAGATAAATGGCAATGCATTTGGTAAGCGTACGAAAATCAGTGTTTGAAAGTACGTCGCTGCATAAGATCTCATCAGATCTTTCTCCAAACGCCCAGTAGCTTCTAATCCCGCTAATGTATTCACCAGCATCGGAAAGAATGTCATCACAACAATAACAGCCGCTTTAGACTGCCAATCAAAACCAAACCACATGACCATAATAGGAGCAATACCGACAATTGGGATTGCACTCACCAAAGACCCTAGAGGCAATAACCCACGTTGTAAAAACGGAATCTTATCCACCATAATAGCTACAAGGAAACCAGAACCACATCCAATGGCAAAACCCCGTAAAACAGATTTCACAAAAGTTTGGTAAAAATCTCTCATTAATGTGTCTGTATTATCACTTAAGGCTGCGCCAATTTGTACAGGACTTGGCAGCAGAACAGAGGGAATAGCAAAGCCAGTCGTTACGACTTGCCAGAGATAGAGAAGCCAAAGACCAAATAACGTTGGAACAAGGATGGCAATAACAGTGCTATGGGCCGCTTTTGCCGACATTAGCTCCATTGCTCGCCAAGCTGCAAACCCAACCCCTAATGTAATGACCCAAAGAGCTGCAGTAGAGCCAAAAAACTCCAGAATAGTTCTGTCCGTAATCTGACTTGAAATCGCTGGATCGATTAAGGATAAGACACTTCCAGCCCCCAAAAACACACAAAAACACATAATAAACGCTGAAATATATGTCACGTTTCGGGTTGCGAGCTGATAAACACCGAGGATTAGGCTCAATAGGACTAAACTAAAGGCAAATGAATTATCCATCCACGAAACACTTTGGCCCGCCAGATCCCCAATTGGCAGGAATAAAGCCGTAACGGTCAAAATAACGAATGCCACCATAGGTCGATCATTTAATAAAGACTTGGTCATGACCGATACCCCATACGTCCCATGACAAATTTTTCTGTCATTGTAACCAAATATACAAGAACCATTCCCAAGATTGAGGCCACAATTAAGGCTGACCAAATTTGAATTGTCTGCCCGTAATAGGAACCTGACAAAAGACGCGCACCAATGCCCGCAACCGCCCCCGTTGGTAATTCACCAACGATCGCACCCACAAGGCTAATGGCAACAGCTACTTTCAAGCTGGTAAAAAGAAACGGGACAGATGCTGGAACCCGTAATTTCCAGAAAATTTGAGATTTTGTCGCACTATATGTTTGCATCAAATCCATCTGTAACACGTCTGGAGATCGAAGCCCTTTCACCATACCAATGGTAATTGGGAAGAAACAAAGATACATGGATATGATTGATTTTGGGATTAGCCCCGTTAGTCCCACATTCCCCAAAACAACAATTATCATGGGCGCAATGGCCAGTATGGGGATGGTTTGGGAGGCAATGACCCAAGGCATCAAGCTTCGATCAAGGGTTTGCACATGCACAATTCCAACGGCGAGCAAAATACCAAGGAGGGATCCAAATCCGAACCCAACCAAAGTTGCAGATGTTGTGATCCACGCGTGATAAACAAGGCTCCGTTTTGACGTGATTTTCTTTTGAAATACGGTTTTGTTTATTTCAGTCGCTATTTGGTGGGGGGCTGGCAAAATGGGTCGTTTCATACTCCATGCGTCTGCTACCAGTTTTTCCGCATCCCAAGAGACATCATTACGCTCATAATTTGATGTGAGAATATCGTAATTTAAATATATGGCTCCGCCATACCATATAACGAGCAAGCTCAACAATACTGTCAGTATAGGAATGGTTTTCCCATGATATAGTCGGTATATCAGGCCCGGTTTGGACATCATTACTGTATCAGTCATCATATGAATGGCCGGCGCGCAAGCCCTCCCTCACCCGATGGGCGATGGCAAGAAATTCAGGACTCTCTCGAATATCCAAAGTACGGTCTCGCGGCAGATTACAGTCAATTATATCAATAATTTTTCCGGGCCGCGGTGACATAACAACAATTTTAGAAGACAAGAAAACAGATTCAGGAATTGAATGGGTGACAAAAACAACGGTTTTCTTTGTTTGGTCCCATAATCTTAAAAGCTGCTCATTTAGATGATCTCGGGTGATTTCATCCAACGCGCCAAAGGGCTCGTCCATCAAAAGAAGATCAGGCTCAACTGACAAAGCTCGTGCTATCGACACCCGCTGCTGCATACCGCCTGATAATTGCCAAGGAAACTTCTTCTCAAACCCCTCAAGGTTGACAAGTGCCAGGTTTTTTTTAACGCGAGCCTTCTGTTCCGCCTTCGGCAATTTCATAATTTCCAAAGGAAGAACGACATTTTTCTCAACAGTGCGCCACGGATATAAAGCCGGGGCCTGAAAAACATACCCATAAGCGCGCTTCTCTCGGGCCTCCGCCGGGCTCATCCCATTCACTGATATATGCCCGCTGGTTGGAGTCTCCAAATCAGCAATAGTTCGCATTAATGTTGTCTTACCGCAGCCAGACGGCCCAATGAAAGATACGAAATCACCTGCATTAATTGTCAAATCCACGTCACTAAGGGCATGGACCGGCGCATCAGGTGTTTCAAATATCAAATTCAACTTTTCGATCTCAATGACCGGTTTAGCATTCTCGGTCATTAAACTTGTTCCCCCTTCGGAACCCAATGGTAGATGCATCCCAACGCCTTACCCTTTTAAAACATTTACTGGCAGGTTCCTTCATCCCCGGAAGGTCCCCGCCTTGTATTCATTGTTAATTTATGGCCACACTTATTGCACAACACCAGCACGTTCCACAATTGCATGTAATAAAACATTGCAACCAGCGGCTAAATCTTCCGGTGTGGCTTCTTCCTCTTCATTGTGGCTTATGCCATTTTCGCACGGAACGAAGATCATTCCCGTTGGTGCCACGCGGTTAATGTAGCAAGCATCATGCCCGGCCCCTGATATGATATCCATATGGCTGTAACCGGAGAGTTCGGCCCCTTTACGCACGGCATTAATGCAATCTGCATCAAATTCCACTGGCGGTGAATACCAGATTTCTTCAAACTTCATCTCATAGCCACCTTCTTCTGCGACTCTCTTTGAGAAGGCACGAAGTTCAGCATCCATTTTTGACAGGATCTCGTCTTTTGGATGACGGAAATCTACTGTGAAGAAAACTTCTCCCGGTATTGTATTGCGAGAGTTCGGACTACTCTGGAGGAGACCAACTGTTGCGCAGGCAAAGGGCTGATTATCAAGACCAATCCTGTTCACTTCACAGACAATTTTGGAGGCTGCGACAAGAGCGTCTTTTCGGCGAACCATCGGTGTAGGGCCCGCATGGGCTTCCTGCCCAGTAATGGTAATTTCATACCATCTTTGACCTTGCGCCCCGGCGACAACGCCAATGGTTTTCTCCTCATGCTCCAATATAGGGCCTTGTTCGATATGGGTTTCGAAGAAAGCTTTGATTTCGCGACCGCCGACCTCTTCAGCTCCCGCATACCCAATACGTTTAAGTTCTTCCCCCATGGTTTTACCATCAAGGTCTGCCCGGCTTAAGCCATAGGCCAAATCAAATACGCCCGCAAAAACACCCGATGAGACCATTGCGGGTGCAAAGCGCGACCCTTCTTCATTTGTCCAGACAGACACTTCAACAGGATGTTCTGTTTGAACATTAAAATCATTTAATGTGCGGACCACTTCCAACCCAGCAAGCACGCCGAAAACACCGTCATATTTACCACCGGTGGGCTGCGTATCTAGATGTGATCCTGTCATGACAGGAGGGAGATCATCATTTTTGCCGGCACGACGGGCAAAAATATTACCCATCTTATCGATCTTCACGGTACAGCCCGCCTCCTCACACCATTTAACAAAAAGATCTCGGCCTTCTTTGTCGATATCTGTA
>JAESSA010000053.1 GCA_016764355.1 Sneathiella sp. | reverse complement strand
CTCTACCCCCATCGCGCTTCCAAGTTCCGATCAGAGCGCCGACGCGTGAAGAGGAGCGATATCACTCTCACCAATCGCATCGCGAACGCGTAAATCCTCGCTAAGCCTGAGAAGTTCATCATTAATATCATCAGGGCTTTGAATCCGTCGGATACGCGCAAAGAACTCATTGGATTCTTCATAGGTGCGGCCAATCAATTTGATCCACTGTTTCAGGCGACCTGCTTGACGGAGAGAGGTTCCTTCCATCTCTTCAATTAAGGTGCGGTACTCAAGAAGTAACAACAGTATCTTCTTCCATGAGAATTTTTGAGCCTCAACCCCTGCAATTTCAAGACCTAAACTCGGCCGTGCAATAACGCCCCGCCCAACCATAAAATGCTCACATCCGCTGATCTGCTTGCAGGTTTCAAAATCCTCTTTTGTCCAAATCTC
Organism: Sneathiella sp.; assembly: GCA_016764355.1. Lineage (GTDB taxonomy): Bacteria > Pseudomonadota > Alphaproteobacteria > Sneathiellales > Sneathiellaceae > Sneathiella. The sequence continues at coordinate 13,962 of JAESSA010000053.1, read as the reverse complement.
TCCATTTGCGACAACCGGGATTGTAAGAGATTCTCGTATAGGAGCCAAATATTCCCAATGGGCTGGAGCACGATAACCTTCCAGTTTTGTGCGGGCATGAACGGTCAGTTTGGATGCCCCAGCACTTTCAATGGCTTGCGCATTCTCTAAACTTAACGTCTTATCAGCAAAGCCCAAGCGTATTTTTGCGCTTACCGGAATAGTCTCAGGAACTGCTTTTCGAACCGCCGCCACAATATCGTGCAATCTATCGGGCCATTGCAACAAAGTCGCCCCGGCATCACGCCGATTGACTGTTTTGGCAGGGCAGCCAAAGTTTAAATCAATACCCAGCGCACCTAGGGATGCAACAAATTCAGCATTTTCGGCAAGCAGTGTCGGATTACCGCCCATAAGCTGCACATGAACAGGAACGCCCGCCGCCGTACGTCCGCCAGATAGAAGTTCAGGGCAGTATTTATAAAAGGTCGACGCGGGATATACAGTTTGGCTAGCTCTGACAAATTCAGACACGCATAAATCAAACCCGCCAATACGAGTCAAAATATCGCGCATATAAATATCAACAACCCCCTCCATAGGGGCAATGGTCAAGGTCATCGTTCGTATAGCCCTAGTTCAAGTTTCGAAGATCTGCCCTATAGCATATTTTTAAGGAACACTGATTTTTTATTGAGTTGTCATATTTAGATGCTACATAGAAAGAGAAAATGAAATGAAAAAGTTAGAAGCGGCCACAGGGGTCGCTTAGGAAAAGGACAAAAAAATATGAGTGGATTTCTCGCCAACGTAACACATGGACATGGCGCAGCACGAAACCTTCAGGAATTCACCGATGCCAATAAAGCGATAGACGCTATTGAGGCAATTTATATCGAAAATGCCAATAAAGTTAAAAAACGGTTTGCAGAATTTTCAGCGGGGGACAAAAAGAGCCCTCTCGATACCGGTTATTACCCTTATCTTGGATTAGAAGTGGAGGCAGGTGATATAAACCTGAGTAGTAGCCTCGCTTATGGAAATATTCATGCAGCGGGATCGTTTGGTACTACCCTCACCCAGCCAAAGTTGTTTAGAAGTTATTATCTTGAACAAATAAACCTTATACTAAAAAACCATAACAAGCCGGTTGTAGTGGGCTTAAGCGATCGCCCAATGCCCCTGCCGTTTGTCATTGAACAAGCCTCTTCCAGTGTCTCAGGGGATGATGTACAGACACTTCAATCAATCTTCCCCATGCCAGACCTTGCCAATATTCACGATAATATTGCCAACGGAATTCATGAACCAAAGCCGGGAGAACCCCTCCCGCTATCGCTATTTACGGCTGAGCGCGCTGACTATTCTTTGTTGCGCTTATCCCATTATACGGGGACGGCACCCAGACATTTTCAGCGTTTTGTCCTCTTTACAAATTACCAACGCTATGTGGATGAATTTATAGAATATGGCAAAGATCAAGTAGAAAACGGATCTGAATATCGTGCCTTTGTAGAGCCTGGGAATGTTGTTACCACCAATCTGGATTTAACAGACACTATAGCTAGCGGTACAGCACCGCGACATTTACCTCAGATGCCCGCTTATCATCTAGTCCGCGATAAGCATGAAGGAATCACCCTTGTTAACATCGGTGTTGGACCATCAAACGCAAAAACCATTACCGATCATTTGGCGGTCATCCGCCCTCATTGTTGGCTAATGGTCGGACATTGTGGCGGCCTTCGTCGGACCCAGCATTTAGGGGATTATGTTCTGGCCCATGCCTATGTTCGCGAAGACCATGTGCTGGATCAGGACTTGCATCCATCGGTCCCTCTCCCCGCCATTGCGGAAATTCAGGTTGCTCTGACAGAAGCCGTGGCTAAAGCCGCAGAGACGGATATTGATGGATCACACTTGAAAGAGCATTTCAGGACGGGAACTGTCTACACCACCGATGATCGAGATTGGGAACTACGGCATAAGGAACTTGCCATGCGCTTTAACCAAACACGGGCCATTGCCATCGATATGGAATCAGCGACAATCGCTGCCAATGGATACCGACTACGGGTTCCATACGGTACTTTACTCTGTGTCTCGGACAAACCTCTTCATGGGGAGATAAAGCTTCCCGGAATGGCCAATAAATTCTATCAGGACAGAACGGCAAAACATCTGCGTATTGGCATTGAAACTCTGCGCTCTCTCCGTGAAATCGGAGTTGAAAGCCTTCACTCCAGAAAACTTAGAAGTTTCGACGAACCAGCTTTCCGTTAAGCATCGTTCAAATGGGGTAGAATAAGCGCCGCTAAATGATCACAAAGGGATGGGGATAAATCATGCCCCATTCCGGGCACCAAATTGAAAGTCGCTCCCGGTACATGGTCTGCCACATCGCGGCCACCGCTTGACGGGACTAAAAGATCATCTTCCCCGTGAATGACCAAAGTTGGTGCAGTGACTTTAGACAATATCTTGCGGCGCGGCTGTGCGGCTGAGACCGCCGCTAACTGGCGCATATATCCTGTGGGACAATAACTTCGCTCAAAACAAGCTTCAATATGGGTCTGAAGGGCGGATCGGTCCCAACGATATCCGGGGCTGCCGATGGTATCATTGACCTTTAAACCAAATTCAACAATATCCTGTTTGTCCTGACTGGGCGGCGCTGACACCAGCACGGCCATAGTCTCCGGGTCCGCTTGTGGCAGACCTGGATCCCCTGTCGTTGACATAATAGAGGTCAGGCTCAAGCATCTTGATGCATAATTAGCCGCCAGAATTTGAGCAACCATTCCGCCCATAGACATGCCAACAATATGGGCTTTATCAATAGCAAACGCATCCATCAAACCAATAACATCCGCAGCCATATGGTTCAATTCGTAAGGTACATCAGGGGAGCCGCCCGCCATTTTTTCCTGTAAAATGGCCCCTAGATCAGGCAGTCCCTTATCTTCAAATTTTTGGGACAAGCCAATATCCCGATTATCAAACCGGATGACCTGATACCCAGCATCAACCAAGCTTTCTGCAAAACTTAACGGCCAATCAATGAGCTGAAAACCGAGGCCCGCAATAAGGAATACAGCAGGGTTCGCAATGTCCCCCAAACGTTCGACTTCCAAAGTGATGTCTTTTATTGTTATTTGTGCCATTTCCCAGCCCTTTTTAATTTTTAGCGACCTTAACAATTTGTCCTCCCTTGGCTAGGGCTGACACAAAAAAAAGCGGACCCTAAAGACCCGCTTTTTCAGTAATTCTTTTAACGCTGATCAAGAAGTGGATTTAATCCAGTCTTCGATCTGTCCTTTTGGTGACGCACCCACTTTTGTGCCAGCAACTTCACCGTCTTTAAACAGCATCATTGTTGGAATACCGCGAACGCCATATTTAGTTGGTGTGTTCGGGTTTTCGTCAATATTGATTTTAGCAATCGTGATATTGCTGCCCATCTCATTAGAGATTTCTTCCAAAGAAGGAGCGATTTGCTTACATGGACCACACCACTCCGCCCAGAAATCAACCAATACCAAGCCTTCGCTTTTCAGCACATCTTGATCGAATGAAGCGTCTGTTACATTTGTTGTAGCCATCATATCCTCGTGTCAGGCAAAAATTAGGGCGCATCTACAATATGATCCGCCTTTTCCGAGATTAATAGTTAGCTATGGAACCCCCCTCCGTCAAGTGACAGGTCGCACATCATTTCTCTGGCAAGGTCATCAAATGAGGCCCATCTGTCCATAACAGCCCACATTTAATACGTTTTTCTGGATACATTAATTTAAGGGCGTCCCGATAAATTCCCATCTGGCGAATGTATAAAGCAGGTACATCTTCAATTTTTGTGGGGGACGGGCGATTGGTTTTGTAATCAATAATTTGAATTTCATCGGGGCCAATAAGGAGCCTGTCAATTTGACCCGACATGATCTGATTGCCAAAAAATCCGGTCAAAGGAACTTCAGCCAAACTACCGGGCCCAAAAATGTCAGAAAATTCTGAATGATTGAGAACGGCCAGTGTCTCTGTCATGATCTGGCTTTGCTGCCTTACCGACAAACCGTGAGCGGGCCGCGCCAACCACCGTGCAGCGACAGCTTCTCTCTCCTCAACCACGACAGATGGCAAGCTTTCCAGAAGCCTGTGAATAAGGATACCTCTATGGTACCGCTGACCTTCATCACCGCCGATTGGTGACCGCACGGCAGGCTCTTCTTCCTCCCGCGATGGAGTCAAGGGTTGCGGCGGAAAGGGCTCCTCTGCCGGTAATTTTAACGCCCAATCGGGCAAAACCGCTGGGGTTTGATCTTCTTTTTCTCGATCATCCGCAGGGCTCGCCACAGGCTCCAGGCTCACCCGACGTCTTGCGACCTCCCCCCAAGGCAGTTCAACTTCTTGCAAGGTATCAGCATATTCTTCGCCAAAAGCATTATCGATTAAATCATACCAACAGCCACTAGCCCGCTTCTTTTTGCCCTCCCACCCACAAATATACAAACGATCCTCCGCTCGGGTCAGCGCCACATACAGCAACCGCCGTTTCTCCTCGGTTTGCCGATCTTTTATAGCCGTTCTAGCTTTGGTGGTTTGGCTTTCATCATATTCCGTGCGCACAGGCCATAGAGGGGCCGGAACCTTATCATCAGACCAGAAGATTGTCGTCCCACCAGGTACCCGGCTGGCTTGGCAGGTATCGGGCAAGATAACGATGGGGGCTTGCAGCCCTTTTGATCCATGAACGGTCAGAACGCGAATTTCGTTGCGTCCCTGTTCCATATCCCGTTTCACTTCAGCACCGCCCGCCTCCATCCAGTGAAGAAAAGCCTGCAAGGATGTGGCTTCCGTTCGCTGATATCCCAGCGCGAGGGATAAAAATTCATCAATAGGGTCAGCCGCCTCTTCCCCAAGACGGGCCAATAATTTCTTCCGCCCTTGAGATTTTCCAAGGATTTCAGCAAAAAATTCATAAACCGGAACAAAATCAGCCCGTGCCAATTGCTTGCGGAGGAATTGCGCCGCATCCTCAAACACGGCAAAATCGGGTTTATTTTCTCTGACAGCCCGCCAAAGGCTGCCGGTACGTTTATACGCCAAAGCAAACAATTGGTTATCATCGCACCCCACAAAAGGGCTTTTCAAGATTATGGCTAAATTCAAATCATCATCGGGCTGTAAAACAAATTTGCCAAGGGCGATCAGGTCCATCACCGCCAGCTGTTCGGTGAGAACCATTCGGTCTGCACCTGCAACGGGAATATTTTCTTGCTTAAGGGCCCGCACCATTGCCTCGAAAAACATATTTCGGCTTTGCACCAAAATCATGATGTCTCGCGGCGCAATTTTTTGACCGTTTGATCCCAATCGCTCCCCCGTCGTCAGCCATGTTTTGATCTGGGTTGCGATGTTTTTGGACAATTGCGCTGCGGGGGATGTTTTTATCCCCTGATCTACGGGAATTTCCCACGGGTCCTGTTCCTCATGATCAGGATGTTTTACCGTCGGCCAAATCTCAGTGAACCCAGCCTGCCCATCCCGAAAAACAAAATGTTCGATTGCCGATTTCTGTGCTGTCAGGCCACTTCGCGCGTCGCTATGAGAAAACACATCATCCACCAACCCCAAAACAGCTCCGGTGGAGCGGAAAGATAAATCCATGGGAATGACCTCCCACGGTTTACTGGATACCTCTGCTTTGGCTTCAAAATGGGATCGCATTTTATCAAATGCGGCTGGGTCCGCGCCCTGGAAGGAATAAATGGACTGTTTTTCATCCCCCACCACGAACAAGGTGCGCTCATCCGCTTGGCGGCCTTCAACACTGAAAAACTCTTCAGCCAGTGCTCCGACCACTTCCCATTGTTCAGGGCTTGTATCCTGTGCTTCATCCACAAGAATATGATCAATGCCCCCATCCAGCTTGAACATCACCCACGGGGCCACATTATCGCCGGTCAGGAAATCCCGGGTTGTCAGGATCAGGTCGTCATAATCAAGCTTTCCCCGTCTCCGCTTTTCCCCGTCATAACTTTCAATTAGCTGACATCCAAGACGCAAAAGGGCGGACGTTGTGGTAAAGACCCGAACCCGGTTCATCCGGTCGCGCACTAACGCCAACCGTGTCGCTTCATCCAGCATCACATCGCGAATATTGGACATACGCTTAACGCAAGCTTCGGTGGCTAAAGTCTTAGGGCTTCGAATTTCGTGTTTGGCCGTGAAAAAAGCTGAATTGTAAGTGGCGAAAAGAGCAGCGCGTTCTGCCGGAAGCCTCAGCCAGTCTTCCATTTTCGCGGCCAGTTTATTGTCGTTTTTACCGCCACCGAGTAAAATTTCCAGCGCTTGCCGTAAATTCGCGCCGTCAAAGGTACTCTCAAGGCAGGTCTCCGCAATAATTTGATCTTCCGTTATATGGGGGTCTGTCTCCAGCAAATCTGCCAAGGATAAAAGCGCGCCTTCAAGCCCATCATGGGCTGCCAAAAACCGTTTAAGCCGCCCCCGACGAGAGCTGAGACCCTTCATGACACTGGAGAAATCTTTCTCATTCACATGAGCGCTGACAATGCGCAGAGCGCCCCCGAGCTCAGATTGTTCTACAGATTGACTCATGATCAAAAGCGTATCCCGGGCCACTTCCATAATCTCTTCAGCGGTGCGCTCCTCCATTACTTGAAAATTAGGAGCAACGCCCGCCTCCAACGGAAAACGGCCTAGAATTGACTCGCAAAAGGAATGAATGGTCTGGATTTTGAGACCGCCAGGGGCGTCCAGAACACTAGCAAATAAACGCCGCGCCCGAACCTGTTCATCATCGGACGGAGTACGTCCCATCAGCTCTTCCAGGTCTTTGGTCAAGCTGGCATCATCCATGACCGACCAATCGCCCAGCATACTATTAAGGCGGTTCGCCATTTCTGCCGCTGCGGCTTTGGTGAAAGTAATACAAAGAATTTTCTCAGGCCGGGTGCCAGTCAACATCAATCGAAGGGTACGGTCCACAAGCACCCGTGTTTTACCGGAACCTGCGGACGCGGACACCCAAACCGACTGAGTGGGATCTGCTGCCTTTTTCTGTTGGGCAATGCCTTGAAGGGCGAGGGAGGAGAGGGGTTTATTCATCACTGCCTCCGCTTGACCATTCCTTTACCCGCGCTAAATGTTCGTAATCGTTAAATCGATCTTCAAATTCCGGCCGTGGTTTTGTCAGGTACGGTGTAGATTCCTGATCAAATTGCGTAATAAGCCGCTGCAATCCTTCATAGGCCGCCACAGCCAACTCTTCTGCCGGTATTTTTTTGGAAGCTGTACGAAACTCACCCGCCGGGCTACTGCCACTTAACCGAATATACGCCAATTCAATCACTTTGGCTGGCGGCAATCCGTCAAAACCACCCCGGGCGACCATCGCAGCTTCCAACGCCAATTGCGGCGACACCCCACTATCCACTTCTTTTAAAGAGGGAGGCGATCCAGTTTTATAATCCAGAATTGATATCTCTCCAATGCCATTGCGATCCACTCTGTCTGCTGTTCCGGACAATGTGAAAAAGCCCGCTGGCCCTGGTATGTCGATTGTCCCTTTTTCTTCAACCAGTGCCGTTAAAAAAGTAGACCGGCGTTCTCTCTCAAACGTGACAAACCACTCTGCAATTCTCTCAAATCTCGGCCACCAAAAGGCCCAAACAGCAGGATAGGACAAGGTATCCCCGAAGGCCTCTCGTCCCATAGTCAAAAGCTGATCCACCCCGTCAGCGGGAATGTTTTTTGGATATTTTCGCACGAACGCTTCAAGGGCTGCATGGATAAAAGTTCCCTTGTCCGAAGCCCCCGGATCTTCCGCAATGTCATTGAGCGGCCTCAAACCCAAAATCGCGTCGGCAAAAATGGAATAGGGATCCTTGATCCATTTCTCAATCCGGGTCACGGATAACCGTCGGGGCCGCGCTGCGATGGGCGGCGTTGGACGCGGAGCCGATACAGGTTTATAGGCAGCGGGTTGATCCAATTGACCCTGCCAGAATAAAAATTCCGGCCCCTCTTGCCCTTGAAGAGAAAGATCAAATTTTTTCAAAATCGTCTCTAACCGCAATAACCAGCGACTGGGAACCATGGGTGTCCCATCGATTTTCTCAGACCGGGTTATCACGACTTCCTTAGAACAAAAAGCCTGTTGGAAATCATGAGCGGAGAGGCCCACTTTTTTCTCTGGCAGGGGAAGCTTAAATTCTTTCCTCATAGGGCGACTCATCCACGGATCGCTCCCTGAATCCGGTGGCCAACTTCCCTCATTAAGCCCCCCCAAAATCATTAAATCAGATCGCTGCAGCCGCGCTTCAATCGGGCCCCAGATTTGTAGCCTTGGATGAAGCCCATACCGCGCCCGGACCATACGCCCGGTCATTAGGTTATCCAAAAGATCAGGCCAACCTTTGGGGTTAATGGTACCGACAGCGTCTGCAGCCCTTAACAATTCAGAGACAAAATTGGCCGCGGCTTCGCCAAAATGACCGCGCCATATGTGCGGGTTATCATCCTCATCTCGTTCAGATAACTGCTCTGCAAAGCGAATATGAGCCTTTAGCAACTCGCCCAAATCAATTTCTTTTTCACAAGCGATTGTCTCAAATGGTTTTGCGACTTCAATGAAGCGGTCAAACCACTCATCCAAATCATCCAATTGCGGCTTTTTAATTTTTGCTTGCTGAAATGCGGCCCTCAACCCGTCCAGTCCCGGGGCAGGACGGGGCCCCCGCAGGATCGCAAGCTCAAATGATCGCACTGAATATCGAAAAGCATCCCGAGCCATGCCCATTGAAGCGTAGGGATGTTTCAAGGCGGCTAGAAACGAGACCGGAGAGAATCCATCCGCCATCATGCGCGCTGTTAAACGCATAAACACACCGGGGGGAGACTGATCGAGACTGCTACCCGCACTATCGTCTACCTCAATATCCCAACGTTTTAATTCGGAACTAACCCTGCGAGACAAATCCCGATCTGGCGTCACCAAGGTCGCTGTTCTTGTTGGGTGCTCTAATGTTTCCCGCATGAGCAGGGCAATTGTTTGGGCTTCCGCTTGCGGTCCTGTGCAATTGAGCTGCCGAACATTCTCCAGTGCATCCCTTGACGGTTTTTCCGCCAGTTGCCAACGATCGGTTGTCTCTGCGGGGCGCATGGCTTCTGACAGGATTTGAGCACGCCCTATAGGGCTACTTTGCATCTCCGCCAGCTGAATTTCCTGCACCTCATCCCGGCTGACATTCATTTTCGCCAGCAATCGCGACAATCCATACTGGGGGTGGGATGAGGTTTCTTGAACTTGTTCCCAGCTTTCTTCATCCAAATGCCGATCAAGGCCCGGCAGGATAACGCAGCCTTTTGGAAGCAAAGCCACAAGATGCAGTAATTCCGCCGTTGCTGGGATGGAACCTGTGGAACCCACCGCGTATATTGGATCTGTTGGTGGGTTCTTTCGCCATTCTTCTGTTTGAGTTCGGAGCAGAAGATCGCGCCGGTGGGCAGGGTCAATGCTCTCCTCTGCCTCCAAAATAGTCGGCCATACATCACTGATAATGGACAAAAATTCCAAGGTTAATTGCCAATGGGACGCGTATTCGTCAGGCACAAGATTTTTCAAATCTGCAAAATCCAACCCTTCCGTCTGCACTTGATCTGTAAGGCTAGCCAATTCACCGGCAAGGCCCGCGCATTGAGCAAAATCCATACTATCGCCATGGCGCTGATGGATAAGCCGGGTCAGTAGAAGTTGCCGCTTCAAACTGTCAATGGCAGGCGGTAAATCAAGGCTCGCCTCCATATCCGACGCTGGGCCTGCATTACCATCAAGAGCAAGCTCGTCTTCATCCACATCCCCAATAGGCCGCATTCTAGGCAGCAACAATGGCCGACCTTCGGTCTCTCGCAGGAACGCGTTTTGCAGGGCCCTTGCTGCCCGGCGTGTTGTGGTCAAAATCGTGATCCGGCCCAGCTCTTCTAGATTTTCGCCGTGGCGGCGCAACAACTCTTTCGCCAGACAATCAACAAAGGGAAATTCCGGTGCAATATTAAAGAGGGTGGGTTTAACGTCTAAAGAAATTGTCACGATAGATTAATCTTCTCCTCCGCTGCACGAAGCGCATCCTCTGTCCCCACATGCAGCCACTGGCCCGCGTGGACGGCTCCAAATAACCGGCCTTTCTTCTCGGCGATGTCATAAATCTTGTTCAATGAAAAAGCACCGGCGTCCAGCCCTTCAAACAGGGACGGATTTAAGATCTGTATGCCAGAAAAAAGATAAGGGCTGCTCTCCGATGGGAGTTTCCGGCGCAAGGCACCATCTCCCTCAATATGATAATCTCCCTGCCCTTGATATCCAACGGCCGTCTCTAACGGCTGCAGTAAAAGGAGTGCATCCATGCTTGCAGGATTCCAGTGGTCCATAAGATCGGCCAAAGACCGATTTTCGCCACCGCGAATAATTACATCTGAATTCAAGACAGCAAAAGGCGCATCTCCAAGGATAGGTAACGCCTTTAGCACACCGCCACCAGTCTCCAGCAACGCACCGCGCTCATCTGACAAGGTGACATTCAAATCACTTAACGCCCTCACATGAGTTTCAATCTGATCGGCTAAATAGTGACAGTTCACGACTGCATCCGTGATCCCGGCCCCGCGCAACAGATCAAAACTATAGTCAATGAGAGATCGTCCAGCCACTTTGATCAACGGTTTTGGACATGTATCGGTTAATGGGCGCAATCGTTTCCCAAGTCCTGCCGCCAGTATCATTGCCCGCATGGTCGTATTTCCTTGAACCGAAATCATATGTAGCTATGCCCTAAAGTGATCCCTACCCAGTGTTTCAGGGCAATTAAGTCTGGAAACGCAAGATTTCGCCTTAAATAGGCTTCCATACGCGGCATGAAGGCCAAATACTTTGTTTTCCCATCGCGTTTTGCTAGGCGAGTGAAAATCCCCATAATACGAAGCGCGCGATGCGCCCCCAAAATATGGTAACCGCGGCGAAACGCTTTCTCATCCAAACCCGCTTGAGACACATAACGCGTGATCATTTTGGCTTCAAGCGCTGCGGGCACATCCCGTCGGGCGTCTTGCAACAAAGACACCATATCATAGGCCGCAGGGCCAGTCATGGCATCCTGATAATCCAAAAGACCAAGGGCTTTTACACCAAGACGACCTTCCAGCTGCAAGATATTCTCCGCATGAAAATCCCGAAGCAGCATAACTTCCTGCTCGTTTTCTAGAAAACCTAAAAGTTCTTTCCAAATGCGTTGATAAAATAACCTTGCATCCGTTTGGCTCTGCTGTCCTGTTTTTTCGGGGATAAACCAATCCAGAAACATAGAATTCTGATCCAGCACATAACTTTGTGAGAAAACAGGAAGACCTATGGGGATACTTTGTTTTCGAAGATCAATCAGAAAGTCTACAGCTAAGGAGTATAAATCCTCTTCTGTCACCTCGACCCCGATTAGGTCCACAAACAATCTTTGGCCAAAATCCTCTAACAATAGCAATCCGTTTTCTGGATCTTGCGCTAGAATATCTGGCGGACTATAACCCCGTTTTTTTAGGAGATCTGTGACAACAAGAAATTTCTCCACAGTCGGAATAGACGGGTCAATCATCAGGATCGCTGTTTGATCTTTTTGATCTAGCCTTTCATACCGGCGGCTTGACGCATCCCCCGCAAGGCGGTTTCGCGTCGCAGCCTGCCAGCCAACAGATGCCAAAAATTCAGTAACAGGTACCTTTGACATCAAATAACACCTTGTATTCCAGCTAAACGCGACTGCCAGTCTTCATCTCCCGAAATACTGATCTCACGCAGCTCGTCATTTCCGGTATCCGAACCAGAGTCTGGAATTGTGATGGAGATTTCCAACGCAGTGTCCGGCAAATGATCCCCAATATTCTCCGACCATTCCATCACGGTTATGCCTTCATGATACGCATCTTCTATATCCAGCTCCCAAACTTCTTCCGGATTTTCCAGCCGGTAAAAATCATAATGATATATGAGCCCTTTCGCGCAATCATAAGTCAGAAGAAGATTAAAAGTTGGGCTTGGAACATCCAGCTCTTGGCCGCAAAGCGCGCGGATCAGCGCACGGGCAAACTCAGTTTTCCCAGCCCCTAGCGTACCGACTAGCGACAGCACATCCTGCACTTCCAAAAAAGGTGCCAATACAGCCGCCACTTTCGCCGTTTGATCAGAATTGCTGACTGTCGTTTTCACTATTATTTTCGAGTCCGACATGACATCCCACTCCTTATACAGGTCTATCAATGCAGAGGTCATGGGGAAGTATACAGGTGACCGTCGTGCCAACTCCTTTTGTGGACTTGAGGTACACCTGTCCGCCGTGTAATTCAACAAAGCTTCTTACAAGGGATAGGCCAAGTCCGGCACCAGCATTCTCATGGGTTGTATCCCCCTTAGAAAAGCGTTCAAAAATTTTGCCCTGCATATCTTCAGAAATACCGAGCCCGGTATCTTCCACTGAGATTTCCAGACCTTTTTCTGTTTTTTCGGCTTTAAGAGTAATTTTTCCGCCTGGTTCTGTAAATTTAATGGCATTGCTTATCAGGTTAAAGGTAACCTGCTTCATGCGGCGATCATCTAGATTGGCCCAACCAAGTTCATTTACCACAACAAAATCTATAGACAGACGCCTCTTGCGTGCCCGGTCATGAACCATTGTCACCACATTGGCAAGCATTGGATGGACTTCTATTGGCTCCCGTTCAAGTTCAATTTTTCCAGCCTGAATATTTGCCATGTCCAGAATGTCATTGATCAAATGAAGCAGATGATTTGAGGAATCCAAAATACCATGCCCATATTCTGTTTGCTTGTCGTTCAAGGTCCCAAAGAATTGTTTCACCAGAATTTCAGCAAAGCCAATAATCGTATTGAGGGGCGTTCGAAGTTCATGGCTCACACTTGCCACAAACTCGGTCTTCATACGATCCGCTGCCTCCAACGCTTCATTGCGTTCTGTCAAAACCCGCTGCACACGAAGCGCATCGGACACATCCACATAGGTAAACAACACATTGCCGTCGGGCAGCGGTACCCGGTTGAAATCAATAATCCGCCCGCCCGGCTGTTCCATGCGACCACTGGCGGCATCCCGCCGTGTGACGTTGGCGATATAACGCTGCCGTAGCCCTTCTTCGAGAGCATTACCCCAACCGGAGAAAATCTTATCGATAATTTTTGAAATATGGATATCTGCTTCCAGAAAATCGAGAGACAATCCCCAAATGCTCCCAAATCCAGAATTATAAAGTTTCAACCGCGCATCCGCACCAAAGACGGCAACTCCTTCATACAAATTATCTAACGTTGCCCGTTGTACAGCCGTTTGCGTATTACGCGCCCGTTCAAGAACAACTTTATCTGTCACATCTTCAAACATAAGAAAAAGGCCGCCCGTTGAATGGGGCGCGATGAGTGTCCGCAGCATCGTCTCGTCAGGCAGCTGTACCAATTCTTCCCGGGTTTCCATCAAATTGGTAAATAGGGCCAAACGCTTTGTTTTATAGGCAGAAAAATCGGCTTGTTCGGGCAGTCGGCGCAATTCCCGTTGTTTATCCATCACTTCGATATAACTAGGGCGTTCCTGCAAGAAAGCATTATTCAATTTCCACAGTTTTACATAAGCCTGATTGTAAAAAGTCAGCCGCTTATCTGGCCCGTAAATAGCAATTGCCGTCGTGATATTTTCAAGAACGTCAGCCTGACCGTCCATGTGGGTCTTCATTTCCGTGACCATTTCTTCTTCACGGCTTACATCTTCGGCATATCCGGCTAATTGATTTTCGTAATCCAACGGCACTTCGTGAATACGAAAGCTACGAAGGTCTCCATCGACCACATAGCGGCGTTTCTCGACTTGTGGCTGGCGGGTTACTCGGGCTTTTGCGGCAAGTTTACGCGCT
>JAESSA010000052.1 GCA_016764355.1 Sneathiella sp. | reverse complement strand
CTCGTTGGCGTTGAGCGGGTTATAAGCACATACCAACAACCCGTCAAACCCTTTCTTCATCTTTTTTCAAAATATCTGCTTTTTACCTCGACAACACCCTCCACAGACCAACTAAAGGTCAATAAAACTGCCATATATTTAAAAAAGCATTCTATTCAGAAAAATCGGACTATTTTTGAGAAGACAGAACAGACAGCATTTTCGATCCTGAAATTCTATCAATAAGATCTCGGAAGCCCCAATTCATGCTCAGCTATGAATGAAAGGATCAAGTTCGTGGAGATTGGCGCGATCTGATAGAGACGCGTTTCTCTGTATTTGCGCTCAACATCATACTCCTCTGCAAAACCAAAGCCGCCATGAGATTGCAAGCATGCCTCCCCTGCAGCCCATGATGCTTCGGATGCAAGCATTTTAGCCATATTGGCTTCAGCACCACATTTGACGCCTTGATCATAAAGACTACAAGCCTTCTGAACCATCAGATTTGCGGCCTCCGCCTGGGCATAGGATCGGGCAATAGGAAACTGTACGCCTTGATTTTGACCAATTGGCCTTCCAAACACCTGGCGGTCGCGCACATAATTTGATGCAGTCTCAACAAACCAACGCGCATCACCAATACATTCAGAGGCGATCAGAATTCTTTCCGCATTCATGCCAGTCAGAACATATTTGAATCCCTTCCCCTCTTCACCGATCAAACTATCTGCAGGGATGCGAAGATTATCAAAGAACACCTCCGTCGTTGCGTGATTAATCATGGTACGAATGGGACGAATGGTCATGCCATTCCCCACAGCTTTTCTCATATCAATAAGAAAAACTGATAAACCGTCAGTCCGTTTTTTCACTTTATCTTTCGGAGTCGTCCTCGCGAGCAAGATCATCAAATCTGAATATTCAGCCCGTGACGTCCACACTTTCTGTCCATTTATGACAAATTCGTCCCCATCACGAACGGCCATTGTCGAAATACTACTTGTATCCGTCCCCGCAGTGGGTTCCGTCACAGCAAAAGCTTGCAAGCGAAGTTCGCCCGTTGCAATCTTTGGCAAATAAGTTTTGCGTTGCTCTTCACTGCCATGGCGTAAGATTGTACCCATTGTGTACATTTGCGCATGACAAGCAGCACCATTACATCCATTTGCATGGATTTCTTCTAAAATGGCAGATGCCACTGATAAAGGGAGCCCTGCTCCGCCATATTCTTCAGGAATGAGGGACGCCAAAAGCCCGGCCTCTGTCAATGCCTTCACAAATTCTGACGGGTAGGCACGCTCCCTATCTTTTTCTTGCCAATATGAACCGGGAAAGTCACCACAAAGCTGGGCGACCGACTGGCGGATCTGCCCAATTACTTCTGTATCCATTATCTTGTACCTTTAAAAGCCGCGCATTGTTATGAGCTGGTCAAAATCATCACGTTCTGACTGCAATTGGTTGATGATCGCCTCACCATCCATATAGCCCAGTGCCATACCACAAAAAACCATTTCATTTTCCGGAACGTCCAAATGTTTTGAAATGGTTTCAGGCCAGCGCGCCCAAGCTTCTTGCGGACAGGTATGCAATCCCATTTCCCGCGCCAACAGCATAATATTCTGCATCAACATGCCTAAATCAGCGTATTGTCCAATCTCCATCTGACGATCAAGAATAAAGAATATTCCAACTGGGGCACCAAAAAACTCAAAATTTTTGGCAAGCTGCTTCAACTTACCCGGTGTATCTGAACGTGGTACGCCGATTAAATCATATAGGGCCTGGCCAACAACACGACGTCTCGTCCGATAAGGTTCTGTAAGCTCCGGCGGATAAACATTATATTCAGGCGTTTCTTCAACGCCTGTCATTAATTTATCAGCCACGTCATCAACAAGTGCCTTTAAGGGAGCACCGGTTAGTGCTTGAATTTTCCAAGGCTGTAGATTTCCACCCGAAGGTGCCCACTTAGAGACTTCCAATAAATCTCGAACTTGGCTTTCACTCACGGGTGCATTTGTAAATTGGCGGACAGATTTACGACTTTTTATTGCTTCTGATACTCTCAAGAGATACTCCTCGCGATAGGGATATGCCTCAACTTTATAAAGTTGAGGCTCATCTAACATTACTTTATCACGGCAAGGCCGTTATTGAGAACAACAACGTCTCTCTCTTTTACGCGGCTCCTGAATGAAATATCAGATCCGTCTTTCCAAATCTCAGTAACGATTGTCTCCCCCGGATAAACCGGCGAAGTGAATCGAAGCTTTAAAGACTTAAACCGATCTGGATTGTAATCACATACATCTTTCAAGATAGCATGCCCAGCAGCGCCCAAAGTAGCTAGGCCATGCAAAATAGGGGCTTTAAATCCAGCTGCTTTCGCAATACGAGGATCTGCATGCAGCGGGTTAAAATCGCCACTCAACCGATATATTAACGCCGCTTGCGGTAAAGTCGGCAATTCAACAACACTATCAGGTGTCCTATCGGGAATTACATGTGGTTTTGGCGCTTCAATCTTTGGGCCACCAAATCCACCATCACCGCGCGCGAAAGTTGTCGATGTCAAAGTGCACAAATGATCTCCCGTAAATTTATTGAAGATCTTTCGATCAGAGAAGATTAGCGCGCCGCGCCCTTCCCCCTTATCAATAATTTCTGTGATCCGAGTTTCCCCGATCAAGTGCCCTGAAGCCGGAAGTGTCTTATGGATTTCAAACCCTTGTTCTCCATGCAAGACTTTAACCCAGTCCACGCCATATTCAGGCTCTTTCAAAAAGAATCCCGGGGATGCCATAACCACAAACATCGTTGGCAGCGCCAGCTGATCTTCTTCATAGGTAAATCGAAGCTGATCCATATCTATGGGATCAGCAGATAACCCAATACCCAGCGCATACAGAATACTGTCTTTGGAAGTGTAGATTTGTTCAACCGGCTCAAACTTGTGATTGAGCAATTTATCATAATCAATAGTCATATTTATGCCCCTTACACTGGATCCCAGCAGAATACGTCACCAGAACGTTCCAAAGGAACAAGCGATGATTTGATCGCAGGCCCAACACGAGAAGCGATTGTCTCTGGCGTCCAACCCTCAGAATTATGAAGATTACGAATTGGTCTTGGCTGACTCATCAGGCAAATTTCATTATTTCGAACGACAAAAATCTGACCTGTAATATCGGCCGCCTGTTCTGAAAGCAGGTATACACAAAGCGGTGCAATTTTCTCAGGCGTCATCTGTTGTATCTTCTTAACCCGTTCACGCTCCTCATCGGTTCCTTGAGGAATAGTCCCAATCAAACGAGACCAAGCGAAAGGAGAAACGCAGCTAGAACGAACATTAAAGCGAGACATATCAAGGGCAATTGAACGAGACAAACCCGCAATTCCTAGTTTTGCTGCGGCATAATTTGCCTGACCAAAATTACCGATCAAGCCGGAAGTCGACGTCATATGTACGAAGGACCCACTTTGCTGCTCCCTAAAATAAGGAGCGGCAGCACGACTGACGTTAAAGCTCCCTTTCAAATGAACCGCGATGACAGCATCGAATTGATCTTCACTCATTTTATGGAAAATGACGTCTCGCAAAATGCCTGCATTATTTACAATACAATCGATACCTCCAAAATTGCTGCGGGCATCTTCGATCATTTGACCTGCGTCGTCCGAATTAGCCACATTGCCAAAATTGGCAACGGCCTCTCCGCCAGCATCGGTTATAGCCTTCACAACTTCAAGAGCCGGAATTTGATCCGCGCCATCGCCCTGTTCCGTCCCGCCCAAGTCGTTCACAACAACTTTTGCACCATGTGCGGCAGCCATAATTGCGATACCGCGTCCAATTCCACGGCCCGCCCCTGTTACAACAACGACTTTCCCATCAAGCATTTTATTTTCTGACATTTCGCTTCCCGTTTTTATTATTTTATTATTGTGGCCCGGTAGGACCGGGCAAGCGACGTCAATTATACACTCAGTTTAATAGCCTTCGCAAAACGAATTACGGTATTTATCGACAAATAGTTAGCTTGCGTACTAATTTCTGCGATTTTTTGTGTCAAAGATAACTTTTTCTAGGATGTGTTTTAGGAAGAACACACCATTTTGAGTAAAATTAATGAATCACTGTCTGACAGGCGCAACGCTTCTTAGTATCCTCGCTCTTTATCAACCGTCATAGGAAGTATACCTATTTTCCGGTAACGACTGATATTCTTGGAGACTATCTTCGTTGCTGTATCGAAGTCAGTGGGGGCAGAGATATGTGGCAGAACGGTGACTCTTTCATGCCCCCAAAAGGGGTTATCTTGCGGGAGAGGTTCTTGATGGAAAACATCCAAAACAGCGTGATCAATCCGCCCTGTATCCAAGGCTTCGATTAAATCGTCATCGTCAATAATTGGTCCGCGCGAGAAATTAATCAAACTCGTCCCAATGCGCATTTGATCAAAGACGTTTTTGTTTAAGAGGCCGCGTGTAGTATCACTTAAGGGGAGTAAAAGGACAATAATATCTGACTGCGATATGACTTGTTTTAATCCATCATCCCCTGATTTTGTATTAATATTTTGAATGTCTTCAGGTCTTCGGCTCCATCCCATCACATTAAACCCAGCTTCCGCTAATTTCCTGCCCGCCACTTTACCAAGCTTTCCCAGCCCCAAAATACCAACGGTTTTTTGTGATGGCTTTGTGTAAGGTAATTCAACCCATTTCCGCTCCCTTTGCTGCTTAGCATAGGCTGGCATGTCCCGATGAAGGTATAATGTCCACGACAAAACAGCTTCTGCCATGGTGCGGGACATCTCCGGGTCTACCATTCGGACGATCTCAAAAGGGCGATCTCGAAGCTCGCCGAGCAGTCTTTCCACTCCCGCCCAAACACTTTGGATCCACACAAGATTCGGAAGTTTCGCCAAATCTTCAGGAGACGGATTAGCAACGATAGCAATCGTTGACGACGTCCGCTGGCTTTCACTTAAATCTGCGAAAGGAATAATCTGCTCGTTTGGCAAGGCGCCTGAGAGAGCATCAATCCAGTTTTTCTCATCCTCAGCACTCACTTGACCGACAAAAGGGATTACTGCTTCCATGCTTTTTACTCTCAGTAAAATGAGGATGTTAAAAAGACTGAGGACAATAGACAAGCGTAATTATTTCAGATGCCTTTTTTAAAACTCACAATGCGCGTCGACAATTCTTTGAAGCAACGGCGCATAGTAGGAGAATTCAGGTGTTGAAACCCCCGCAACTTTCCCCTCGTCATCCCAACGGCGTACCTGAACAATTGTCTCCAGATGAGGAAAAGTCTGAAATTCTTTCACTTCCTCCTGTGACATAGGGCCTCCTTGCAAATTCAATGTATGAACCGAGGCATCAGACAAACGATCAAAATAATCCCCTTCTACAGCACACAAATAGCGTTTGGCCGCCACATGATAACGAATACTGTCTATCACTAAGGCTGGGAAAAAATCCTTTATGACCTCCGCCCCCGCAACGTCATGATAATTATTGACACCTTTCTCTAATGCGTCTTCGGGGAACTCATTTGTATAATGACCAATATCATGAAGCAGCGCTGCGGCAATAACCTGATCATCAGCCCCTGCTTGTTCCGCAAGATAAGCCCCTTGCAACATATGTTCAGACATTGTCACGTCCTCCCCTAAATAGGAGTCGGCGCCACGGCGGTGAAATATATCGCCAATAAAACCGACAATAGTCTTCGGGCTCAATACGAGATTTTCAGTATCAGTCACGTTCCATACTTCCATATTTATTTTCTATGACAGACAACGTAGACAACAAACCATCTATGTCCGCATAACATCCTTGCAACCATCGTGTCCCAGCACCGGAAAAGGCGTTTCGAGCATGAAGTACGCGACAATTATCAACGATAAAGCACTCCCCCGGTGACAATTTGAAACTCACAGACATGGATGGATCATCAACAAGATCGCTAAAGTGCCGATAGGCTTCGTAGTATAGAGCCATTTGATTATAGGGCACATCGACCAAAGGGCCGCAGGATCGATTGTTAAAACGAATGGCTACGATCTGCCCTTCCGGGGACAGCTCTATCATTGGTCTCTTAGCCGTTAAATGAACACCATCATCCCCTTTAAATTCAAATCGTGCTGAATAGTCACACAAAACCTGAAATTCTTCAGGCGCTTCTTGCTGCATTCTCTCTGCCACGCGAAACCCGTCAACAACCGTGTTCTCACCGCCCTCAGCTGAGTTTTCCAAGCAATAGAGAATTTGTAATGTGGGAACAGGATCGCGGTAGGGATTATCTGTATGGGCCTGTAACCCGAGTCCCGTATATGCCAAATTTGTTGGATTTATCTCAGAACGTACTTCAAACCACTTCCCATAATTGGTCTCACGCACATAACCAAAAAGGGCCGCGATATCGAACAGTGCCCCGGATTGTATGTCGCCACCAGTCATTTTGGCCACACCAAATCTTCTAATCTTTGCAAGCCAAGCGCCTAAATGTTGTGGAGACTGTTTAACCGTCCCATAGTCAGCTATCGGCAGTTTTGGTGAAAATAGCTTATCCCACGTCTGGAAATCAGCGCAAACTATGGGGGGCTGCTCCAGCAATTTTCCATCATAACAGTTGTTACTCAACCATTTTTGCGAATATTGAACAATTTTATCTTCAGGTAAAAAACTTATCTCAAGAAATTCTTCTTTCAGCACCGCCGTAGACACGTGAATATCATCAGGGATTTGGGAAACCGTCATAAGCTTTTGTCCATTAACCGCCGAGCGGGTTTCCGTATCCGGGGCATTATCCCGAAGCCAAACCGCATGAAAGCGCATTTGCCTATCTTGGCCATCTAAAATCGATATCGCCTTTCCATCATCGATTAATTCTACAGACACAAAACTGTTCATTGTTCACTCCATCCAATTTCACCTTTAAAGAATACCAAATGTGCGGCATAATTAAAAACAATAGATTTGGGCCATAAGGGGTGATTATTTTTATGACTAGAGCAATTGGCTCCTCCCTTCCCCCAATGGAATGGCTTAAATCCTTTGAAGCGGCTGGAAGACATGGAAACTTCACAGCAGCGGGTTTGGAAACAGGCTTAACCCAAGCCTCTGTCAGTCAGCATATTCGGGCACTGGAAGATCGTCTTGGCGTCAGTTTATTCCGCAGATTACCACGAGGAGTGGAACTGACGGCCGATGGGGAGGCATATCTCCCTCATATTCAAAATGCCCTCTCTCTCATCAAGCGCGGGACCGATGATTTATTCGGGAGGCCATCAAAGAAGATCACCATAGCAGCACCGGCATCCATCGCCTCACTATGGATTGCGCCGAGATTGAAAGCTTTTTCACGAAGCAATCCAGAAGTTGAAGTTTCAATATCCTCTATTCACCGCGATATTGATTATGATGCCGTGGAAAGTGATTTCCAAATCCACTACGGAAACGGAGATTGGAGCAATCTGAGAAGTCGTAAACTATTCACTGAAAAACTTGTCCCCGCTTGCGCCCCTCAACTTCTAAATCAGCTTAAAAACAAACAAGAATGGCAAAACCAGCCATTGCTCGCCGTTAAAGGCTTCAGAGATGGCTGGCAGGAATGGGCTAAAGCCACAGGTCGTGTGCCCCTCGCCTCTCCTAAACTTCGTTTTGACAGTTTCATAACTGCCCTGCACGCCGCGGAGAGTGGCGCGGGTATTCTTCTGTGCTCATTGCCCCTGACGCAAAAGCATTTTGACGAACAACGACTGATTACTCTAGATAAATCCCCCTACACCATGCCACTTGGTGCTTGGATCACTTGGCCAAAAGAGCAGCGAATGACGCGTCAGCAAAAAGACCTAATCGACATCCTAAAATCTAAGCCCTCCGAACGGAATTAAGGGAGCACGTGCACAAGCCTTATAAAGATCTCTGGATTCCAGTCTTTGGGATCAAGTCATTTTATTTTTAAGTGCTTTATCAATTGCTAAATTATTAATAGAGGGACTTACCGCGCGATTAGCAGGAAAGTGTACAGTTACGGAAGTTCCCACACCAAGTTCACTTTTCAAATCCATATAACCGCCATGCATCTCAACCAGTGACTTAGTTAATGGTAAACCCAGACCTGTCCCATTATGCTTTCTGTTTAAGTCGCTATCAATTTGCTGGAAGGGCGTCAAAGCCTTTTGAATGTCCGCTAGCGCAATCCCAATGCCTGAATCAATGACTTGCAAAACACAGTCCCCATTGGCGTGCATCCAGGTTTTTATCTCAACAGTACCGCCCGCTGGCGTAAATTTAATGGCATTGGAAAGCAAATTAAGGAGGATTTGTCTTACCCTACGTGCATCCGCACGCAATATTGGCATATTTTCAGAAAAATCAAATTTGAGGTCAAGCTTACCAGCATTTAACAACCCAGTTAAAGTTTTTGTCACAGATTTAACAGTCGCTGAAATCTCAAGATTTTCTTCGTAGAGTTTTTCTGCCCCAGCCTCAATTTTAGACAAATCAAGTATGTCGTTAATGAGCGACAGTAAATGAAGCCCAGATTCATTAATATCTACAGCATATTCCCGATACCTCGTACTGCCTACAGGACCAAGCCTCTCTTCTTTCATAATTTCTGAGAAACCAATAATGGAATTTAATGGTGTTCGTAATTCATGGCTCATATTAGCCAGAAAATGTGTTTTCATTTTATTTGCGTTTTCCGAAACAAAGGCTGACTGAATAGCGTCTTCAGCTAATTTCCGTACAGTAATGTCGGTCCCGATCACGCCAATAGCAACATTTTCCCCAAAGCCGTCCTGTATTGGAAATTTAACGGAAAGAAACGTATGCTCTTTGTTATTGAGATTCCACTTCTCTTCTTGCGCATGCGTCTGTCCAGTCTCCAGGATTATTTGATCGTGGGCAGCGATTTCTTTAGAGAATTCTTTGGAGAAAATTTCATCTGCCTTTTTCCCCAAAATTTCACTTTCCTGAACTCCAAATAATTTTTCGCACATACTGTTGATCAGAATAAACCTGCCTTCGGCATCTTTAATATGGATAATTGCAGGAGCATTCTCAATGACTGACTTAAACCTCTCCTCACTTACTTTTAACTTGAGGACAGCTTTTTCTCTTTTCGACGTTTCTGCGTCAATTCGTGCTACCATCCCATTGAAAGCACGACCAAGGTCGCTAATCTCGTCATTGGCGTTAATCGATATAAAAGTAGTATTTTCGTCTGATTTCGAAACCATCATGGCATTTCGAATTATTGCGATCCTATCTAGGATCTGCCGATCAACGATAACATAAGCGATGCTCATCATAATCAATACAGCCGCAACTAATGCAATACACAAAAGCCAAAGTATTTGAATACTTGCAGCTGTAGCCGCATTATTATCCAATACCAACAAGATCACGCCGCGATAGGATGCGCTGTTATTTAAGGGAATTGATGCACCGTTCATTTTGTGTTTCATGACACCATTTTGTGATGTCGTTGTATGACTGAACGATCCTTTATTGTCTTGCCCCCCGTGCTCAGGACGCATTTGCTGGTTAACTGCATGCCGATCGTCATCTTTCTGCTTCATCATCGGCTTTGTATGAGGTTGGTGTGGCTCAAATACAGAGTCCAAAGGCATGGTCAAAATAAATTCATTTTTTTCGTAGTCAAAATGATAGCCAAAAAACCCACTCTCCAAGACTTCGATAAGGTGATCCTTAAGATGCTTATCAGACAGTGTTCCCAAAGACGTATCCCGCAAAGACTTATCTGAGGCTGCCATTAGCTGATGAGAGCCGCGGTTAACGACCATAATATTATTGACTAAGGGGGAAGACGTTAGTTCATCGACGATGTGTTGAATTTGATAGTTCTCTTTAACCACCATACTTGTGTGGTTTAAAGATGATATGAGCAGCCTTCCACGCTCTACAAGTTGTTGCTCAAAATGGTTAGTAATTGTTGTGTAAGTTATCCATAAACCGATAGAAGCAACGAAAGCTCCGCCTAAAGCGAGTAACAGCAAGAACTTTGTACGGAGAGATTTTACCCTGGTTGTCATCGTAATAAATATCTATTCCCCTCTGCCTTTTCGGCAACAGAACAAATCAAAAACTAATATTACGAAAACAGAATTTAATAAGAGACATTGGGCAAAAGAAGTTTAAAATTCATTAAATTAGAAATAAATAATATAAATTTTGTATATTTCCTGTGAAGTGACCACAAATGGACTTTATCGTGATCACCCAAAATTTCTAATCACAGAATTTTGTACAACTGTATATTTTTAAGACTTAAATTGGCTTCCAATTTAGCTTAAGATTTTGCCAGCAATAAAATTGCAGAAGAAGCCACAACTTTTTTATCATTAGCAAATGCTTCGTGGTTCTTCTCAATATCTCTAAGGCTATAATAGTAATTTACCAGCAATCCCGACGATTGTGCCAATCCGTTTTCAGAACTATCTCCAAGCCAGTTGATCCTCTCTAACCGCGCGCCATTTCCCAGGTGAAAACGAGCCACAGGATCCATTGGGTTTTTTCGAGATTTTTCATTCACAAGGTAATGAGCGACAAGCTGCTCTAGCGGTCCTCTCACTTGCTCGACAACTTCCTCATTGAGCCACCATTCTTTTTCGTTCAGGAGACTTCTTACTTTCGTTGACTGACTAGCAGACAACCCGCCAATCTTCCCTGTCGTTGTGCCAAACCATTTCATGAATCCGGGGATTGGAGACAAAGTTGAGAAATGCTTCAAATTCGACAATTCAGCTGATAGCTCTGATACGACCTGTTTAATTAGGAAATTACCAAAACTAATTCCCTTTAGCCCATCCTGACAATTACTGATGGAGTAAAAGATTGCGGTATCAGCGGCGGATGGATCCAGTCGTTCTTCTTTGCGATCGAGGAGAGGCTGCACGGCTGATGCCAACCCTTTCACTAAAGCAACTTCCACGAAAATAAGGGGCTCATCGGGCAGCGCAGGATGGAAGAATGCGAAGCAACGACGATCTTGATCAAGCCGCCTTCGTAAATCATCCCAACCGTCAATTTCATGAACGGCTTCATACTCGATTAATTTTTCCAAGATCACGGCTGGCGTACGCCAATTAATCTCTTCAAGTTCCAAAAATCCACGATTAAACCAACTTTCCAGCAAGTGTTTTATATCCCGGTCAACTTCTTTCAGTTCAGGAAATTCTCTAATTTTAGAGACCAGAAATTTTCGAATATCGACAATGACGGCCGTGCCACCAGGTGCGAAATTAATCCGCCGCATCAGCTCCTGACGTGGCGCTTCCAATGCGGTTGCAAGTTTGTGCGTATTCTCAATTGACTTATCCGCCTGATAGGCAGCGACGGCTGCATCGACTATGTCTGGGGTTATTGATACTTCTTTATAAAGAAAGAAAAGGAAATCCAACTTCTTCTCATCCGAGATTTTACCCCAAAGATCAGTGATCTCTCTAGCCAGTGCTATTCCTGATGCTTCACCGCGTTGGGTCAACAGGTCCCGGCAAACGCCTTCAATTGAATGGCTGCGGGCTTTTCCAGCCCCCCGATCCAAAAGATCACGCCCTGCATCGGCAATAGAATTAAATAATTGCGATACGAATGTCTGCCTCATTGTTCCAATCCCATAACTTTTTCAGGTAGCCACGTTGCGATTTCAGGAAACAGACACAAGATAATAATCCCAACAACCATACAAAGCATAAAAGGAAAGGCGCCTTTCAAAATTGTCGGCAGGGAAATATCTGGCACTATCCCGTTAATAACATACAAATTAAGTCCGACCGGAGGCGTGATGAGCCCGATCTCCATATTAATTGTCAAAATAACTGCGAACCAATAGGGGTCAAATCCTGCAGTAAGGATAATGGGCAATAATATAGGCGCGGTCATAACAATGACCGCAACTGGTGGTAAAAAGAAACCAGCCACAAGCAAAAATACATTGATCATTGCCATAAGTGCCCAGCGATTTACTTCAAGCCCCGCTATATATTCGGCGATTGATTGGGTAACAAAAAGACTAGAAAGCGTGTAGGCGAATAATGCGGAAGAGCCAATAATCATTAAGATCATTACGCTCTCACGCGTTGAATCGCTCATAATTGCCCAAATTTTCTTAGGGTGCACAATTTTGTAAATAACGGCGACCAAGATTAGGCAAAACAAAGCACCGACGCCAGCAGCCTCTGAAGGCGTCGCAACACCGCCATATAAAACAAACAAAATACCAATAATGATCGCTAGAAAAGGCAGAACGCGGGGCAGAATTTCAAATTTTTGCTTCCATGAGAAAGCACCAATTTTGGCTCTGAAATCAAAGCCATTACGCCATGCATAATAAATTGCCCAAGCCATAAACAGCGTTGTGAGTAAAAGTCCAGGAAAGACCCCCGCCAAAAACAATCGTCCAATAGATGTCTCCGTCGAAATGCCATAAACAATCATGGTGACGGAAGGCGGGATTAAGATCCCTAACGTCCCACCAGCGGCAATGGACCCCGTAGCTAAACTATCCGGATAGCCTCGCTTCTGCATCTCTGGAATACCCATTTTACCAATGGCGGCGCAGGTTGCAGGGGATGATCCACTGAGGGCTGCAAAGACCGAACAGGCGCCAATGTTAGAGATTATCAAACCGCCGGGAACACGTGTCAACCAACGATCCAACGCCTCGAACAAGTCTTTTCCGGCTGGGGAAGAGGCTACAGCCGCGCCCATCACAATAAACATCGGAATGGAAACCAAGGAAAATTCAGCAATCCCTGCGAAAAAGGTATCGGCAACAACAGAAAGGCTGTCCACGCCTTCAAAAATTACGAGAAATACTATGGAGACTAGGCCAAGGCCAAAAGCGACAGGCATACCCGTTGCTAATAAAACAATGATCAAAATTGCGGCAAGAATGCCAATCGTAATCGGTTCCATTATTCCCCCTCTTGCTGCGGGGCAGCTAAAATAGACAAATACTCAAAATTGAAAGCAAGGCACAATATATCTGCAACATATTGAAGGCAAAGAAGAGCGGTACCAACAAACATAGGAAGATAGGGTATCCACAAGGGGAGCTCCCAAATGGTATCGGTTAACCATCCGCCTTCTAGGGCCTCATAAAAGAAAATATAGGCCTGCCAAGCCAAAACCAGGCAAAATGCCAGCGCCAATAGAGACGCAAATATTGCCAAAATCTTTTTCGGCATGGCGGATAAATAATGAGGGAGTAAATCCACATTCACATGCCCCTTGATCAACAAAACATAAGGGCTTCCAAGAAATGTAGCGGCAACGATAGCGTAAGTTACAAATTCAGTTTGCCAGATTGTAGACATATTCAGGAAATACCGCATAGCAACCATTTGAACGTCAACGAGGATTGCCGCGCTCACCAGCAAGGCAGCTAAGATGCCGCACAACCTGGAAAGATTTTGAATAGACTTAATAAATAACGTCATAATTACCTTGAGTAAGCTGTGGAATGGGGCTTTCGATCAGATACTTGGGTACACCGAAAGCCCCGACAGGAATTTATTGAACCGCGAGTGCTTTCTTAATCAACGCTTCTCCGCCCTTAACCTTTTTTGCAAACATTTTGTATGAAGTTTCGTTTGCAATATCACGCCAAGCTTGAGCTTGATCTGATGACATTTCAACAACCTCAACGCCTGCTTTTTTATAAGCTGCAACCAACTTGTCATCGAGACCCTTAGCAGCGTCGAAGAAGAAGGTCTCGGCCTTCTTACCAGCTGCCATCAAAGCAGCCTGCTGATCCTTGTTCAGTTTACCGAAACTTTTCTTAGACATCAAAAGCGGCTCATACATGAACCAAAGTGCATTAGCACCTGGAGCGGTCAAACATTTAGCCTGCTCATAAATTCGGTAAGATACAAAACTGCCAGAACTTGTATTTGCGGCATCCAAGACACCCGTTTGCAATCCACTATAAATTTCAGAACTTGGCATTGACGCGATTGAAGCGCCGGCACCTACTAGCATTTGCTCAAAAGCCTTACCTGCGGCACGGGTCACTTGCCCCTTCATGGTGTCTGGTCCCAAAATGCAATTTTTCTTGGAAACGAACCCTCCGGCAAGCCATGCATCGGCCAGAACAACAACACCGGCATCATTGATAATTTTCTTAATATCATCCATGAAAGGAGAACTATTCAGTCTTTTGGCATGATCATGGTTTTTAACAAGACCTGGCATCAAAGTGGAATCGAATTCCGGATGGCGACCGGCGGCATATGCCAAAGGAAAGGCCGAGATATCCAATTGGCCTTTAACCATTGCGCCCCATTGCTCTTTTGGTTTGTAAAGGCTTTTACCCGGATACA
This sequence comes from Sneathiella sp., assembly GCA_016764355.1. Taxonomy (GTDB): domain Bacteria; phylum Pseudomonadota; class Alphaproteobacteria; order Sneathiellales; family Sneathiellaceae; genus Sneathiella. Next base: position 164 of record JAESSA010000052.1, on the reverse strand, counting down.
CTTTAATATTTAAATCGACACCTGCGGCACCGACTTCTCGTGCAATGATTTGCACCATTTCATCCCGAACGTCCCCTTTACCACCGGGCCATTGATGAGATGCCTTCAGATTCTTGGCATCAGCAACACCAGACGCTAATGTCATGACTCCCATTGTAATAGCT
>JAESSA010000051.1 GCA_016764355.1 Sneathiella sp. | reverse complement strand
GTTTGGCGCTACTTTCATTGAGTGGTTTGCAGAAGAAGGGAAGCGTATTTATGGCGACACAATCCCGGAACACCAAAGCGATAAACGGATTATCGTTATAAAGCAGCCTATTGGCGTTACTGTTGCCATTACGCCTTGGAACTTCCCAGTTGCTATGATTACACGAAAAGCGGCGCCTGCACTGGCTGCCGGTTGTCCTATGGTTATCAAGCCATCAGAACTGACCCCTTATTCTGCTTTCGCAATGGCTGTCCTTGCGGAACGCGCCGGAATACCGAAAGGTATTTTGGGGGTTGTTACAGGTGTTCCTCAAGAAATTGGCAAAGAAATGACAGGTAACACAGATGTAGCCAAGCTGACTTTCACAGGATCAACCGCCACAGGCAAAATCCTGATGGAACAGTGCGCCGCCACAGTTAAGAGAACATCTATGGAGCTTGGCGGAAACGCGCCTTTTATTGTTTTTGATGATGCGGATTTGGACGATGCCGTAGAAGCGGCACTCGCATCTAAATATAGAAATGCTGGACAAACATGTGTGTGTGCAAACCGGCTTTATGTTCAAGAAGGCGTCTATGACGAATTTGCCTCTCGCTTGGCTGCAAAAGTGAGCGAGATGACAGTTGGTAACGGTTTGGACAATGGGGTAACCCAAGGTCCGCTTATCACAGAAGCTGCGGTACACAAGGTCGAAGAGCATATTAAAGATGCGCTTTCTAAAGGCGCAAAAGTATTAATCGGCGGCAAGCGTCATGAACTTGGTCAAACGTTTTTCGAGCCAACTATTTTGACTGGTGCTACGCAGGATATGAAAGTGGCACGTGAAGAAACATTTGGCCCAATGGCGCCTTTGTTCAAATTTAAAGATGAAGCAGAAGTTATTGCCTATGCCAATGACACAGAATTTGGCTTGGCAGCTTATATCTGCGCCCGTGATATTGGTCGTGTGTGGCGTGTGAGTGAGGCCCTTGAATATGGCATTGTCGGTGTTAATACCGGTATTATATCGACGGAAGTCGCGCCTTTTGGTGGTGTAAAACAATCTGGTTTGGGCCGAGAGGGTTCAAAATACGGAATTGATGACTATCTTGAGATGAAATACATCTGCCTAGGCGGTTTAGACAAATAATTTGGGCGCGCAAATTTTTGAGGATATGTTTAATTGACTTACGATTATGACCTTTTTGTTATCGGTGCAGGTTCTGGCGGCGTTCGGGCTTCCCGTATTTCTTCTTCATTGGGGGCGAAAGTCGCTATTGCAGAAGAGTTTAGAGTGGGCGGCACATGTGTGATCCGTGGCTGCGTTCCGAAGAAACTATTTGTATATGCCAGTCATTTCTCAGAAGATTTCGAGGATGCTGCTAATTATGGTTGGACCGTTCCAAAAGTCAGCCATGACTGGAAAAAACTTATCGCCAATAAAGACAAGGAAATCGACCGCCTAAATGGTATTTATCACACAATTTTGTCTAACAATAATGTGGAGCTGTATTTAAACCGCGCCGAAATTGTTGATAAAAATACGGTACGTGTGGGCGATAAGACTGTAACGGCTAAATATATCCTGATTGCCACAGGTGGTACGCCTGTCATGCCTGAGATTCCGGGCATTGAGCATGCGATATCTTCCAATGAAGTGTTCCATCTGGAAGATTTCCCCAAACGTGTTGTCGTTGTTGGTGGCGGTTATATTGCTGTAGAATTTGCAGGCATTTTCAACGGTTTAGGGGCTGATGTTATCCAGCTTTACCGCGGTGAGCAGATTTTGCGTGGCTTTGATCACCATGTACAGAAGATGGTTGCTCAGGAAATCACCAAAAAAGGAGTTGATCTTCGGACCCAATCAAATCCAGCCAAAATTGAGAAAACGGCTACGGGTTTGCTTGTGACATTAGAAGACGGATCAACACTGGAGGCTGATACAGTTATGTATGCCACGGGTAGAAGTGCGAACACGGATGGTGTTGGACTGGAAGGCGTTGGTGTTGAACTTAAAGGCAATGGCGCTGTTGTTGTTGACGAATATTCCAAGACAACTGTCGATAACATTTATGCAGTGGGTGACGTAACCGATCGTATCGCGCTGACCCCTGTTGCTCTTCATGAAGGTATGGCATTTGCTGAGACTGTGTTTGGTGGCAAACCGCGTGCCTTTAATCACAGTGATGTGCCATCCGCGGTCTTCTCTCAACCTCCTGTGGGGTCCGTTGGTTTGACGGAAGCTGAAGCTCGGGCGCAATTTGGCGATGTAGACATCTACAAATCTGAATTCCGGCCAATGAAGCAAACCCTGACATTGGGGAGCGAGAAAGCGATGGTTAAGCTCATCGTGGAGCCCAAATCTGACCGAGTTGTCGGGGTTCATATTGTTGGAGCCGATGCCGGGGAGATTATTCAGGGAATTGGTATCGCAGTTAAATGCGGTGCAACAAAAGAGCAGTTTGATGCCACTGTCGGTGTGCATCCCACTTTGGCAGAAGAAATCGTAACCATGCGCGAAAAATACACGGGCGAATGATAAAACACCTGGCTTTTACACCCAGGACACGGTTTTTGGGTGTAAAAACAGGATTTTGTGAGAAAAATCACTGCTTTACGATTGCTTTGAATTAAAAAAAATGTAGAAATTACTATATGCATGTTGCAGTGCAAATATAGAATTAGGGAATGGAATAATGTTGAATAATTGGACACCTGGTAGCTGGAGAAATTTACCAATCAAACAGGTGCCTACATATCGCGATGCCGAAGCCTTAAAAACAGTGGAAGAAACCTTGGGCAACTTTCCACCGTTGGTTTTTGCAGGTGAAGCGCGTCTTTTGAAAAAGAAACTTGGCGAAGTATCAGAAGGACGTGGTTTTCTTCTACAAGGCGGCGATTGCGCTGAAAGTTTTGCTGAATTCCATCCGAACAATATTCGCGATACCTTTAAGGTCTTGCTCCAAATGGCTGTCGTTCTCACCTTTGGTGCGAACCTTCCTGTGATTAAAGTTGGGCGCCTTGCCGGTCAGTTTGCCAAACCACGTTCTGCTGATACAGAAACGATTGATGGTGTAGAGCTTCCAAGTTATCGCGGTGATATCATTAACGGTTTTGACTTCACTCCTGAAGATCGTATTCCTGATCCAAAGCGTATGTTGACCGCTTATTCTCAAGCCGCATCGACCCTCAATCTTTTGCGTGCTTTTGCGCAAGGTGGTTATGCAGATTTGAACCTGGTTAATCAGTGGAATATGGGTTTTGTTGCCAGCCGTCCACAAGGCGAGCGGTATAAAGAAATGGCTGATCGCATTCAGGATGCTTTGGCGTTCATGAAAGCTTGCGGCGTTAGTTCTGAGAATACACCAGAGATGGCAAAAACTGATTTCTTCACATCCCACGAAGCGCTTTTACTTCCCTATGAGCAAGCGTTGACGCGGGTGGATAGCACGTCTGGAGAATATTATAACACGTCAGCCCATATGCTGTGGATTGGGGATCGGACCCGTGATCCTGATGAAGCTCACGTAGAATTCTTGCGCGGCGTTGCCAATCCGCTTGGCGTTAAAGCAGGTCCAAGTCAGGACCCTGAAACCCTTATTCGTTTGATTGACAAATTGAACCCAGAAAACGAAGCAGGACGGATTACTGTTATTTGTCGCTTTGGTGCCGGGAACGTAGAAAAACATCTTCCAGCACTCATCCGTAAAGTTGAGCAAGAAGGGCGGAAAGTTGTTTGGTCTTGTGATCCAATGCATGGCAATACGATTAAATCTTCTACCGGTTATAAAACACGACCATTTGATCGCATTTTGTCAGAAGTGCGTGAATTCTTTGGTGTCCACAAAGCTGAAGGCACCCATGCGGGTGGTGTTCATTTCGAAATGACCGGTAAAGACGTGACTGAATGTCTTGGCGGAACCTTTGAAGTTACGGAAGAGAATTTAAGCGATCGCTATCATACGGCTTGTGACCCAAGGCTAAATGCAAATCAAGCATTGGAGCTTACCTTCTTGATGGCAGAAATGTTGAAAGACGAAAGAGGGAATGGGATTGCTGCAGCCGCTGCATCTTGATCCATTAATAGTATGAACGAGCAAACCGCAAAAACCAGAAAATCCGCAGTGGATCAAACCATTGCGGATCACACCGACCAGTATTTCAATAAAACCAAACGAGTAGTTTCCAAATTTGGTGATAAGACGGTCACTTATGCTGTGTTTATGCGCAGGCCCGTTCTATTTTGCCCTAAATTACTCCTCGATTGGCTTGAAGAGATAAACCGTCTTCGGGGTAAGACTTTTGAAGTCGAACCTTGCTTTGAAGAAGGCGATTGGGTCGGTGCTGGCGAGCCACTTCTGTATATTACAGGTAGTTTTGTGGATTTGGTCGATTTAGAGACATTGTATCTTCAAAAATTGGGTCCCGCTTGCGTTGCGGCAAATAACGCCTATCTCATGAGTTGCCATATGCCCAATGTGGCTTTTCTTGCTATGGATGCCCGTCATTGCGCGGGCACTGAGATGGCAGAAATGATGGCTTATGCGGCGTCTGTAGGCAGTAAAGCTGCACAGAATGAGCATGGTGCAAAAGGCTTTATTGGAAATGCTAATGATAGTACCGCTCATTTTTTCGGAAATGAAAAAGGCTTAGGGACAATGCCCCATGCGTTAATCGGATATGCTGGGGATACACTTAAAGCTGCAGAAATGTATGTGGAAAGTTATCCGGATGAGCCAATTACAGTTCTCGTGGACTATTTTGGTAAAGAAATTACCGACGCTCTCGCCGTTTGTAATCGCTTCCCCGATTTAGTCGTAAAAGGGATGATGTCTATACGTCTGGACACACATGGCGGGCGGTTTATTGAAGGTTTGGATACGGCAAAATCATATGCGGTTCTTGAACGCAATATGCCTAAAGGAATACGGCAGTATCGGTCAGAACAAGAATTGAAATGGATGGTCGGGACGGGTGTGTCTGCTGCGGCAATCTATTACATGCGAGAAAAGCTTGATGAAGCAGGTTTTACAAAGGTACGGCTCGTTGCATCCAGTGGATTTTCAGCTGAGAAATGTCGTGTTATGGGCAGTTTAAAAGCACCGATTGATGTTGTTGGAACGGGCTCTTACTTACCTGATAGCTGGCAAGAAACATACGCAACAGCTGATATCATTTCTTATGATAATGTCCCCAGTGTTAAATTGGGCCGAGAATTTCTACTTAAAAAAGACTGACATCCACTGTCGCTTCATACTGATCACTTCAACTCTTTTTCCCTAAATGGGTATTTGGGTGCATGACCCAAAATTGTCTTTAAAACTGAATTTAGTGTGAAATGGTCGTTGTCAAAATCACTATGGGATTTGGCTTTAGTCGGTCCAGATTTTCCATTTGAATAGAAAAATTCGGCCAAATTTATCCCTGTATTATACTTTTCAAGTCCAAGTAAGGGGATATTTTTTCCTCTCTCGAATGCTTTCGAGATGAGTGTTAGGAGCGATTTTCTATAAATAAGGGCAACTGAATCCTCAATTTCCAGCGAGTGCTTTAAATTATAAATATGGAGTTTTTGCAAACGAACTGGCGAAGCATCGTCTTTCTCAAGGAGGGTTTTGTAATGCTTATTGTAAAAATCGACACTGCAAGCGGGAGCGAGTAGGGATGCCGATGAAATTGACGGGAATATTTCATTTTTCTCGATAGCACTTAAAATATGTCCGTGTACTAAGGCTCCGGCACTATGTCCTAGAAGGTGAACTTGCAGGTCGTGAGCATGAGTGACTTTGGTAAAAGCTTTTAACATGTTCACCCCATCATTACCTTGATCAAATGGGGCCGCGGCATCCCGTTTCATTTCCTCCCAAAGAGCCGTTCCGGGTTTCCTAATTAAATCTTCGATTAGCTGATCACTTGTATCTGATATAGCCTCTCCTAACCAATCTAGAAAAGCTGGTGCCTGATCTGTTGATTTTGTGGCGCCCCGAATGATCAAATCCTTTATTTCTTCGGCAAGCCCTGTGTCATACATAATGTGAAACGGATAAATACTGTTTCGTTTAAATCCGTCTTTCATTTTGGCAATTCTGATTGCGGAATCTTTGGTGGAATTCAGGCCGCCATGAGCATAAAAAACCAAATGTTTGTATTTGTCCGGATTATCTATCAGGCTTTTCTCTAAGTTTTCTGTAGTCTCCTGAATATCCGCTTTCTCCGTATGGTATTTTCCTTTTGTAGAATATTTTCCGTCGTCGAAATGAGCGAAATGACCTGCAATTTCAAACCGTTTGGGGCTGGATTGGAATAACTGAGTTGTTCCAGTGTCGCTTATGACTGGTTGTTTGCTAAAAATTGAAGGGGTGGACAAAGCAAGACGAAAAACCCAGCCGTCACGGACATTTTCTTGCCAATCTTCATATCGCCAAAGTGCGCAACCTTTTGTCCCCCATTTTTCCCCCCATGAATTTTGTACGATAAATCCCAAGCGGGTATAACCGACAATGGCAAAGGCATGTCCACCGGTCATGGCATTCGTTGGCCTGATAACAGACAGCCTATTTCTTTTCGAAACGGGATTATGCCATCCTTTGTGGACAGAGGCAGATACGAAAATTGCACCTACTTCGTTAAGCGCTGCATGATAATCGCCTATCTCTGGTCGTAAACGATAATATGCCCCGACAGTATTGCTCCGTGCGCGTCTCGCACGCTCTACTGTCAGGTGTCCGGGCACGTCTACTTCATAGGGCCAATCAGTGTCTGAACAGACACCCATATTTCTCCAGCCCTGTATAGCGCCGCGGCAACTGGATCCTGAATAATCCTGTCCGGGCCACATATCATTTCGTTGAGCCATCTCGTACAGCATGCGGGGGCTTGCCAAGAATGATTTATTGCGCGCAGCATTTAATATGTTGATGACTGCAGCAAGACCAAAGCCAGTGCAGGCTCCTTCTTTTCCTTGGTTTAGTGGCTTTCCAAGGGCGCTATTATCTAGTTTGGGGAGTAATTGAACCAATGCTGGTTCATATAGGCGATCTCGAATATCCGGTGGATCTGGTCGCACGTTGAGGACGCGATCTTCGCCGGCGGCTTTGACAATAACATTGGAGAAATTTGTCATGATGTGGCCAATTTTTTGGAATATTAATTATATATCATATGATAGTCTGGCAGCATGGTCTTATACAAGATTAACTTGTGATGCCATTTGAATGGTGTGGGTAGTTGGATCAATTTCTATTGTCGAATATTAAATTTAATTCTGGTCTATAATGTGTTTAACAGGAAAAATGTTTGATTTTTGTGAATTGAACTAAAAATTTGATTAAGAAGAGGGTAAATCAACAAAAACTCAATTTGAAACCACAGTGAAAGAAGCTTTCTTTCATTTTTTTGTATTTTTAGTTCCATTTTCATTGATTTCAGAGTTTACTGCAGCCAGAGACAAATGAGTAAATAATGTTTTTTATAATAACTATCGGTGGAGGCTATGATGCTGAAAAGTAAAGTAAAACTAATTACGGGATTATTGGTGGGAGCATCTGTTTTTGCTACTGCTAATATTGCTGGTGCTGAAACACTTCGTCTTCTTACATGGGGCGGGTATGCACCAAAAGAAGTTGTTGCCTTGTTTAAAAAAGAAACAGGCATCGATGTTAAGGTGACTAAATCAAACAACGAAGAAATGATTGCTAAGCTTCGGGCCACTGGTGGTTCCGGATTCGATCTTGCGCAGCCAAGCCAAGACCGTATCGCTGGTGCTCAATTCGAACATGAAATCTATAAGCCAATGGATCTAAGCAAGATTAAGGCTGACCGTTTTATTAGATCGATGCTTGAAGGTACAAAGAAAAACACAACTGTAGACGGCAAAGTTTATGGTGTTCCTCATGTTTGGGGTACAAGTGGTCTAGTTCTGGATACGCAAAAAGCAGCATCCGTAAAAGATTACACTGATCTTTGTGCCGCAGGCGTTGCCGGTAAGGTTTCTTACCGTTTGAAGCGCCCGACTTTGATCGGATTTGCTTTCTCAATGGGCATGGACCCATTCGCAGCTTATAATGATAAAGCCAAATACGCTGAAATCATGTCAAAGGTTGAAAAGAAACTCATCGAATGTAAAGGCAACGTCAAGTCTTATTGGACTGGTGGCGATGCGTTGATGAACTTGGTTCGCTCTGGTGAAGTAACGGCAGCTATGGCTTGGGATACAGGCGGATGGAAGCTGAATAAAGAAATGGCCAATGTGACATTTGTTGCTCCTAAATCCGGTGCTTTGGGTTGGATTGATACATTTGCACTTCCAGCTAAAACGAAGGCTGAAGATGCGGCATACAAATGGATTAACTTTGTAATGCAGCCAAAAATTGCAGCGATGATTACTGCTGCTGCAGGTAACTTCACAGCCTCTAAGGGTGCCGATGAATTTGCCGCTGCTGACTTGAAAAAGCGTTTTCAATCAAGTTTCCCAGCCGCTGATATCGACAACATCAAATGGTATCCTCCAGTACCTGCTGGACTTGAAGATATCGAAGGTAAAGTTTTGGATCGCGTAAAAGCATCTAAATCTAACTAAGCGAATTAAAGAACGTCCCTTTGTCAATTTGCAAGGGGACGTTTTTTTGTATCTATTCTCAAGTTATCTCCAACAAAGTTTAAGAGTTGCCGTTATGTCCTCATCTCCTCGCACTTCAGATTTTGACCTTGAATGTCATAATATCACTAAACGTTTTGGTGATTTTACAGCAGTAGACGATATTTCATTCAGCATTCCCAAGGGATCTTTTTTCTCGATTTTGGGCCCGTCCGGCTGCGGAAAGACAACTCTTTTACGAATGATGGCAGGTTTCTTAGAGCCAGATTCCGGAGATTTGCGGATTAAGGGAAAATCCATGGTGGGCGTTCCGCCAAACAAGCGCCCTGTTAATATGGTTTTCCAGCATCTTGCGTTATTTCCCATGATGACTGTTGAGGAAAATATTGCATATGGATTGAAACGTCAGGGAATGCCAAAAGCGGATATCCCGGCGAAAGTTAAATCAGCGTTGGAGCGCATAAGCCTTCCCGATGCCGGCCCAAAACGGATTGATCAGCTGTCAGGCGGACAAAAACAGCGCATCGCTATTGCTCGCTGCCTTGTCCTGGATCCAGATGTTTTGCTTCTTGATGAGCCGCTCGGAGCCCTGGATTTAAAATTGCGCGAACATATGAAGGTAGAGCTGAAGCAACTGCAACATAACTTTGATACGACATTTGTCTACATCACCCATGATCAATCAGAAGCCCTGGTCATGTCTGATCAGGTGGCGGTGATGAATCACGGGGTTTTTGAGCAAGTCGGCACGCCTCAAGAATTGTATTACAAACCGAAAACGGCCTTCGTTGCCGGGTTTGTCGGTGATACAAACCGTTGGAGCGGAAGTATCAAGGGAATGTCTGGCAATGAGGTTCAGGTCGAAACCAAAGATGGATTGAAACTCGTCGCAACGGCCGCCGATCAGAATTTGGCCAAAGGACAAAATGTTGATATTTTTGTCCGTCCTGAATCCGTAGTTATTAGCCGAAAATCAGATGCTTTGGTCGGTATTGAAAATACCATTAAAGGCAATGTTGAAAGCGTTCTTTTTGACGGTGCTAATAGCCGTGTTCTTGTGCGGGATCCTTCAAGCGGCGATAAAATTATGGTCACGCTTCCGCAAACTGGTGAATTTAATGATCTGCAGGCTGGACAAGAACTCCATTTAGGTTGGCGTCTTGCGCAAGCCAAGTGTTTTGACACCTTAGCGATGTCCGCAGAACAATTGGCGGATATGTCATGACAAACAAGACTGCACCAAAATTGGGTTTAATCCTTTTAATGGCGCCTTTGTTGATTTGGCTGTTTGCCTTGATCCTCTTGCCCCATGTGGACATGTTTATGTTGTCCATTACTGAGAAAGTTGCACCTAGGGTTTATGAAACGGGCCTAGGCAATTACGGTGAATTTTTCGCTGAACCTCTCTATTGGAATACTTACGCCAGAACGGCAATTATGTCGATTTTGACAACAATTGTCACATTGGTTATCGCTTTTCCAGTCAGCTACTATATTGCGAAGATGCTTCGCGGCCGTATGAAAGCTGTTTTGTTTGTGCTGTGCCTGCTGCCCTTTTGGGTGAGTGAGTTGGTTCGGACTTTTGGGTGGATGATCCTTCTTCGTGAAACCGGGATTATTAGTACTTTTCTACAATGGGCGGGTCTTGCTGATCAACCGATTGAGATGCTTTATACGGATGCAACGATTGTTGTTGGCTTAGTATATACATCAATGTTGTTCATGGTTGTCCCGCTGGTAACAACCTTGGAAAGTCTTGATGATAGTTACATTGAAGCGGGATACGATTTAGGCGGTAACGGATTTACCGTGATGCGCGAAATCGTCATTCCCCATGCAATGCCGGGCATTGTCTCTGGCTGTATCGTTGTTTTTATGCTCAGTCTTGGAAATTACCTGACACCTATCTTGCTTGGCGGCAAAGATAGTTTGTGGTTTACGGAGCAGATTTATGCCCAATTTATCACTCGATTTAATTGGGAGCAGGGGGCTGCATTTGGTTTCCTCTTGCTGATCCTCTCCTCCTTGATTGTTTGGGGTGGGTTAAAACTCAGCCGTCAAACATTGTCAGAAACAATGGGTTAGGACAGTATTATGATCCCATCTATCCCACAATCTCGCGCCTTTAAAGGTGTCTATGCCGCTTACATATCCGTATTTTTCTTATATTTGCTGATACCGTTGCTGGTCGTTGCTGTCTTTGCATTTAACGATGCAATGTTTCCATCCCTCCCTTGGAAGGGATTTACCTTTGATTGGTTTTTCAGCAGTACTGAACCCAAGCTTGGTATCTTTCACGATAGTACCATCATGGAAGGCATCGGTGTTTCGTTGTTTGTTGCCTTTTGGGTGACCGTCCTTTCGGTTTTTGTCGGAACCTGCAACGCGTTTTTGTTTGAGCGTAAAAACTTCCCATTCAAGAACTTCTTATACGTCTTGATGATATTACCTCTGGTCATTCCGGGTATTATTCTAGGTATTTCCATGTTGGTTTTCTCAAATACAGTTGTTAATGGGGTTGAGAACGTCTTTGGTTATGAAATGGAATTTTTACGGCCTGGTTTGGTTCTTGTAATATTGGGACAGTTTTCCTTTATCACTACCATTGCAACGCTTGTAATTTCAGCCCGTTTGAGGAAATTTGATATCTCCCTGGAAGAGGCTGCGCTGAATCTTGGCGCGTCTCACCTGACGGCAGTTCGAACAATTACTCTGCCTTATCTGAAACCGGCATTATTTGGCGCGGGGATCGTCGCATTCCTTATGTCATTCGAGAATTTCAATACCACGTTGATGCTTGTCGGATCTGACGCGCCCCTAACAATTACCATGTTTGATCGTTTGAAAGAAGGATCAACGCCTGCCCTAAATGCGGTGTCTTTATTATTGATGATTGTTTCAGCTATTTTGGCCATTACAAGTATCTTTTTGCAGCGGGAAAAAGGTCAGAAATAGTCTTTTCAAAAACAAATACTGAGTTTGACTTTTAAGCCTTGTGGACCCTGTGATCTGCAAGGCTTTTTACGTATGGTCAGAAGACAGTATTTGGTAAATTCATCCGTTGAATTAGTTTCCTTGCAAATTCGAATAATTTACGTCAGATTTTGGATAGTGGTGTTTGAAAACAGGCTCTATATCGCTTGTCTTGGAATTGATAATACTGAATTTTGGATGATGTGAATGAACGCTGCCCTATCTGCCTGCTGGCCTTTGTTGCTTGGTATCGGATTGATGATGTTGGGGAACGGCCTGCAAGGGAGCTTGCTCGGCGTCCGTGCGGGATTGGAGGGGTTCTCTACCGCCACAACCGGTATCGTAATGTCGGGTTATTATTTCGGGTTCTTGTTCGGATCCATAATTGCCCCTAAAATTCTGGCGTCAGTTGGGCATGTGCGCGTTTTTGCAGCCTTAGCATCCTTGGCATCCACCGCAACATTGTTGCATGCTGTCGTACCTGACCCGTATTTCTGGGGTTTTATCAGGATAGTGACTGGCTTTTGCTTTGCGGGGCTTTTTGTGGTCAGTGAAAGTTGGCTTAACGACGCGGCAACCAATGAGACACGGGGACAAATTTTATCGATTTATATGGTCATTACCTGGATTGCGATGGCAGGTGGTCAATTTCTGCTCGTGACGTCAGATCCCGGTGGATACATTCTATTCATTGTTATTTCGATCCTGGTTTCTTTGGCGTTGATTCCTATGACGCTGACTGCCTCTACGATGCCTTCAATTGCTCAACCGAAGCGACTGAATCTAAAGGCGCTTTATAAAATCTCTCCGCTAGGGGTGATTGGCATGTTGATGATTGGGGTGGCGCATGGGGCATTTTTTAGTATGTCCGCTGTATATGGTAGTTTGATTGGTCTGTCCCTTAGTCAAATTTCTACCTTTATCAGTGTCGCCATTATTGGTGGTGCCCTCCTTCAAATTCCCATTGGCCAGCTGTCTGATAGGCTTGATCGACGACAGGTTATCTTAATAACGACCTTATTCGCATTCGGTGTTGCTGTTGTCCTGTATTTTGTACAACAGCAAAGCAATGGCCTTATGTTAATGGTGGGGACTACCATATTCGGTGGTTTTGCCATGCCGCTTTATTCTCTCTTTATCGCCTATACGAACGACTATCTTGAACCAGATGAAATGGTGGCTGCCAGTAGCGGATTGATTTTGGTAAATGGCGTGGGGGCCGTATTCGGCCCAATTGCTGTCTCTGCCTTGATGGCTAACACGGGCCCTTATTCCTTCTTCCTATTTATGGCAGCCATTCATTTGTTTATTGCTCTATTCACCCTGTACAGAATGACCGCAAAGCAGGCAATCCCGCTGGAAGAGCAAAGCGATTTTGTTGCTATGCCCATGCGGTCCAGTGTTGTCGCACCAACCATGAACCCGGAATCCGAAGAATGGGAGGAAGAGGCCGTAGACGACCTTCAATTCGATTCAACGAAACTGAGCAAGGCAGCGATGTCTATTCTTGAAGATCTTGGTGTGAGTGGTGACGACGACGATGACGATGATGAGGAGGGTGACCTGATGGACGACGGTCCTTCTCTTTGGAATAGAAACGGATAAAAATTAATTGCTGAATCCTAATTTAATTCTCCAGCGTGGTGTGCTTTGGGCCGTTTGGTAATAAGTTATTCGGACTATGAATGCTACGCTTGCCTTGATCATCATTTGGTTCGTATTTGAAGTCTAATAGAAGGGGCCTCTAGAAAATATTTTGGAGTGCATTAGGAACTGAATTGAATATAGTGTTTATAAAATTCTCTGTGTTCAATTATCGAACTTTCGGGGTTCAAAATAGAGAACTATTGTAAAAATCCGCAAAAACTTCATTCTTCCCATTGCTGCAAACGCTTAGTAGCGCTAAAAACCTATTATGACTGATAAATTACGTATAGCACTGGCTCAAGCGAACCCTAAGCTGGGCGACATCGCTGGAAATGTATTACTTGCGCGGGAATTTCGCAGCGAGGCGGAATCTGAAGGTGCGGACCTTGTTGTCTTTCCAGAGCTTTTCCTCTGTGGTTACCCACCGGAAGATTTGGTTTTAAAGCCTGCCTTCATGCGGAGCATTAATGCAGCCCTCGGCGAACTTGCGGAGCTCACTCTTGATGGCGGGCCTGCGATGCTCATGACGGCACCCATGGAAGAGGATGGTTTTCTCCACAATTCGGTCTGTTTGTTAGAAGACGGAAAAATAGCGGCAACGCGCCATAAAAACAAACTCCCAAATTACGGTGTGTTTGATGAGGTTCGCGTGTTTGAACCCGGTCCATTGCCGGGACCTATCCCGTTTAAAGGGGTGCGGTTGGGCGTTATGATCTGCGAAGATATGTGGTTCAGCGATGTGGCCGAATGTTTGGCAGAAACCGTCACTACGCGCTCAAGGTTGCGGCGCTGGATCATGGAAAACTCTGCCACCCCGTCAAAATCGGCAACCTGCAACAGCGGCACCGGCGCACCTTCAACTGTGGCAATGTTGAGAGTACGCAACCGGTCAATGTTTGTGCGCACGTCACCTTCAGCGCGCAGGTAAATCGGAATAATGGTGTCGCCTTCACGGAAATCCGTGACCAGTGACCCCGACAGTATGGAATCAAGCGCATTTGCAATTGATTGTGATGTCACTCCCGCGCGCCGCGCGCGTGCCTGATCAACTTTTACAATCAGCTTGATCAGGCGGTTTTCCCAATCATCCTTGATATTTATCGTACCGGGAATTTTCCGAATTTGGGCTTCAAGACGGCGAGCTGCATCCACCAGAATATCGGCATCGTCCCCGATGATGCGATACTCCACCTTGCCCGCTTCGCTGCCGCCCTGCGACATCGGTTTAACCTGCACCCGGGCTTGCGCGATATTGCCACTGGCAAAGGTCTGTATCCTTTGCATCACCGGTGCCATGTTCGCGAACTCCCTGACATTGACAATCATAAACGCACGATTGGGATCAGGATCAATTGGCTCGAGGCC
>JAESSA010000050.1 GCA_016764355.1 Sneathiella sp. | reverse complement strand
ATCGAAGATCTAGGCGTGAGAATCATTGAAGTTCCGTCCGCAGAGACAGGGTTTCCAGATATGAAGTTGGCGTTAAATGCACTTACCACTCATGGAATAACGCGATTGCTTGTTGAAGGAGGTTCCCATCTTCAAGCATCATTGGTAAAAGAAGGCTTGGCTGACTGCTTGATGTGGTTTCGGGCCAGCAAAATAATTGGCGGGGATGGTGTGCCAGCTCTCCAATCCATTGGATTGAAAGATGTTGCTTCTGCCCCTGCTTTAGAATTGATGGAGACTCGCCAACTAGGTGATGATCTGTTGGAAAGTTACCTTCTTCGGAATTGAGCTAAAATGTTTACGGGAATAATTACAGATGTCGGGCAGATTGCCTCACTTGAGAAAAGTGGCGACACAAAAATAATAATAAAAACCGCGTTTGAAACATCCAATATTGATATTGGTGCCTCAATTGCCTGTTCTGGCCCTTGCTTAACAGTCGTCGATAAAGGTGAGGATTGGTTTGCGGTTGAAGCGTCGGATGAGACCTTCTCTTGCACTAACCTTGGAAATTGGGTCGTTGATACGCCGGTTAATCTAGAAAGAGCTTTAAAGCTTGGTGACGAGTTGGGTGGACATGTTGTCACAGGGCATGTGGATGCTGTTGTTATCTTGGAAGGGTTGGAGGATATTGGAGACTCGACCAAATTGACTTTGTCTCTTCCATCAGATTATGCGGCTTATGTGGCGGCAAAGGGATCTATAACGCTGGATGGTGTTTCTCTTACTGTTAATGAAGTTGGGGGTGACTTTTTTAATGTGAACATTATCTCTCATACTAAGGCTCATACAACTTTCAAGCATTTGAAAGTCGGACAGAGAATAAATTTTGAAATTGATGTGTTGGCGCGTTACGTCGCGCGCATGACTGAGGTAAATAGTAAATAATGCCCTTTAAAGAACATCTCTCTCCAATAGAGGATATCATTGCGGATGCCCGTAATGGAAAAATGATAATTCTGGTTGATGCAGAAGATCGCGAAAATGAAGGGGATCTTGTGATTCCTGCGCAGATGGCAACACCGGATGTTATCAATTTTATGGCTAAATATGGACGCGGTCTTATCTGCTTACCCATGACGGCCGAACGAATTGAAGAATTAGGACTTCCATTGATGGCCCAGTCCAATGCATCGCGCCTCCACACAAATTTTACGGTTTCTATTGAAGCCCGTGAAGGCGTGACCACTGGTATTTCTGCGGCCGACCGTGCTCATACCATTGCAGTTGCTATCGACCATACAAAAGGGGCGCAAGATATTGTGAGCCCAGGACATGTCTTTCCGCTTGTTGCGCGTGAAGGCGGTGTTCTTCGCAGAACTGGCCACACGGAAGCTGCCGTTGATATCGCCCGTCTTGCTGATATGCCGCCCGCTGGCGTGATCTGTGAAATCATGAACGATGATGGAACCATGGCACGTTTGCCTGATTTGGTGAAATTCTCTAAGACTCACGATTTGAAAGTGGGAACCATTGCAGATCTTATTGAATACCGACGTCGTCACGACAGCTTAATTGAGCGCGAGATCGAAACGGATATTTCCAGCAAATATGGCGAAGACTGGAAAATGATTGTTTTCTCTAACAAGCCAGAATACGCGGAACATGTGGCGTTGGTGAAAGGCGATATTTCAACAGATGCTCCCATCATGGTTCGTATGCATGCGCTTAATTTGCTTGGCGATGTTCTGGGCGAAGTCGACGAAAACCCTGATGCGCTTCAAGACGCTATGGAGCAGATCAATGATGAGGGACGCGGTGTTGTTGTTCTTATTCGTGAGCCAAGGCCAATGGCTGTATCTGACCGCATTAGAAGAAAATTGGGTAAACCTGCGAAAACTCCACAGGAACTACGCGACTATGGTATAGGTGCCCAAATCCTTCTTGATCTTGGGGTTAAGGACATGATCCTTCTGTCCAACACGGAAAGAAATATAGTGGGACTGGACGGTTATGGCCTTTCAGTTAGCGAAACACGGCCTATTAAGGCCAAGGGATAAGACGTATGAGTGAAACATTGCATGTGCTGATTGTTGAGGCGGATTTTTACAGGGATATCTCTGACGCCCTACTTGACGGTGCAAAAGAAGTCTTGGATGGCGTCGCGGCGACATACGAAATAATCCGCGTTCCCGGTTGCCTTGAAATTCCAGCAGCAATTCGATTTGCTATTAAAGCAATGGAATTCATGGGCGGACGCCGCCGCTTTGACGCTTATATTGCGCTGGGCTGCGTGGTGCGGGGGGAGACGTCTCACTATGATACAGTTTCGGAAGAAAGTGCACGCGCACTTATGAACTTGACGACTGATTATTGTATTGCCCTTGGTAATGGCATTATAACATGCGAAAATGATGATCAGGCTTGGGCGCGCGCCAAGAAAGATGAGAAAAACAAAGGAGGGGGAGCTGCGCAAGCTGCCCTCGATATGATAGCCGTAAAAGAACAGTTTGGACTATTCCCGCGATGAGCAATAAATCAGAGAAACGTGGTGACAAACATAGCAGGCGTACACTCGCCCGATTAAATGCAGTTCAAGCATTTTATCAGATGGGGATTGAGGATCAGTCTGCGGACGCCATCATTAAAGAGTATCTTGAGCACCGCTTGGGCGCCGAAATTGATGGTGTTCAATTTAAAGATTCTGATAAAAACTTGTTCAAGGATCTTGTGTTAGGTGCGAAAGAGAGACTTGAAGAGATTGATACACAAATTAGTGATGTGCTCGATAAAGACCGGACGCTAGCGCGGTTGGAGCTTGTAATGCAGGCAACCTTAAAGGTTGCGGTATACGAATTATTGGCGTCACTAGATTCCAATTCCAAGGTGATTATCACTGAATATGTGGGCATTTCTCGTACTTTCTTCACAGGGAACGAACCTTCCTTTGTAAACGGGGTTCTGGACCGAATTGCGCGGATAGTGCGGCCAACCGAATTTGAATAATGTCTAAGCCCAAGAATGATCCTGGTGAATTTGAGGTGATTAAGAATATCTTGTCACCTCTGGCAGCCGCCATGCCAGGGTCTCTTGGTTTAACCGATGATGCCGCTTTACTCGACCTGCAAGCTGGCGAGCAATTAGTCCTGACAAAGGACGCCATGGTGGCCGGGGTCCATTTCTTCGCAAATGATCCCCCCGAGTATATTGCAAAAAAGCTCCTTCGAACAAATTTGTCTGATCTGGCGGCGATGGGTGCCAAACCTCTTGGCTATCTTTTAGCGACGGCTTGGACTGATGCGTGTGATGAGCAATGGATCAAAAATTTTGCCAACGGCCTTAAAGAAGATCAGGAGCTTTTCCAAATCGGACTGTTAGGCGGGGATACTGTCAAAACGACGGGTCCACTGACCCTTAGTTTAACCGCCTTAGGGACCGTCAAAATTGGTAAAGCGCTTCGGCGTAATGGTGCGAAGGTTGGGGATTTACTGTATGTGAGCGGAACGCTGGGAGATAGTGCGCTTGGCTTGCAGTCACTATTGGGGCAGTTGCCTCCCGTTCAGCAGGATCACACTGAATATCTTCAAAATCGATATTATCTTCCGCAACCAAGATTAAATTTGGCGCAATCCCTTGTTGATTTAGCGACATCCTGCCTTGATATTTCTGATGGTTTGCTCGCCGATATGGGGCATGTTTGTACTCAATCCAATGTAGGGGCTATAATCCACCGCAACAGAATCCCGCTCTCAAAAGCGGCAAGCTCACTCCCTGAAAAAGGAAAAGAGTTTTGGGACTCTATCGTTGGGGGCGGCGATGATTATGAACTGGCCTTTACTGTGCCTGCGGCGAAAAAGACGCAGGTGGAAAATCTTGCCAAAGATGCGGGTGAAATAATTACGCATATTGGTGAGATGACGTTGGGGGATGCTCCTGTATTCGTGGATGAGATAGGCCAGGAAATTCACTTACCAAAAACCGGTTGGACCCATTTTTAGTTAAATAACATTTATCCTCCCACTAGACGCATGAGAGCTATGCGTTTGTGTGCGTTGCTTAAACGGCATCATTTTGAAACACTCATTTGCTAACAGAGATTTACTGTGGAGAATTATATGCTGGCGATGCAGTATTCCGTGCGACTGCCAACGGATTATACCACCGAAGAAGTGCAAAAACGGGTGTCTCGCAGGGGGCCGATGTTTGACGGCTATCCCGGCCTTGCCCATAAATTCTACCTTTATGATGAAGATGCGCATATTTATGCACCGCTGTACTTATGGGAAACCAGTCAAGCCGCAGGGGATTTCCTGATGGACAGCCTTTTCGGGGATGTAGTGAAAGATTTTGGACGCCCTCGAGTTCGGAGTTGGCAGATATTGGAATTTGGATATGGGCCTTCGGAACAACCTCCCCTTCATATGCATGCCGAAGTCGATAAGGTGGGTTATAAACAGCCGTTAACCGACTTGAAGGCGCGGGAAACTGATCGACATCAGAAAATCTTGAGCAGTGAAGGATTGTTTGCACATATGGTCTTGCTTGATCCCGACCGGTGGGAGATTTCTCATTGCAGTTTTTGGTCGGATAAGGATCAAACCATTAAGTCAGAGGCTGACAGTGTCTATGACTTTAGGGTTATTCCGGAAAATTAGGAGAAGACGACAAAATAGTCCCAATTTCTATCAAATTGAAAATATGTAACCTTTCAGTAAGTGTTCTTTGAGTAGATTAACCTACAGTTTGAAAGTCTGAAATCGGGATTTAGAGATAATGAGTGTTTGCTTGCGTGAAATGAATTGGTTAAGAGGGGCCGCTTTGGTTCTAATCTTGGCATTTTCTATGGTGAGTTTAGGCGTGAGCAATGCGTTCGCCTCTGCTTCCGAAAAGGAGGCCCCTGAGAACGAAGAGCCTTATTATTTGGAGCTAAAGCCTGTTAGTATTCCCATTCGCAAGTCAAATGGTACTATAAGATATTACATGTTTATAACCCTCAATCTTGAATTTGATGAGCAGGACAAAAAAGATCATGCGCGGCGGATGATCCCTCGTATTCGTGATGCCTTTTTACAAGATTTGAGTGGACGAACTGTGCTTCATAAAGACAAGAGGCGGGGCATGGATTTTGAGGCGGTAAAGAAGCGACTTATGAAACAAAGTAGCAAGGTGCTGAGTAAAAATGCGCCCGTTGCCGTTCATATAGTGAAAGTATTTAAAGGGATGTAAGGGCGCTCTGTTTTTCGCCCTTGTTGTATAGTATCAGGGGAGAGACGAGTTGAAAGATCGAAGTGCCAGGATTAGCATCCTTCTTATGGCCGGATGTCAGGCTATGATGAACAGCACAACATCCATAATGGTGAGCTCGGCCTCTCTTGTGGGGCTCCTTCTATTGGGAAGCGATAAATCTCTGGCAACTATTCCTGTGACGGCAATGGTTACAGGCACTGCCCTCGCAACAATTCCTGCCGCTATGTTCATGAAACAAGCGGGCCGAAAGGCTGGCTTTATTTTTGGAGCCATACTGGGGATGTTAGGCGCTGCTGTCGCAGCTTATTCCATTTATATTGCGAGTTTCTGGGGCTTTGCGTTTGGTGCGATGCTTGTCGGTACATATACTGCATTTGGAAATTATTATCGTTTCGCGGCAGTAGATGTTGCCGGTCCTGAAAACAAAAGTAAGGCCATATCCTATGTGATGGCAGGGGGGTTGATCGCAGGGTTTCTGGGACCGCAAATCGCCAGTCATACGAAAGACCTATTCTTGCCCTACTTATATTTAGGGCCATATTTGGCGATTATTCTTCTTGGATGCGTTGTTTTGGTTTTGATCAGTTTTATCCGTATTCCCAAGATGGCAGTTGCCCATTTTGACGAGATACCGAGACCGCTTTTGGAAATCATGAAGCAGCCAACGTTCATCCTGGCCTCTTTAAGCGCTATGATCGGTTTTGCCGGGATGAGTTTCATTATGACAGCAACACCCCTTGCGATGATCGGGTGTGGATTGTTGCCATCAGATTCCTTTAATGTGATTAGTTGGCACGTGGTTGCTATGTTTGGTCCCAGTTTCTTTACGGGATCGCTGATTACGCGTTTTGGTGATTACAAAATTATTTTGGCCGGTGCCATTCTGGGGATGGTTTGTGTGGCCGTTGCCTTGTCGGGGCTCGCCATCTCTAATTTTTGGGTTGCGCTTGTGTTGCTTGGTTTTTCATGGAATTTCATGTTCATCGGCGGAACAACATTGCTGACAACAACATACAAACCAGTTGAGGCTGCAAAGGTTCAAGGGCTGAATGATTTTATGGTGTTTGGCACTGTGGCGACAGCGTCCTTGTCAGCTGGTATTCTGCAACAGAAATTTGGTTGGGATGTTGTAAATATCAGTGTTTTGCCATTTTTCGCGTTAGTTGCGATAATTGCGCTGACTAGGATATTCAAACCAGATAGGGCTATTGTAGCCGCAGAATAAAAAAAAACCGCCGCAGATTTCAGTCTGCGGCGGTTTTTTAATAGCTATTTAGCCGAGTAACGCGCCGTCGACAAGGGAGTCTTTGATCATTTGGGCTGCAACATCTGCGTCGCGCCATTCAATTATTTTGACCCACTTATTTTTCTCTAGATCTTTGTAATGCTCGAAAAAGTGAGCGATCTGATCAAGAAGAACGCCACGAAGATCCGTGAAGTTATTAATATTTGAATAATAAGGATGCAGGGCGTCAACAGGGACACCAAGGATTTTTTCATCCTGACCCGCTTCATCCTCCATAATCAATACGCCAACTGGGCGTGCGCGTATTACAGCTCCAGGAATGACTGGGATAGGACCTGCAACGAGCATATCAATAGGATCTCCGTCACCGCCAAGTGTGTGAGGGATGAAACCGTAGTTGCAAGGGTAGAACATTGCGGTATGTAAGAAACGGTCCACAAACATGGCGCCTGAGTCTTTATCAACCTCATATTTAACCGGGACACCACCGATAGGGATTTCGATGACTACGTTTACGTCCCACGGGGCATCTTTACCCGCAGATATTTTAGAAATATCCATTTTATCACACTCCTCAAATTGGTTGGCGTTCGATTAGCACGTTCTAAGGCTTGGCGCCACAGAGGAATGTAAAAAAATAGATTTCACTTGGAATAAAAACCAATTGTCGATTTTTATTAGTTTTCTATACTTAATATTTAAATAATAAACAAATATAGAATGTTGAAGTTCGAGTTTTTCTGTGTTTTTTAAAGAAAAAATCAAGTAATAAATAAAAAATAACAATAATTATTAATACAAATACTAGTTTTAAGTTATTTTTTATTTATCATAATAATATCAACAAAAACTAGTGTAGATTTAAAATAATTCAAATTAATAAAAGTTATATCTATTTTAATTGTTATAAATCAACTCGTTGCAGCTTCCATATTTATCTGCCATTCTATTGTTATTAGTTGCTTGTCCAGTATTTGTTTTTAGTTTTACGATGTAATCAAACTAGAAAAATAAACCACAAGCAGGCGCATTGCCTGTAACTGAGGGGTGACATCAATGTCAGAAGTAATGTGGATTCCGATTGCCTGTGGGGTGGTCGCGTTATTATACGGTCTTTATGCCGGCAGATCAGTTTTGTCTGCCGATGCTGGTACTGCTCGGATGCAGGAAATATCATTAGCAGTACAAGAGGGGGCAAGTGCTTTTCTCAACCGCCAATATCTAACCATCGCCCTTGTCGGGAGCGTTATCTTTGTGATTCTCTGGTTTTTGCTGGGGATTAAAGTCGGGGTTGGATTTTTGACCGGTGCAATTCTTTCAGGAGCTGCCGGCTTTATCGGGATGAATGTCTCTGTTCGAGCAAATGTCAGAACAGCCGCCGCAGCCGCGATAGGGCTTAAGCAAGGATTGGCCATCTCCTTTAAGGCTGGGGCGGTTACGGGCATGCTGGTTGTTGGATTGGCGCTTTTGTCTGTCGCTGGATATTATGCCATTTTGCTTTCTATGGGTGTTGAAGGACGTGAGCTTATTAATAGTTTGTTGGGGCTTGGCTTTGGTGCGTCTCTTATTTCCATTTTTGCGCGCCTAGGTGGCGGAATCTTTACAAAAGGTGCTGATGTTGGAGCTGATCTAGTCGGTAAAGTGGAGGTTGGCATTCCAGAGGATGATCCCCGTAACCCTGCCGTGATTGCCGATAATGTGGGCGATAATGTGGGTGATTGCGCCGGAATGGCTGCGGATTTATTCGAAACTTATGCGGTGACAATCGTGGCGACGATGGTCCTGTCTTCAATTTATTTTGCCGGCAATGAGTCTCTGATGATGTATCCGCTCATGATCGGTGGTGTTTGTATTATTACTTCTGTGATCGGTACTTTCTTTGTAAAGCTTGGCAGCAGTAACAATATTATGGGGGCACTTTATAAAGGATTTTTGGTCACAACAGTACTCTCTGCAATCGTACTATGGCCCGTCACATCCTGGATTGTCGGGATGGGAACTGAAATGAGTATCGGTGGCAAGACCTTCACAGGTGAAAGCTTGTTTTATTGCGGGCTGGTCGGTCTCGTTGTCACAGGATTACTTATCTGGGTGACGGAATATTATACATCAACCGATTACCGGCCTGTACGAAGTATTGCAAAAGCATCCGAAACTGGTCATGGGACTAACGTAATTCAAGGGCTCGCGGTCTCTATGGAAGCAACAGCAATACCGGCAATTATCATTTGTGGCGGTATTATTGTTTCCTACAATCTGGCTGCTCTGTATGGCATTGCGATTGCAGTGACGACTATGTTGGCATTGGCTGGAATGGTAGTGGCATTGGATGCATACGGACCTGTGACCGATAACGCAGGCGGTATTGCTGAAATGGCAGATATGGATGAGGAGGTTCGGAAAACGACCGATGCTCTTGATGCTGTGGGTAATACCACGAAAGCTGTAACGAAAGGCTATGCAATCGGATCGGCAGGTCTGGGTGCGTTGGTTCTTTTTGCGGCCTATACGGAGGATTTAAGTTTCTTTATTGCCAACGCGACGCCGGACAAGTTTGCATTTTTCCAAGGTGTTGAGCTGAATTTTAGTCTTCAAAACCCGTATATTGTTGTGGGGTTAATCCTTGGTGGATTATTGCCCTATTTATTCGGAGCAATGGGGATGATGGCTGTTGGGCGGGCTGCTGGATCTGTAGTGCGAGAGGTGCGGCGTCAATTTAAGGAAATCCCCGGTATAATGGAAGGCACTGCTAAGCCCGATTACAGTAAAGCTGTTGACCTTCTCACGAAGGCTGCGATCAAGGAAATGATCATTCCATCAATGCTGCCACTATTGGCACCGATTGTCGTGTTTTTCTTAACTTATCTAATTGCGGACAAATCAGCAGCGTTTGCCACGGTGGGCGCGATGCTAATGGGCGTGATTGTAACCGGAATTTTTGTTGCCATTTCAATGACTGTTGGGGGCGGGGCCTGGGATAATGCCAAAAAGTATATTGAAGATGGGAACCATGGTGGTAAAGGGACTGCTGCTCATGCTGCTGCCGTTACTGGTGATACTGTTGGCGATCCTTATAAAGATACGGCAGGCCCAGCCGTAAATCCAATGATTAAAATCACCAATATCATTGCTCTTTTACTGTTGGCTGTATTGGCTCACTAAAGGAATGCAAATCAAGAAAAAGCCCCCGAAAATCTTGGGGGCTTTTTTATGTCTTGGTGTTTGTGTTACTGGGCTCCTGTATTGAAGCGACCAAAGTTGCCAAATATCTGTTCGAAAAAGCCTAGCTCATTACCCCCTGTAGGGGTCTTCCGGTCGACCATTTCAATTTCGCGGCGGTCTGCTTTATCGTAATTCTTAATTTCACTGACCACGTCGTTTTCATCAAATTTAATAACGATCACATTTTGTTCGAGAACCGTTTTTTCCAAGAAGGCGAAATGTTCCGTGCTGCGACTAATATAGTACCAAGCTTCACCTTGTTCGGGGAACGTTGCAACACTCGAAGGAGACCCTAAAGTTTCAAGGACTGAGTCTTTTGTTGCAATGCCAGCTTCAACCTTCGCAATCTGGTCAGTATCCAAGCGATATCCCTTTTCTTCATATATGGGATCGCATGCGGTTATGGCTAAGGCTGTAAAGCCGCAAAGTATGACTGTTTTGAGTATTTTCATGGTTATAGTAGAAACTCACCTGCGATCCAAATATGCAAGATCGGCTGTTGCTATCACTTCGTTTGGTTGACAGCCGCGTTCGAAGTGCTTAATTCATGCAGCATAAATGGCATTTTCCGGGTGTGTATGTCAAATTTTTAGATGATTTTCGACCTCACCACCTTCACTTCGATGTGGCGTATTTTGAAAACTTTTCAGGAAGTTCAATGTTCTTAAAAAAACTTTTCGGATTTGGATCCAACAGGAAGGCTGCAGAAGCCTTGTATGCGGAGATTGTTCACCAATCTCGTCAGCCAGTATTTTATCTAGAAGCTGAAGTTCCTGATACGGTGGATGGCCGGTTCGAGATGATTTCCATGCATGCATTTTTGTTGATGCGCCGGTTCAAATTGGATGAATCGAATATGGGGGCCCTTTCTCAGGACGTTTTCGATTTAATGTTTGCCGATATGGACCAATCTTTACGGGAAATTGGGGTTGGTGATCTGGCTGTTGGAAAACGTGTGAAAGAAATGGCCAAAGTTTTCTATGGCCGTGTCGTTGCTTATGAGACGGCATTAGAGGGAGGCGATGAAGCGTTGGAGGTGGCTTTGGAGCGGAATCACTATGGTACGCTGGAAAAGGCTCCGAAAAAAGAATCAGTCACCAAACTTGCTGAATATATACGGAAAAATGACAGTTTTCTTATGCAGTTGAAGTCAGCGGATTTAAAGCGGGGCCAATTGCAATTTTACAATTTTGAAGAAATCTAAACATTCTTGCGCTATATTAGTGGTAGGTGCTGTCAATATTTGTTAGGTAATTCAGGTGGTTAGTACTTATTTTGAAAAGCCGTTGACCAGAGGGCTCTAAACGCCTATTTTCGCGCCTTCGAATCATAAAAGGCCGGTAGTTTTATGCAAATAACGGTCACCTGATACCTTATTAGTTGGAAGGGGTCGTCCCATGCAAAACGCAGGGGGTATATTTGCTCGATGGATAGATGTTGAGAAACTTGGACGTGAGTCTAAAACGATCGACATTGTTGCATCTGATAGTGAATGCACACAAATGACTGGAATGCTGGATGTCGTTGAAGTATCCAGTTTTAAATTAAAAGGGTCGCTGCAGCGGAAAAAAGGCAGTGGTATTATAGAGTTAAGCGCAACAGTGACCTCGGGTTTAGTCCAGGCTTGTGTTGTCAGTTTGGCTCCTGTAGCACAGAAAATTGAAGAAAATTTCTCGATGTGCTACACATCCGACAAAGAGGCGATAGTGATCGAGGATACCGATTATGTCGTGAGTATGGAAGAAAGCGACCTGCCAGAGTTAATTCTGGAAGGGAAGATAGATGTGGTTCATACAGCAGTTGAGCAAATTGCGCTTGCATTGGACCCCTATCCTCGTGCAGAAGGCGTAGAAGAATCTGAAATCGCGGGAACACTGCGTGACTCTGAAAAAGCGGTAGAGGCGGACACGGAAGAAGTCTATAAGCCCTTTGCCAATTTGAAAGACTTGATGAACAAGAAATGATGTCACTGCTTCGTAGCAGTGTTGAATTGAGTGAGACACCCATTTGGGTGCATGAGTGAGAGATTGAGAAAATGGCAGTACCTAAAAGAAAAACCTCGACGTCCAAACGTAACATGCGCCGGTCGCACGACGCTTTGGTTGGCACACAAGTTCAGGAATGTCCTAACTGTGGCGAATCAAAACGTCCTCACCACATTTGTGGATCATGTGGCCAGTATGATGACCGCAGCGTATTGGATACTGCTGAAGTACTATAAGTCAGATTTTTCTGATTTTAATTTTTACAAAAACCGGACGGTGGAATGAGTAACAGCGTTGTTATTGCTCTTGATGCGATGGGAGGGGATCATGCTCCAGATATTGTTATCAAAGGTGTGGACATCGTTCGTATTCAGTTTCCGGATGCCCGGTTTTTGTTATTTGGCGATGAAGCCCGATTAAAGCCTATGCTGGATGCCCATCCAGGGGTCGCTGAAGTCTGTGAGGTCCGCCACACAGATCAGGCGATTAAAGGCGAAGATAAGCCCAGTCACGCGCTACGCAAGGGGCGTAAAAGCAGTATGCGTCTTGCGATTGACGCAGTTCGCAGCGGTGAAGCAGGGGGTATTGTCTCTGCTGGTAATACCGGCGCGCTGATGGCCATGGCTAAGTTTTCTCTACGAATGTTGCCGGGTATCAAACGTCCGGCTTTGGCGTCCATGCTCCCCTCTCCTTATGGAGAGACAATTATGCTCGACCTTGGGGCCAATGTTGAGTGTGACGCTGATAACCTCTTTCAATTTGCCGTTATGGGGGCTGATTTTGCCCGTGCCGTGTTAGGCCGCGTGCCGCCACGCGTTGGACTGTTGAATGTGGGCAGCGAGGAAATGAAGGGAAGCGATTCTGTTAAAGAAGCGGGAGAGCGTTTGCGCGCTCTTGTAAATCCACCTTTCGAATATTACGGATTTGTTGAAGGCAATGACATCACACGGGGTATTGTGGATGTTGTGGTAACAGACGGATTTACCGGGAACGTTGCACTGAAGACAGCCGAAGGCGTTGCAAGTTTGTTTGGGAACTTTCTGAAGGCCAGTTTTATGAGTTCCATCATGGCAAAAATGGGATACTTACTTTCACGTTCTGGCTTACGCATTCTAAAAGATCGTCTGGATCCACGAAGCTACAATGGGGCGGTGTTTCTTGGTCTGAATGGAGTTTGTGTAAAAAGCCACGGCGGAACAGATGAAATTGGTTTTGCAAATGCTGTTGCTGTGGCGATTGAGATGGTTTCTGAAGGCATGGTTGAAAAAATGATTGCTCATTTCAAAGCTTTTGAATTGGAAATAGCCGACAGACTAAATGAGGATGCTTCTGCAGAAAAATCAGAGCCGGAGACTACCGCCGCTCAAAAGTCGGAAGCCGAAAAAATATAACATTAATATTTTTGTCCATTGCCGGGCAGAAGAATAGGTCTTTTTTATGCGTCGCTCAGTGATTACCGCCACCGGATCCTATCTTCCAGAACGGATTCTGACTAATGCAGAACTGAGCAAAATGGTGGACACTTCTGATGAGTGGATTGTGTCGCGTTCCGGTATTAAGCAGCGGCATATTGCAGCGGATGGAGAACTTACATCTGATCTTGCTACTAAAGCCGCGGAGGCAGCTCTTAAAAGTGCTGGTTTGACATCCGCAGATATTGATTTGGTATTAGTTGCAACGGCAACTCCTGACGAAACTTTCCCCGCGACGGCCACAACAGTTCAGCGTAAGCTTGGAATGAAGCACGGCTTTGCATTCGACATACAGGCCGTATGTACAGGTTTTATCTATGCGCTTGCGACAGCTGATAATTTTATCAAGGCAGGTCAGGCAAATCGGGCCCTTGTGATCGGGGCGGAGACGTTTTCGCGCATTATTGACTGGGAAGACCGGACAACTTGTGTGCTTTTTGCCGATGGTGCGGGAGCCGTTATTCTGGAAGCTTCTGAAGAAGAGGGAACCAATCAGGATCGCGGTATCTTGACATCTCATCTTCATTCGGATGGCACCCATCATGATCTTCTTTATGTGGATGGTGGTCCGTCCTCAACTCAGACAACAGGGTATTTGAGAATGGCAGGGAAAGAAGTTTTCCGTCATGCCGTTACTAATCTTGCAAGTGTTGTGGGGGAGGCGTTGGAAGCTACTGGCTTGAAACCCGATGATATTGACTGGTTGGTTCCTCATCAGGCGAATAAACGAATTATCGATGGCACGGGCCGTAAGCTTAAAATGCCGCCGGAAAAAGTCGTGGTTACCGTCGATCGTCATGGCAATACATCAGCAGCCTCAGTTCCTTTAGCGTTGGACGAGGCTGTTCGTGATGGTCGCGTAAAACGCGGTGACGTTCTGTTGCTTGAAGCAATGGGCGGTGGCTTTACGTGGGGCTCAGCACTGGTTCGCTGGTAAATCGAATCTCCAGCATAGATTCGCGACATCGGCTTCGAATCTCCATAATGAATAGTCTTCAATATCAATTGGATATGGAAAATTATCCAATAAATCGATGCTTTATACGCCTCTTGTACACTTTTTGGCCCTTTGTTGTTGACCCTTATTTGATCTGTGATAATTCTTAATGAACGGGTGTGAGGTGGGAAATATGACAAAAAATACATTGACGAGAGCAGATCTTGCAGAAGCGTTGTGTCAACAGGTTGGCCTTCCACGGAAGGAATCCGCAGACCATGTTGAGGCCGTTTTAAATGAAATTGGCGATCGTCTCGTTGCTGGCGAGACTGTAAAAATCTCTTCCTTTGGAAGTCTTCAAATTCGCGAAAAGAATGGCCGTATTGGGCGTAACCCCAAGACTGGTAAAGAAGTGCCGATTGACCCGCGACGTGTTCTTGTTTTTCGGGCATCTAACGTGCTAAAGAACAAAATTAACGGCGGCTCTTAAGAACTATGCTGTTAAACATTTAGTATGCCAGACGTGGAAAATTCACCTGCATCGAAAACGCAAAAATCGCCAGACGCGTTTAGAACTATCAGCGAAGTGGCTGAAGAGTTGAACGTGCCGCAGCATGTCTTGCGCTTTTGGGAAACCAAATTTCCTGTTGTAAAACCTCTGAAACGGGGCGGGG
>JAESSA010000049.1 GCA_016764355.1 Sneathiella sp. | reverse complement strand
TCCTGAATTTCGGTGGCCGCATGATTGCCGCATGCGAATCTACTTACCCCTCCCGCCTCAAACACATTGCGGATGCCCCCCCGATCATCAGTGTCAAAGGGCAAACCCAATTATTAAACAAAGATATAATCGGCATTGTCGGATCAAGAAATGCGTCTGCTGTTTCCATGAGCTTAACACAGCAATTTAGCACCGCCTTAGGGCGTGCTGGGCTTGTTGTTGCATCCGGCCTCGCACGGGGCATCGATAGCGCCGCCCACAAGGCCGCTTTGACGGAAGGAACCATTGCCGTTGTCGGTGGTGGCATCGATGTGAGCTATCCAAAAGAGAACCATCCCCTTCAAGAAGCCATAGGAGAGAGAGGTTGTCTAATTGCAGAACAACCCTTTGGCACGCAACCCCAAGCACGACACTTCCCCCGCAGAAACCGTATCATTTCTGGCATTTCTCTGGCTATTTTAGTGATGGAGGCAACCCCCCGCTCAGGATCTCTCATCACCGCACGAATGGCCGCAGAACAAGGGCGGGACGTATTTGCTGTTCCGGGCTCTCCCATGGATCCACGGGCACGGGGAGCGAACAACTTAATTCGGAATGGCGCAATTTTAACGGAAAGCGCTGACGAGATTCTACAAGAACTAGCATCAAGCAGAGGCTCGCGCCTATCTGAGCCGGATCAGCCGTTGCTCCCTTTCAATACACCGAAGCCGCCTGATGAAAGGGAAATACAAGAAACTCGCCCAAGAATACTGTCACTTTTAAGCCCAACACCCGTCAATATTGACGAAATTATCCGCCTTTCAGAATTGGCTCCCGCGACGGTTTTGACGATTTTACTTGAATTAGAACTAGCAGGCAGAATAGAACGCCATTTTGGAAACAGGGTTTCCTTCACAAGTTAGCCTCTCTATATATGGCAAAACGCATTTGATGTGCGAAGCTATAATATTAAGAAAGCCTGTGGTGCCTCTATGAATGTAGTAGTCGTTGAATCTCCGGCGAAAGCCAAGACGATCAATAAATATCTTGGCAAGGACTATATAGTTCTCGCGTCCTATGGTCACATCCGTGATTTGCCGTCCAAAGATGGATCGGTAAAGCCGGATGAAGACTTTGCTATGGATTACCAAAACGATTCTAAATCGGCGAAACATATCAAAGCAATTGCAGATGCCCTGAAGGGTGCCGAAAATCTTTATCTCGCAACTGACCCGGATCGGGAAGGTGAAGCCATTGCCTGGCACGTCATGAAAGTGATGGAAGAGAAGAAAAAAATTAAGGACGCCAAAGTCAGCCGCGTTGTCTTCAACGAAATTACCAAGAAAGCGGTTTTGGAAGGCATTGCCAATCCTCGCGAACTTGATATGAATCTTGTAAATGCCCAACAAGCACGCCGGGCACTGGATTATCTCGTGGGCTTCACGTTGTCCCCTGTTCTTTGGAGAAAACTTCCAGGTGCTAAATCAGCAGGCCGCGTTCAATCTGTCGCCTTGCGGCTCATTTGCGAACGGGATCTTGAAATTCAAGCGTTCAACCCAGAAGAATACTGGACCATTGAAGCTGATTTCTTAAATGGAAAAGGCAACAACATCACGGCCCGCCTCACCTATTTTGAAAATAACAAGCTGGACAAATTCTCCCTGGCTGATGCCGAAAGTGCGAAAGCAGCAGCCGAAAAAGTACGGGCAGGAAGTTTCTCCGTCTCAGAAGTGACGCAAAAGCCTGCGAAAAGGAATCCATCCCCTCCTTTCACAACATCAACGCTACAGCAAGAGGCCTCACGGAAATTAGGCTTTGGTGCCAAACGCACAATGATGGTGGCCCAGAAACTCTATGAAGGGTTTGATCTAGGCGGAGAGACGGAAGGTCTGATCACCTATATGAGAACCGACGGTGTAACATTGGCCGAAGAAGCCGTTGTCGCATGCCGAGAAGTTATTGCATCTGAATATGGTTCAGAATTTGTGCCGAGTGAACCACGTGTTTACAAGACAAAATCTAAAAACGCGCAAGAAGCCCATGAAGCAATTCGCCCTACAGACCTTACCCGCACGCCAGCCAAAATGGCGCAATATCTTGATAAAGAACATTTACGCTTATACGAACTCGTTTGGAAACGGACCATTGCCAGTCAAATGGAAAGCGCCCAGATGGAACGCACCACTGTCGATTTTAAAGACGGTGCGGGACAAACCCTCCGGGCGACAGGCAGCGTTGTTCGATTTGCAGGTTTCCTCAAGCTCTATGAAGAGGGGAAAGACGACAGCAAAGAGGATGATGGTAGCAAGCGTTTGCCTGCGGTTGCTGAAGGGGAATCCATGGACACAACAGTTGTTCGTGAGGACCAGCATTTCACTGAGCCTGCGCCGCGTTATTCAGAAGCAAGCCTTGTTAAAAAGCTCGAAGAGTTGGGCATTGGCCGACCTTCCACTTATGCGTCCATTATCTCGGTTCTTCAGGATCGTGAATATGTGCGTATTGAGCAAAAACGGTTTATCCCAGAAGACAAAGGGCAACTTGTTACGGCCTTCTTATCTTCTTTCTTCACTCGCTATGTAGAATATGATTTCACCGCTCAGCTTGAAGAACGTCTGGATGATGTATCTGATGCGAAATTGGATTGGAAACAGGTCTTGAGGGACTTCTGGAATGATTTCTCCCTCTCCGTTGAAGGGACATCTGAACTTCGGGTGACCGATGTTTTGGAAGAATTGAACAAAGTTCTTGGTCCATACGTCTTCCCCAAAAAGGAAGATGGATCGGACCCAAGAGCCTGTACAAAATGTGACGATGGCAAACTAAGCTTAAAAACGGGTCGTTTTGGCGCTTTCATTGGCTGTTCAAACTATCCTGATTGCCGTTTCACTGGCCAATTAGGGGCAAAAGGCACTGAGGGTGACGATGGTATTGATGATGGCCCTAAAGAACTTGGCCTAGACCCAGCGTCAGGTTTGATGATCACTTTGCGGAAAGGCCCTTACGGACCCTATCTGCAATTGGGTGAACCTGAACCAAAGAAAAAACCAAAACGGGTTTCGATTCCAAAAGATGTACCGCTCGCCGATATTGATTTTGAAATCGCGGTACAACTTATTGCCCTTCCCCGCGAAATTGGCCCCCACCCTGAAACCGGTACAATGATTACTGCAGGTCTTGGGCGCTACGGTCCTTTCGTTGAGTGCGATAAAAAATACGGAAGCCTAACTAGCGGCATGGAAGTGCTGACGGTCGGCATGAACCGGGCAGTGGAGCTTCTTGCTGCATCCAAGACACGGGGAGCGGGCCGCGCTGCGCCACCGTTACGGGTTGTTGGTGCGCATCCAGGAGATGGAGCCGATATCAATGTGAAAGATGGTCGTTATGGCGCCTATGTTACCCATGGCGGCATCAATGCGACTATTCCAAAGGG
The DNA here is from genome assembly GCA_016764355.1 of Sneathiella sp. Taxonomy (GTDB): domain Bacteria; phylum Pseudomonadota; class Alphaproteobacteria; order Sneathiellales; family Sneathiellaceae; genus Sneathiella. Next base: position 11,357 of record JAESSA010000049.1, on the reverse strand, counting down.
ATCAGATCCGATGACGATCACCTTGGAGGAATCTGTAAAGCTTTTGGCTGAACGCGCTGAGAAAAGCGGAAAGAAACCAAAACTTGCGAAAAAAGCAGCACCAAAGAAAAAAGCTGCTCCGAAAAAGAAAGCCGCGGCTAAAAAAACCACGGCTAAAAAGAAAGCTGCGCCAAAGAAAAAAGCAGAGGCAGCAGAAGAATAACAACGGGCTTAGCCCGTAGAAACAAGAAATTTGACACGTAAAGATGAAGAACCAAGAACGCTCCCGACCAAAGAACAAATACAAGAGTTCATTGAAGGAAGCGACAGCCCCGTTGGTAAACGCGAAATTGCCCAAGCCTTTAATATAAAAGGTGCGGATCGCATTTATTTGAAGAAAATATTGAAAGAGCTAGTGGGTGACGGGGCACTTGAGCTTGGACGAAAAAGATCGCTAGCCCCGGCGGGCAGCTTGCCTGCCGTCGCCGTTATAGAACTCATTTCGGTAACCGCCGATGGTGAGGCCATAGCAAAACCGCTTATATGGGACGGCGAAACACCACCGCCCATCATTTATCTATCCCCCAGTAAAAACCGGCGTGTTGCGGCCCCAGGAATTGGCGATCGCCTTCTCGCCCGTTTGGCAAAACAAAAAGATGGATCTTATGAAGCGGCCCTTATTCGCCACCTAAAGCCGACAGTTGGCCCGGTCCTTGGTGTTTATACAAGCACCGGCAATAATGGGCGCGTGCAGCCAACGGATAGAAAGAACAAAAAAGAGTTGGTCATCTTGGAAGAACATTCCATGGGCGCTCAAACTGGTGATGTTGTTTTATGTGAAATTCTCTCCAAAAAACTCTATGGCTTACAGGAAGCAAAAGTAATTGAACGGGTTGGCCCTCTCGGCTCTTCAGAATCATTAAGCCTGATTGCCATTCATGCCCATGGTATTCCCAATGAGTTCAGTGAAGAGGTGAAACAGGAAGCCATCGCGGCAAAACCTGTCACCCTTGGTAAAAGAACAGACCTGCGGCACCTCCCCATCGTGACCATTGATCCTGCGGATGCCAGAGATCGTGACGATGCTGTTTGGGCCGCACCAGACGATGACCCAGAAAATAAGGGCGGTTGGCAAGCGATTGTCGCCATCGCCGATGTCGCTCACTATGTGACCCACGGCTCAGAACTGGATAGTTCAGCACGGACACGCGGGAATTCTGTCTATTTTCCCGATCGTGTTGTACCCATGCTCCCTCACGAGCTTTCCAGCGATCTTTGCTCTCTCCATGAAAAAGTAGATCGGCCCGTTATGGCCGTTCACATGTGGTTTGATGCTCAGGGTAAAAAGATCCGGCACAAATTTATGCGGGGGCTGATCAACTCAGTTGCCTCTTTGACTTACAGGCAGGCTCAGGATGCCGCAGACGGCCACCCGGACGCGCAAACAGAACCTTTGGTGCAGGATGTCATTAAGCCACTCTTTGCTGCCTACGAGGCTCTTAAAATCGCAAAAGAGATCCGGCAGCCGTTAAATCTGGAATTACCAGAACGTAAAATCGAGCTCAATGAGGATGGCTTTATTAAAGCCGTTCACAAGAAGACGCGTTTCACCGCCCATTTGCTGATCGAAGAATTTATGATTCAGGCAAATGTATGCGCGGCTGAAACACTCACAAAGAAACGGGCTCCCTGCATGTTCCGCGTTCATGAAGAACCTGATCGTGAAAAACTGGAAGGCCTTCGTGAAGTTTTGGCTGAAATGAATATCAGCTTTGCTAAAGGGCAAGTTCTCAAAACATCTGCTTTTAATCAAATATTGGCCCATTCCACAACAGACACCGATAAGGAACTTATCAGTACCCTTGTATTAAGGTCACAATCTCAAGCCGTCTACAGCCCAGACAACAGGCATCATTTCGGCTTGAACTTGAAAAACTATGGTCATTTCACCTCGCCAATCCGACGGTATGCAGATTTGCTTGTCCATCGTAGCCTTATATCAACGCTGGGATTTGGCAAAGACGGGCTGCATGAGAATGACGCAGATTCATTTGTTGAAATCGGGGAGAAGATCTCTGGACTGGAACGCCGCGCTATGCTTGCCGAACGGCAAACCATGGATCGCTTCACCGCTGTTTTCCTTTCCAATAAAGTGGACGAAATTTTTCAGGCAAAGATTACAGGTGTTACCCGCGCAGGCTTATTTTTCGCGCTGGATGATACGGGCGCGGATGCCTTCGCCCCAATATCCACTTTGGGCCATGACTTTTTTGTTTTCGATGAAAAGAAGCACAAATTGATTGGCGAAAGAACCGGCGTAACCTATCGACTGGCGGAACGTTTAGCCGTTAAGTTACGCGAAGTGAACATCGCAACAGGCAGCATGATCGTGTCCATTGAAGATGGCACGGGAGGCTCGTCCTATGACGCCCGGGCGAGTAGACGCCGTAGGGCCAATACCAAGCCAACCAGGGGCGAGAAAAATGCGCGTCCAAAGAAGAAGAGAACCATGCCAAAGGGCAAGAAAAGAGCCCTTGCTAGAAAAGCAAAAGAGTAAATTATAACTATTTTATTTTGATCAATGTATTCTGCGGCAGAGTGTCGCAGAGCATTGATTTTAACCCAATTCCAAATATTTATTGCTACATTCTGATCAACATAGAAATTGGCGATGGATAAATTATGAGCAATGACAGCACGGAGCGCCCGTTAAAAGCAGCCGTTTTAAAAGGGCTTAGGCGTCGATGCCCGGATTGTGGAAAAGGCCATCTATTTAACGGCTACATTAAAGTAAACCACACTTGCAGCCAATGCGGTTTAGAGTTTTTCCATCAGCGCGCTGATGATGCGCCGCCCTACTTTACAATGATGATCGTACTTCACTTTGCCGTCTCTGGCCTTTTGATTGTGGAGAAAGCTTATAGCCCTGAAACATGGGTGCAAATGATCATATGGCTCCCCGGTTCCCTCATTGCTGCAATTCTACTGCTGCCCCATATAAAAGGGGCCCTGATTGGCCTTCAATGGGCAAAAAAGATGCATGGCTTCAATGACGAAGGGAAAGGTTATTCCAATCAGCAGATTGACTGATTGGTAGTAATTTTTAGTGCCGCACTGGACTTGCGGCACCATTGCAGGCATGTTTAGGGAAAAGCAAAAGGATCCCTGTTCATGGAAAAAAGCAATAAACGAAGCGTCGCGGAAAACCGTAGCTCGACAACAAAAGCCCCCCGCCCAAAAGATGCCTCCACCATCGTTATTTACCGCACGATCGGTGATCGGACAGAAATTTTAATGGGGGAACGAAGCAGCCGACACAGCTTTATGCCCAATACCTATGTTTTTCCGGGTGGTCGTGTGGATGCCGGTGACGCCCGCGTCCCCCCCGCCAAAGACCTGAGAGACGACGTCATGGTCCGTTTGTGCCGCGGTGGCTGCAAACCTTCCCGCGCACGCGCTCTTGCGATCGCAGCCATTAGAGAAACATTTGAAGAAACAGGCCTTTTAATTGCGGCGTCCTATGATCGACCCAGGAAATCAAAACTAGACGTATGGAATCAATTTGGGACAGCCACTTGCGGTCCCGACCTGTCCACGCTGGACTATATTGCGCGCGCCGTTACGCCGCCCATGCGGAAGAAACGCTTCAACACCCGTTTCTTTGTACTGGATGGTGCAAATATCGCAGGGACGCTTAAAGGTTCTGGTGAATTGCTGGATATGAAATGGGTCACCATTGAAGAGGCGTTAGAGCTGGATATCCCACTGATCACTGAATACATCCTCACCCAAGTAAAAGAATATTTGGGAGCCCTCCCCGCCCCCAATGCGGATCGCCCCGTCAAACTGTTTAAGATGGTCGGCGGCAAACGACTTTTTACAACCGAATGAATAATATTTCAGTGGCTACGAAGCCCGTAAAACCTAGGCATGCGGCAAGTCTGGTCCTCTATGAAAAACGAGGCACGGAATATTATGTGTTGATGGGGAAAAGGGCAAAGGGTCATCGTTTCCTGCCCGATGTTTATGTTTTCCCCGGTGGGCGCGTCGATGATGAAGATTTTGATGCCTCTTATAGCAAAGACCTGAAACCTGACGTTTTGACGCGGCTCTCCAAGCCCGGAGATATGGGCCGCGCTTTAGCCACCGCCGCCATTAGAGAAACCTATGAGGAGACGGGTCTTATAATCGGGAATGTGGTTCACGGGAAATTACAAGCCGACTTGTCCCCCTTAACTTATATTGTTCGTGCCATCACACCCAGCCATAACCCTATCCGATTTGATGCCCGTTTCATGATGGTGGATGCCAAACATGCTAAAGGCACACTAGGGGGCTCTGGGGAGCTTATTGACCTACGTTGGGTAACTCTTGACCAAGCACTAACGATGCAGGTTGTTGATGTCACGGAGTTTGTCCTAGAAGAAGTTCGTGAAATATTGGCAGGGAAAACCGCGGAGACGTTGGAAATTCCTTTATTTACCTACCGCAATGGAAAAGCTTTTATTCGAAGGTAATAAAATTGAACGGAATATTTGATCCGCAAAAAAGGGCAATCATTGCCATTATTGCTGCGGTTACGGTGATGGCAATGTCTTTGAGCCTCTCAATCCCTCTCATCTCCCTTTCCTTGGAGAGAAGAGAGATCGGGAGTGATATTATCGGTCTTATGGGCGCCATGCCCGCAATCGCTTTTCTCATCGCCTCCCCCTTCATCCCATCGCTTACGCGATATTTTGGAACAGGGTGCATGTTATGGAGCGCTCTGGTTCTTAGCAGCGTCTCAATCATCGCACTTGCCCTTAGTGATAATCTGATTTTTATATTCGCACTCAGGCTCGCAATTGGCTTCGCTATCGCCATTCTTTTTCTTATCAGTGAAACTTGGCTTAATCAGATTGCAGATGACAAGAACCGGGGTCGTACGGTTGCCATTTATATCTCTTCCATGACTTGTGGGTTTGCCCTAGGGCCTGTCTTGATCAATATACTAGGAACAGAAGGCGCCGTGCCTTTTATCGTCTCAGGCCTTATTATTTCTTCTGCAGGCATATTCTTCTATTTTGCCCGCGATACATTCCCCAATTTATCCGGTCACAGCCAGTTTTCCATCTTAACATTTGTAAAAATTGCCCCCCTTATTTGCGCGGCCATTCTATTGGTTGCTTTCTTTGACGGATCTATTCTTACTTTGCTCCCCGTTTATGGGGTTAAAAATGGAATGACAGAAAATACGGCTGTTCTTATGTCCAGCCTGTTACTGGCAGGAAACATTGCCTTGCAATTTCCCATAGGATGGCTTGCAGATCGAATGCAACGGGAAAAAGTGATTCTTATTTGCGGCCTCATAGGTCTGGCTGGGGCCCTCCTACTCCCCATCGTTATAAATATCCCCATACTTCTATGGCCGATGCTTGTCATTTGGGGAGGTGCCGTCGTTGGCACCTATACTTTGGCATTGGTAATGATGGGCCAGACATTCAAAGGGGCTGAGCTTGTAACAGCGAATGCAGCCGCAGGCGTGCTCTGGGGCCTTGGAAGCCTTATAGGGCCGTCCTCTGCCGGAGTTGCCATGGAAGTAATTGAGCCTCATGGAATGCCTTTATCCTTTGCCTTTATTTGCTTTCTTTTCGTTTTAATCGCGGCCCATCAAGCCCATAAAATTCACAAAGAAAAGACCTCTTTGAGAAAAGCTTAGGAAAATATGCTCGAAGCACTTGACTTGGGCGATTAAATCCGTATTTTCCGGGCTTCAATATTAATTCTTCTGCACTGTAGCAGGCGAAAGACGGAGTTTGAGACATGGCTAAGCCAACCACATTGAAAATCAAGCTGGTAAGCAGCGCTGGTACAGGTTTCTACTACGTAACCAAGAAAAATCCACGCACGCTTACTGAAAAAATGGTTCTACGTAAGTATGACCCAGTTGTACGCAAGCATGTAGAATTCAAAGAAGCCAAAATCAAATAAGATTTTGACTTGTTGATCGCTTAAAGCGGCACTGAATTAAAAAACCCTGGCAATTGCCGGGGTTTTGCTTTTTGAGATAATTTAGACTTAAAGATCTCTTGGAAGCGTTACAGAAGGAGTGCTTTAGTCACGGGGCCGTTGTCACCACTCGGTTACGACCGTCGCGCTTCGCTTGATACAAAGCCTCATCAGCACGCTTCAATATACTATCCATCTTATCGCCCGCCATTGATGTCGTTACGCCTATAGAGCAGGTGATTTCCAAGCTGTTAGCACCACTAGATACTGAGAAAGGATTCTCGGATATGGACCGACGAAGCCGCTCGGCCACACCTGAGGCGACTGCAAGATCCGTATCAGGCATAACAACGACAAACTCCTCCCCACCGTACCGGCAGGCAAGGTCAATACCGCGTACACTCTTTCCAATGCGACTGGAGAAGGATTTAAGCACATCATCACCGACATCATGACCGTAGGTGTCGTTCACATTTTTGAAAAAATCGATATCCATGATTAAAACAGAAACAGGCTTAATATCTGTTTGAGTTTTCACCAGCAATGTTTCCAAATGATTAGACATATACCGGCGGTTATAAAGCCCTGTTAATCCATCGGTTACGGCCAGCTCCATACTTCTATGGTAGTTATGCCGCAAGCGATCCTGATATTTCTTACGCAGAACCTGCGTTCTTGTCCGAACGATAAGTTCATTATTATCAATAGGACGCATGACATAATCATTAACGCCGAGCTCAAGCCCCTTAACGAGCCTATCCGTATCCGAATCCTCTACCAAGGTCAGAATAGGAAGCTGGCGTGTTTCTTCAAATGTTCGAATACGAGAACAAAACCGGAGTGGATCAAAACTAGTGACATTCATACTAACAACAGCAAGATCAAAGTCACCGCCACGAGCCAGAACTTGTGCTTCTTCTAGATTGCCTTCGATAGTTACATCATAATCGACTTCGTATACCTGGCGTAATTGCTTCGACGAAAAGTCGTTATCATCAATAACAAGAATGCGTCCTCGCTGCCCGATAAAGCTTTCTTCGTCTTCTGAACTTAATACACCAAGATCCTGGCTTGTTTCTTCTCGCAATCGGAACTCATCCATCATCATCTTCAAGCGAAGCAGGGATTTTACGCGTGCAAAAAGGGCAACATCATCGACAGGTTTGGTCAGGAAATCATCGGCACCGGATTCAAGGCCTTGAACCCGGTCTGCGGTTTCGCTAAGGGCAGTCACCATGACAACGGGGATATGAGCTGTTTTAGGGTCTTTTTTTAGCCTTTGGCATACCTCAAACCCATCCATTTGCGGCATCATGACATCTAACAGAATCAGGTCAGGGGACTTCTCTCTCGCGAGATCTAAGGCGTCGGGTCCATTATAGGCGGTAATAACATCATAATACTCAACCGTAAGTTTCGCCTCTAGAATTTTTACGTTTGGGATGACGTCATCTACGACAAGTATTCTTGCTGACATTTTTTCTAATCTAAAAAGCTGCTAACAGTCTTGATAAAGTTCTCTACTGAAATAGGCTTGGCAACATACGCTTCACAGCCGCCTTCCCGAATTTTTTCTTCGTCGCCCTTCATTGCAAAGGCAGTAACAGCCACAACAGGAATCGATTTCAGATTTTCATCTTCTTTAATCCATTTAGTGACTTCCAACCCGGAAACTTCAGGCAACTGAATATCCATCAAAATTAAGTCTGGCTTATGTTCTCGTGCCATAGAAAGTGCTTGCATACCATCCTTTGTTTGCAAAGTCGCATAACCATGCGCTTCCAGAAGGTCATGAAACAACTTCATGTTCAGTTCGTTATCTTCTACAATAAGTACTGTTTTTTTAAGCACCGCGTTCATATCACAGGTCGCCTTATATTTGTTGTTGGCGCGAGAATTCTTCACCCTTAATTCTTATGTCAAATTTATCTCAAAATTTTTGCATCTCTTATTCTGAAAGGCTCGAAACACAAAAAATTTTGTTTATAATGACAATATCATCACACACTAGACAGAAATATGTTTAACATTCTGTTACTAACAAAGAGTCTAATAGCACAAAATGAATAAAGAATTTGCAGAAATTACAGCTATTAAGGCCGTTGCCTTTCTAGCCGGTGATGAAAATTACATGTCTTGGCTTATGAATGAAACTGGATTGTCGATAACAGATTTTTCATCCCTCAACGACAATTTGGACATTTTAGCAGGCGTTCTGGACTTCTTGTTAATGCATGAAAAAATTTTACTGGAATTTTGTGAGGCTCAAAACATAGACCCCACGATCCCCGCAAAAATACGGCCTTTCTTCCCCGGATCGAGCCTGGAGTATTAAAAGAATGAGTTCCCAAATCCACGAGGATGTTTTACCGCAGCTGGCCGCTATCACCATCCAACCCGATCGCCCGTTAATCATTACAGATGCGGATGAAGTCTTGTTCCATTTCATGGAAGGCCTAGAGGTTTTCCTTGAACAACAAGATATGTTCTTTGACTGGTCCTCTTTTGCACTGCATGGAAATATCCGACACAAAAAAGATAAAGAACCGGTGGACAAAGAACAAATACCAACTCTTCTTAACCAGTTTTTTGAAGAACACTGCCATACCCTTCCTGCAGCCCCGGGTGCCGCAGAGCATTTGGAGCTTTTGAGTAAAAATGCACAAATTGTTGTGCTCAGTAATGTCCCTCCCAAATTTGCGGGATTAAGACGAGAGAGCTTACGGAAAAATGGCATGGACTTTCCCTTGATTGCCAATATTGGATCAAAAGGGCAAGTCGTTAAACACCTAGCTCAAGGCATGAAATGTCCTGTCTTTTTCATCGATGATATTCCGATGAACCATAGCTCTGTCAGTAAACATGCCAATCATGTAGAACGCGTTCATTTTATTGCGGATAAACGGCTAGCAAGCCTTCTTGGGCCTGCTGAACATAGCAGTGTCCGTCTTGATAGTTGGCCTGAAATCCATGATCATATTCAATTCATTCTGAATAAGGGTATATAAAATGCGAATTGGGGTCGATCTGGGCGGAACAAAAACAGAGATAATTGCGCTTTCTGATAAAGGCGAGGAAATGTACCGCAAGCGCAATTCAACCCCGCGAGGCGATTACCAGAATATTTGTAAAAATATCGCGTTTTTAGTCAATGAAGCAGAAACAAGTATTGGTGAGCAAGGGTCTGTTGGCATTGGCATTCCCGGTGCGATCTCCCCAAAAAGTGGACTTGCAAAAAATGCCAATACAACAGAACTAAACGGCCACCCCCTTCAAGCGGATTTGGAGAATTTGCTAAACCGCCCAGTCATATTGGGGAATGATGCCAATTGCTTTGCTTTGTCCGAAGCCGTCGATGGCGCCGCAAAAGGTGCGGATGTGGTCTTTGGGATTATTCTGGGAACAGGCGTTGGCGGCGGCATCGTTGTAAATGGAAAAGTTCTTGTTGGGGCGAATGCTATTGCCGGGGAGTGGGGTCATACTCCCCTTCCTTGGGCAAACCAGAATGAAAGACCCGGGCCAGATTGTTATTGCGGTAAGAAGGGCTGTATCGAGACTTTTCTATCGGGCCCCGGATTAAGCAAATCCCATAATGCAGTCGGCGCAATCGGCCCCACAGCGATGGAAATCGCATCCTTAGCCGCATCCGGTGATGAAGCGGCGCGTCGAACCCTTGCAAGTTTTGAACGTCGCTTGGCCAAATCTCTGACCAGCATCATAAATATCATCGACCCTGATATCATTGTCTGCGGTGGCGGCTTATCAAACTTGTCCGGCATATATGAAAATGTCCCAAAGCTTTGGCAAGAATATGCTTTTTCAGACGAGATAGAGACGTCTTTCGTAAAGGCTAAACATGGGGATTCTTCAGGAGTTCGCGGGGCTGCTTGGTTGTGGCCCACATGACAGCAATTTGCCGTAATTGCCTCAAGAAAGTACAGAAAGAGGGGCTCATCAGGATCACTCGATGCCCCTTTTGCCGATCCCCCAAAATTCTACGACACCCTGAATTGGATAGCTTATGCCTTGCTCATATGGACTGCGATGCCTTTTATGCATCCGTTGAGAAACGAGATAATCCGCAATTACAAGATAAAGCCGTCATTGTAGCCCATGACGGGCCGCGGAGTGTTGTAAGCACTTGCTGTTATATTGCCAGAATGTCTGGTGTTCGATCTGCTATGCCGCTCTTTACCGCTAAAAAATTATGCCCCGATGGCGTCATCGTACAGCCGCGCATGGCTGTTTATTCAAGCGTCAGCAAAGAAATACACACGTTATTTGCCAAATTGACGCCCGCCGTTGAACCTCTCTCTCTAGATGAAGCTTTTCTGGATTTGTCTGGAACTCAGAAATTGCATGGCCGAACCCCGGCTCAATCCATGGCTTGGCTTGCGTCAGAAATTAAAAAAACAATCGGGATAACTGTCTCCATTGGCCTCAGCTATAATAAATCATTGGCAAAACTTGCGTCCGATTTAGATAAACCAGATGGTTTTGCAGTTATTGGGCGGGAAGAAGCTCAAAAATTTCTGTTTGGCAGGCCCGTCAGTGACATTTGGGGTGTGGGCAAAGCCTTGAATAAAAAATTAGCCGGTGATGGCATTACAACAATCGGCCAATTACAGCATCGTGAAGAAACAGATCTGGTTGCCCGTTATGGCCTAATGGGATCTCGGCTATTCAATTTTTCACGGGGCCAAGACAGTCGAACTGTGCAAGCTAATCAGAAGGCAAAAAGCATCTCAGCAGAGACAACTTTCAGTACCGACATTTCGGATTTGAACATTTTACTTGCACGCCTATGGCCCCTTTGTGAAAAAGTCTCCATTCGCCTCAAAAAATCGGGGAAAGCAGGGAAGACAATCACCTTAAAACTGAAAACTGGAAATTTTCAAACTTTAACAAGAAGCCATACATTGGATCAACCAACGGTGCTTGCAGAAACATTGTACCAAGAAATTAAACCTCTTTTGGAGAAAGTCGCCCCAAACAAAAATTTTCGACTGATTGGTGTTGGCATTAGCAGCTTTGGAGATATCAAAGATGCTGACATTCCCGATCTTCTGAATATCAAAGGCACCAAGTATAAAGAGGTGGAGAGCGCTATTGATGCAGTCCGTGCCAAATTTGGGGACAAAGCAATTGGTAAAGGTCGCGGCATCAAGCCTAAAGCGGAGACTAAATAGTCCCCTTACATATATTTTTAAGAGACAACCACTCGGTATCAGTCAGCGGGCTCCCGTCCCCGGTAGCGCCCATCTCCACGAGCCTAGAAATTCGCCCTTCCATATCTGGGTGGGATGCGAATAGCGACAGAAAAGAAGAGTCATCATTTTTAGGGACAAGACTTTTCAAGAGTGGAACCACCTCTGAGATATCAAAATTTA
>JAESSA010000048.1 GCA_016764355.1 Sneathiella sp. | reverse complement strand
GACCATATTAACTTTACAAGTCGTAATCCGCTTATCGGTGAAAATGACGATACCTTTGGCCCTCGCTTTTTCTCTATGGAAGAAGCCTACGATCCAATTCTGATCGAACATTTAAAAGCCGTGGCCAAGAGCCTGAAAATTGACGTTACAGAAGGTGTTTACCTGCATTATTTAGGGCCAAACTTTGAAACCCCAGCCGAAATAAATGCCTTCAGAATTTTAGGGGCTGATGCCGTTGGAATGTCCACCGTACCAGAGGTTCTCGTTGCCCGTCATTGTGGCCTACGCGTGGCCGCAATTTCGAACATTACCAATCTTGTTGCGGGCTTAAGTAAAACAAAGCTTAGTCACGAACAAACCTTGGAATGCGCCAAACTCGCGGCAGAGGACCTTGAAAAACTAGTCACCGTATTTTTGGAAACTCTGAAACGGCAGCTTCTAAAAGCTCATTTGAAGGAGGATAAAAATGGCAACAGTTAGTATACTGGACCGTACCGATCATGGTCACGCACGTAATCCAGGTCTGCCCTTCGGTATCGATGCGGTAGAAGATATACATGTTAATCTAAGTGCAGTAGAACGACGCGCGAGCAGTCTTGGCGGCCGCAGAACTGTTAAAAAACAACATCAAGCCGCCTGGCTGTTAAAGGCCATATCCTGTATCGATCTCACGACGTTAAGCGGTGATGATACAGCGGGCCGCGTTAAACGCCTTTGTGCAAAAGCACGCCAACCCGTGCGACAAGATATTTTGAATACATTAGGAATGGGCGACCGTAATTTAACAACCGGTGCCGTTTGTGTTTACCACACGATGGTTGAGACTGCCGTCGAAGCGTTGGATGGCTCTAACATTCCAGTAGCAGCTGTATCAACGGGCTTCCCTGCGGGTTTAAGCCCGTTTGAACTTCGGGTAAAAGAAATTGAAGCATCTGTTGCCGCCGGCGCGAGTGAGATAGATATTGTCATCACCCGCGGCCATGTGCTCACCGGAAACTGGAAGGCCCTTTACGATGAGATTAAGACGTTTCGCGAAGCCTGCGGGGATGCTCATCTTAAAACCATCCTTGGAACAGGGGAATTGGTTACCCTGCGGAATGTGGCAAAAACCAGTATGATTGCGATGATGGCCGGTGCCGATTTCATTAAGACGTCGACGGGAAAAGAAAGTGTAAACGCGACCCTTCCTGTAAGCCTTGTCATGATCCGAGCAATACGGGCCTATGAAGAGATGACCGGCTTTAAAATCGGCTATAAACCTGCCGGCGGTATCAGTGCCGCTAAGGATATTCTGTCTTACCAGACTTTAATGAAGGAGGAGCTGGGGAATGACTGGCTTCAACCTGACCTGTTTAGAATTGGTGCCTCCAGCCTCCTTGGAGATATTGAGCGCCAACTCGAACATTTTGTAACCGGACGATATTCGGCCGATTTCCGTCATCCCATGAGTTAAGGAAGATGAAATGAGCATTGCAGAGATTTTTGATACCATGGAATACGGTCCAGCACCCGAAAGCAATGATTTAGCCCTTGAATGGATTGCGGCCCACAAAGGCCAGTTTGATCTGTTTATTGGCGGCAAATGGGTTGCACCCAAATCGCAAACCCATTTTAACACAATTAACCCGGCAACCGCTGAAAAATTGGCGCGCATCGCTGATGCTGATACTGCCGATGTAAATGCGGCAGTTCTCGCCGCGAGAAAAGCGCAAAAAGGTTGGGAGAAACTGGGCGGTCATGGCCGTGCACGTCACCTTTATGCTCTAGCCCGTGCTATCCAGAGAAATTCACGAATTCTAGCTGTATTGGAGACCATGGATAACGGCAAAGCAGTTCGCGAAACACGGGATATTGATATCCCGCAGGTTGCCCGTCATTTTTACCATCATGCAGGCTGGGCACAGCTGCAGGACAGCGAATTTTCTAACTATGAACCCATGGGTGTCATTGGACAGATTATTCCTTGGAACTTCCCCCTTTTGATGCTCGCCTGGAAAATTGCTCCCGCCATTGCCGCTGGAAACACTGTTGTCCTGAAACCCGCTGAATTTACGTCGCTAACGGCTTTATGTTTTGCTGAGATATGTAAGCAAGCGGGTATCCCTGACGGCGTGATTAATATCGTCACAGGTCATGGTCAAACTGGGGAGGCAATTGTCGGTCATGATGACGTTAATAAAATTGCCTTTACCGGATCTACGGAAGTGGGCCGCAAAATTCGAAAGCAAACCGCGGGATCAGGGAAACATCTGACATTAGAGTTGGGCGGAAAATCCCCCTTCATTGTTTTTGAAGATGCGGATATTGATAGCGCAATTGAAGGTGTAGTGGATGCCATCTGGTTTAATCAAGGACAAGTATGCTGCGCGGGCTCTCGCCTATTAATTCAAGAAGGCATTGAAGATAAATTTATCACCAAGCTTCGTGCGCGCATGGAAAAACTGCGTCTTGGTGATCCATTGGACAAATGCATCGATATGGGCGCGATTGTGGCCCCTGTTCAGCTTAAAACCATCGAAGACCTTGTCAAACAGGGCTGTGATGAAGGGGCGCACATGTGGCAACCTAGTTGGGCGGTCCCAAAAGACGGCTGTTTCTATCCTCCCACCTTATTCACAAACGTGTCCCCAGCAGCAACCATCGCTCAGGAAGAGATTTTTGGTCCTGTTGTTGTCGCCATGAGTTTTCGAACACCGGGAGAGGCAGTCCAAATTGCAAACAACACACGATATGGGCTTGCAGCTTCTGTTTGGAGTGAGAATATCAATCTAGCCTTGGATATAGCGCCCAAACTTGATTGTGGTGTGGTTTGGATTAATTCCATAAACCAGTTTGATTCTGCATGCGGCTTTGGCGGCACCAAAGAATCCGGCTTTGGCCGTGAAGGCGGCCATGAAGGAATGATGGAAGTTCTTCGCCCAAAATTTGAAGCGAAACTAGCCACTTATAAGCCTTTGGCTCCTTTGAACGAAACTGGTGCTACGCCCTTATCACCTCTTACCGCGATTGACCGAACTGCCAAAAATTACGTAGGCGGGAAGCAGGCACGCCCTGATAGCGCCTATAGCCTGAGTGTTTTATCCGTCAAAGGTGACAAAATTTCTGAAGTGGGCCGTGGCAACAGGAAAGACATTAGAAACGCTGTTGAAGCCGCACGTAAAAATCCCGGCTGGACAAATACTTCTGCTCATAACAGAGCGCAAGTTCTGTACTATATGGCGGAAAACCTTGACGCCAGACGCGACGAATTTGCAAAACGGTTGATCGAGACAACCGGCGTCACTGCAAAAAAAGCAATGGATGAAGTCGATATGTCAGTCCAGCGTTTGTTTAGTTATGGTGCTTGGGCGGATAAATATGAAAGCCGTGTCCATAATCCCCCCATGCGTGGGGTTACCCTCGCCATGAAGGAGGCCATTGGCACAATTGGTATCGTCTGTCCGGACGAGAACCCGCTACTGTCCATGATTTCACTGGCAGGACCTGCTTTATCCATGGGGAACCGTATTGTTCTTATACCATCAGAGCGTCACCCGTTAAGTGCCACTGATTTTTATCAAATTCTGGATACATCTGACTTGCCGGCTGGTGCGTTTAATATTGTGACAGGCTTGCGCGCTGAAATGGTCAAGACCCTTGCCGAACATGATGATGTCAAATCTATCTGGTATGTAGGCGATGAAGAGGGTTGCAAGCTTGTGGAGCTCTCATCTGCTGGCAATATGAAGCGGACATGGACCAACCACGGTAAAAAACGAGATTGGTTTGATAGCACACAATGTGAAGGCGTCGAATATTTACGCCACGCAACCCAGATCAAAAACATTTGGATCCCTTACGGGGAATAGGTCTTATTATGACTGCTGATTTTTTCCCTCAAGAGATCATCCGGAAAAAACGGAATGGTATCGCCTTAACCAAACCAGAGATCCAGTTCATGGTAAGGGGAATCACGGATAACACCGTGTCCGAAGGGCAAATTGCCGCCTTTGCTATGGCTGTGTACTTCCGCGATATGTCCATGGATGAACGTGTCTGGCTTACTACCGCCATGGTCAATTCTGGAAATATAATGGATTGGTCAAAAGCTGGCTTGAACCGCCCTGTCGTCGACAAACATTCGACAGGGGGCGTTGGTGACAAGGTAAGCTTGATGCTGGCCCCAATTGTCGCAGCCTGCGGCGGCGCGGTCCCCATGATATCAGGTCGGGGCCTTGGTCATACAGGCGGCACTTTAGACAAGCTGGAGAGCATTGCCGGTTATAACATGGCACCTGATGCCGAACTTTTAACCAAAGTTGTCAAGAATATTGGTTGTGCCATCATCGGTCAGACTTCTGATCTGGCACCCGCAGATAAAAGATTTTATGCCATTCGGGATGTCACCGCCACGGTGGAGAGCATCTCGCTGATCACCGCCTCCATCCTGTCAAAAAAATTGGCCGCGGGCCTTGATGCCTTGGTCATGGATGTGAAATTCGGCTCCGGTGCCTTTAAGGAAAATTTTACTGACGCGTTGGCGCTTGCCAAAAGCATCACGACAGTTGCCAATGGGGCGGGCATGCCCACAACATCCCTGCTAACGGATATGAATCAAGTGTTGGGCCATACCGCCGGAAACGCCGTAGAAGTTCGGGAGACCATTGATTTCTTAATGGGCAAAAATGTGGACCCACGGTTGCTAGAGATTGTCGTTGCCCTTTGTTCCGAAATGCTTGTGATTTCCGGAATTGCCGATGTAACGACCGCTCCCCTTGCGGTTAAAGGGGCGTTATCCAGTGGGACGGCTGCTGAAAAATTTGCTCAGATGATTGCAGCCCTTGGTGGTCCTAATGATCTGATGACTAATCCAGACAAGCATTTACCCTTCGCTCCCATAAGACGAGATGTGATTGCGCCCGCTCGTGGATATTTAGGCAGTATGAATGTACGTGAAATGGGCGTTGCCGTCATGGATCTTGGTGGCGGTCGTCATAAGGCTAGCGATCCCATTGACTATGGTGTCGGGCTTATCGATATAAAAGGGATTAATGAAAAAGTGGGCCCCAGAATCCCGGTTGCGACGATTATTGCCCGGACGGAGAAACAAGCCGATATCGCTGAAAAACGGATTTTATCTTGCCTGAATATTGTCAATGAACCCGTGACTACGGGCCCAACTGTTCGTCAGCGTTTGACAAAGGAGGACATATGAGCAGAGCATTATTACTTGTCCTAGATAGTTTTGGACTAGGGGAGGCTAAAGACGCGGCTCTCTTTGGAGATGTTGGTGCGGACACTTTCGGCCATATTCTGGATGCAGCTGAAGCTGGACACGCGGATAACGACCAACGAAGTGGCCCTTTGAGATTACCTAACTTGAAAAAACTAGGCCTCTTTGCAGCTCATAGCGCAAATACTGGAAGACCCGCAAGCAACGCAAAATTAACAGGTCTCTATGGTTATGCGCAAGAACAGAGCAAAGGAAAAGACACCCCGTCTGGCCATTGGGAAATGACGGGCGTTCCTGTCTTATTTGATTGGGGTTATTTCCCTAAAACGGAACCATGCTTTCCGCAATCCCTAACCAATGCTTTGATCGAAAAAGGAAACCTACCGGGAATCCTAGGTAATTGCCATGCGTCAGGAACAGAGATTATTGAACGATTGGGAGCGGAGCATATTGAAAGTGGCAAACCCATTTTCTACACCTCCGCCGACAGTGTCTTGCAAATCGCCGCCCATGAGGAAAGCTTCGGCTTACAGCGTTTGTACGATCTTTGCAACGAGGCAAGGATACTGGTTGATGATCTTGAAATTGGCCGCGTTATTGCCCGACCCTTTGCCATTGTTAATGGTAAATATGAGAGAACAGCTAATCGAAAAGATCTTGCTGTTCCACCACCAGAGCCGACCCTTCTAGATTGCCTGGCAAAACAGAGCCGACAAGTGATTTCAATTGGTAAGATTGGCGATATTTTCTCTCATCAATCAACAGGACAAGAAATAAAGGCCAACGGCAATATGGCCCTTTTTGATGCCACTTTAAAAGCCGTTCAATCAGCACCAGAGGGAAGTCTTATTTTCACTAATTTTGTGGATTTTGACCAATCCTATGGCCACAGAAGAGACGTCGCCGGATATGCGAATGCTCTTGAAGAATTTGACCACAGGCTTCCAGAGTTGCTTGAATTACTCCAAGATGATGATTTAGTTATTATGACAGCAGATCACGGTTGTGATCCTACTTGGCCCGGTTCAGACCACACCCGCGAAGTCGTACCGGTTATTGGCTACGGTAAAAACACCCCCCCAAAAAACATTGGAGAGAGATCGAGTTTTGCTGATATCGGTCAATCTATTGCATCTCATCTAAGCATTCCCCCTTTGACAAATGGCACGTCTTTCTTGGAGTAGAAAATGGTAAAAAAAGCAGAACTTCATGTGCATTTGGAAGGAACGGCAACCCCTGCCCTTGTCAAAAAATTAGCGGCAGAAAATGGTGCTGAATTGGACCCGACTACCTTCAAATCTGACGGAGAATTCCTGTGGACAGATTTCTGGGAATTCCTAAAGTGCTACGATAAGGCCGCCGCTGCAATTAGATCAAAAAGTGACTATCAAGCTGTCACATATGATTATTTAAGACGATGTGCCGCAGAAGACGTCATCTATGTGGAGACATTTTCATCCCCCGATCACGCTGCTACTGCTGGGATTTCATACGAAGACCATCTGGAAGGTATTGCAGCAGGCATCGATCAGGCACGCCTAGATTTCGGTATTGAAGCCCGTATTATTGTCACCTGTGTCCGTCATTTGGGGGCACAAAGCGCTTTAAAAATAGCCGACAAATTTGTCAGTAGCCCCCACCCCTATGTCGTCGGTTTTGGTATGGGAGGGGATGAGGCGATGTTTCATCCAAAAGACTTTGCTCCGGCTTTCAATCTTGTTCATGAAGCAGGGTTTTCAACGACCAACCATGCTGGAGAGTTCGGCGGCCCATCGAGCATTCGAGATACATTAAACCACCTGCCGGTTCAACGCATTGGACATGGTGTTCGCGCAATTGAAGACCCAGCTCTAGTGGAAGAGTTAGCGTCTCGTCAAATCCCGTTGGAGATATGTCCTGGAAGTAATATTTCAACAGGGCTTTACAAAAATTATGAAGAACACCCCTTCAATCGATTGATGCAAGCAGGCTGCGTCACGACAATAAGTTCGGACGACCCTCCTTTTTTCGCGACCTCTGTTGGAAATGAATACGAAAAAGTCGCGAAAGCATTTGATTATGATGATCAAATGCTTCGCAACATTACGCTTAACAGTATAAACGCCGCTTTTTGCGATGATGATTTAAAACAGAAACTTATATCCAGTCTCTAATTTATTTCTTTTTATCGACCGTAATTTCAACTTTCGTTTTTGAGGCATTGAAGCGTTTCAAAACTTCGTTTGTAATATCCATTGCATCGTCAAAGAAGATAACGTTATTACGGTCGAACCCAATATTCATACCCTTTTCAGAAGCAACTTTAGCTGAAATTTTTACAATCACGCCCTTCAATCGACCACGAACTTGGTTCAGCAATTCGCGAACCTTTGCGTTGGAGACTTGCGCCTCGCGTTGTAACGCCCGTTGGCCTGCACCAATTGCTTTGGCTTTTTGCTGGAATACGTCTGGAGCCAAGATCGTTTTCTGCCGCTTCAATTCGTCAGCTTGAGCTTTCAAAGCATCCCTTTTGACATTTATTAGCTTTTGAACATCGGCAACACGCCCCTTCATTTTTACTTCGGCATCTTTCCAGATCTGGGACGTATTTAAAACCTGATTCACATCGATCACCGCGGCTTTTGCCACGGGTATTTTCTCAGCTGCGAACGCAGATGAGAAATCATGGGCCGCGATGCCTCCAAAGGAGAAAACACCTGCCAACAAAACAACGGAGAAAAGGTTTTTAGTTAGTTTAAGCACAAAATAGCTCCAAAATATACGTCACCCATTGACCAGGTGGCCCCTTAATTGGCGGTAACCATATCAAATGCCATACGGTTACTGCAACCTTTTCAATATAACAATAATTCTCTTAAAAGTTATATTTTTGCCGCTTTCCATTCCATCACGTAATCAGCGATGGAAACATCAGGCATGGGGGGAAAAGATTTTGCGGTTCCTAGATATAAGAAACCAACAATTTGATCCTCTCCAGTAGCCCCGAGCCTTTCTCGTACGAAATCATCATAACACGGAGCCCCTGTCCGCCAGATACCCGCAAATCCAAGAGCGTGAGCACTTATCATGATATTCTGTGCGGCAGCCCCCGCTGACAATACTTGCTCCACAATAGGCACTTTAGGATGATCTTGCACTTTGGCGATTACCACAATAACTAAAGGGGCTCTATAGGGTTTTTTCAATTCTTTTTCAAAAGCAGCCTCCGATGCATTTGGGTCATTAAGCTCTAACGCACCACAAAAAATCTGCCCAAGCTCTGCCCGTGCCTCATCTTTAAAAATAACAAATTGCCAAGGCCGCAAACACCCATGATCAGGAACACGGATAGCGGCAGAAAAAATCTTTTCCAAATCCTGACCTTCTGGTGCTGGATCTATCAATTGTGCCGTCGATTTACGGGTTGTGAGAGCTTCTAACGCATCCATATTTTTACCTTAATCAGCATTCTAGGTTTGAGAAGAGGTTTTCAAATAATAATTATCTATAAATCATGTGCAAAGCCTTGGGCAAACATTCAAGGAATTTTAAATCACAAAATTGGATGTCCTTGTTCAAAATCAATTTCATTTCTACAAAATAATTCTATCTATTGTTTAAACAGACACAATTGATGTGAGGCCAAAAATGAGCATGAAAACCATTTTACTTCATTTAACTAATGACGAAAGATTGAGTGTACGCATTAATGTTGCCCTGAATATTGCAGGTGAATATAATGCCCACATCAGGGCATTATACGTGGTAACCCCAGCGACCCCTCCAACCTCCTTTATGGGGTATATCCCACCAGAGTTTATAGAGCGCACACGCGGCATTGAAGCTGATAACGCGAGTGCTGCAAGTGCAAAACTAAAAGAGGAAGCGGCAAAACGGGATATTTCAGTAACCGTCATAAAGGAAGAAGGGTACGCCGCAGAAGTTATCAACAAACATGCATTGGCTGCCGATATAGTCATCATTGGTCAAGTCGATCCGAAGGATGATAGCACAGCTCAATATCTATATTTGGCGGATGAAATGGTTATCGGTTGTCCCTGTCCAATTCTAGCCGTTCCCTACGCCGGAAAATTCGAAACATTTGGCTCTCACATTCTTGTGGGCTGGAATAATACCAAGGAAGCGTCTCGCGCTTTAAAAGGCGCAATACCGTTCATGAAAAAAGCAAGCAAAGTAACTCTATTAAGCGTGAACCCAACGGTCGATCAAAGCCATCAAAACGAGGCCGCGTTAAGGCATCTAGAGCGCCATGGCATCACTGCCGAAGTAAAGATTGGTCATTGGCGAAACGTCGATGTGGGAAATGCGCTTCTGGATTCACTTGTTGATTTGAGTGCAGATATGCTTGTCATGGGTGCTTATGGGCACAGCCGAATTAGAGAAATGATCCTAGGCGGAGCGACAAAAGAAATTTTGGGTCATATGACCGCCCCCGTCCTTTTCTCTCACTAATAGGGATTTAATCCCTTATGGGGGCATTCTGCACTCTCCACACAGCCATCACCTCTGCAGGATGTCCCCTCTCTCAACTTCCTGCCAGCTCCCTTGCGGCAAATCCCCCAGCGGCAATTTTCCGATAGACACCCGAACTAGGCGTAGCGTTGGAAACCCAATAGCCGCAGCCATTCGCCTTACTTGTCTGTTTTTACCCTCAGTCAACGTTAGCTCTAACCAAGTTGTTGGGATTGATTGCCTGAAACGAACAGGTGGAATGCGCATCTCCAATTCCGGCTCATGAAGCATTCTTTTAACCGAGCATTTTTTGGTTTTATAACCACGGATAACGGGTCCTTCGGACAATCTTTTCAAATCGTCTTTTTTCGGGTCTCCCTCCACTTGCACATAATAGGTTCTTGGATGAGCAAATTTTGGATCAAGCAATTGCTTGATAAAAGGGCCATCATTACTGAGTATCAAAAGGCCTTCACTATCCCGATCCAGTCGTCCTGCCGCATATACTCCTTTTGGCAGAGAAAACCCCTCAAGACTTGGATGTCCTCCTTCGCTAGTAAATTGGCTTAACACGCCGAAAGGTTTGTGGAATGAAATATAGCTATACTTTGTCATTAACTCTTGTGCCAAATTTTGGTATTTATGGCTAATAAGACACATTAAACAAAATTATTTTCATCGTTTGAGAAAAAGGAAACAATTTTGTTAACATTGTCTGATTAGTTATACTAGTTATACATAAAGATAGTACATATTACTTGTCACGCCTTATTCGAAATACAATTATGTGGCGAAGGCCATTCCACCTGTAGTTCGGCAATAATAAATAACTGGCGCTTGACGACACCAAATTGACAGGGCTTCAAAGAAGTCGCGTATAAACTTATTAGAGTTTTGGAGTTTGCAAAGTAGATGAACGAGATTTTAAAAGCCAAAATCCTGTTTATCGGCAACAAGGACGGCGACGCCCAGCAAGTCGACTGGTTACTATCCAATGTAGCCAAGCCTGAGCTAGAGCTGATGCATGTTCCGGATGCAGATGCCATTATTAATCAAAAAAGCGCTGCAAATGCGGATGTGATCCTTCTGGATGCAGACTGTACGGGTGACAGTGATTTTGAAACTCTAAAAAACTTGCGGGTTGCGATTCCCAGTGTCCCTGTCGTTTTGCTAACAGATGATGAGGCACAGATAGGACAGTACGCCATTAGAAACGGGGCGCAAGACTATCTGCTACGAAGTCAGTTAAACAGCAGCACAATTTCGCGCAGTCTTATCAATGCAATTGAACGACATCAAGGTGGACAACAGCCTGTTGCTGATGCATCCCCTCTCCTGGAATCTGCAACTGCTGTCCTGAACCGCCTACCACTTGGCGTTATTTTGGTTACGGAGCTATCTCAAGTCTTGTTCTTTAACGACAAGGCAAAGCGGTTTCTAGATCGCAAAGACGGGTTAATTTTGGATTCAAATCGAATTTGCAGGGCCGTTGTTCCGAGCGAGAATAAACATTTAGGCGAATTACTGGCGAGCACACTGGCACCCACATCTGATAAACAAGGCGACAGTGATTTTGCCATGACTGTCACACGAGAGAATAGTGACGCCCCTTTAACAATATTGCTCGCGCCTATTGGAACGGGGATTGCAGGTAAAGGCGCTGTCATTTTTGTCTCAGATCCTATTGAGCCTATTGAGCTATCTATTGATACAATTTGCAGATTATATGCACTGACACCTGCCGAGGGACGTTTGGCACTTGGCTTAACTAACGGCAATAAACTTGATGACCTTGCCGAGGAGTGGGGCGTAAGCATGCATACTGTACGCTCTCAACTCAGGCAAATATTCAGGAAGACAGACACAAGTCGGCAAAGCGAACTTGTAAAATTGATCCTGACAGGACCTGCCGCACTTCAAGCAAGCCCTCTACTTTAAAACATCTAGTTTGCGTCAGTATTCTCAGGTAAATCTGAGAAATGCTGCCACCGTTCCCGGCCACCATGGTTTTCAAGATAATTTATGAGCGCACTAATAGGCTTTCTATCAAATTGCTTATCTGCTCCTTCAAGCAAGATACTGACAGCCTTATTGAAATCAATTGCCCCGCGATAAGCTCTCGGGCTCACCATACCAACAAAAGCATTTGCCACAGACACAATCCGTGCAGCCTCACTAATTGCAGTACCAGTCAAGCCTCTTGGCTGGCCTGTGCCATCCCAGTTCTCTTGGAGTTGACGCAATGCCTCAGCCACCGGCAGATCAAATCTCACGCCATCAAGCAAATCAGCACTGGCAAAAAGACTGTCTCGAACAATATCTTTTTCAGCATCTGATAAATTACCGACCTTTGTCAAAACTTCTGTTGGCACTAGAATTTTACCAAGATTCATCAAGTTTCCGGTGATATCAACTGTCCGAGATACTTTCTCTGACGCATCCAATTCCTTGGCAATCGCCACCGCGACTTCAGCAACCCGAACAGATTGATGGGCTGAATAGGGATCGCGACGATCCAAGAACGCAACCAATGTAGACACAAGGCTCCGCAGAACGTTTTCCCGCAACTCTCGTTCTGCAATAACATCCGTTACATCTTGGAACACGGCCAGAACTTGCTCATTCTCATTCTTCCCTTTATTAAAGGGAATGAAATCAGTTTTAAAGATGCGCTCCTGTTCTTCGTTTGGGAAAACAATCAATTCTGACTGTATAGTCTTCCCTTCCCGCGCGGAACTAATCAACCCTTTAAGATCAGCAACAACATTTTTGTCCATTACGCTGGAAATCTTACGGCCCAATATTTCGTCTTGTGGAAGCTCCGCATCCTCCGCTGCAAGTTTGTTAGCAAAAGTATAGCGGTCGTCTTCGTCAAAAACCGCAATTGCAGTTGGCTGCTGATCAGTAACAAGCCTTAAAAACTCCGTACTTTCTTGAAGATGTTCGGCCGTTTTCTTATATTTTGCTGCAAGTTCTGCCGCTCTAATTGAAGTACCGTGCCGCCAAACCGCGATAATCGTCCCAGTAACACCGATAATCAGCAGCAAAAATACCCCGAGCATGGAATTCAGACGTTTCTTTGATTCTGATAGAGCTTCTTGTACGGTTACGTTTCGCACAAGATACCAAGGGGCACCACTTATAGCCCGCCCGGTTACAAGAACTTCATCTCCCATGTAATTTGTACGTCTGGAAAATAGTCCGGGATTTTCAATGGAAAAAGCTGCGGCCAATCCATCGTCTAGGCTCATTTTGCGTTTCAGTGCCTTCGTCCCATCCGCTAATGGCGATAGATATTCAACCAGCTTGCCATTTTTGCGCACAAGAAGGGTCTCTGCTGTTTGAAGGGTATCTCCTGGCTGAATCAAATGCGGAAAAAGCGATTTTCTAACAGTTCGGAGGCCAACAATGAAGCCAATGATATTGTCTGCTTGTTCTTCTTCTTGCAGAGCGAAAATGGGGTAGACAAAACCCATCGTGGGCTCCCCATCCAATCCTTCATATAAATCGATGACGGCAGGAACACCTCCATCAGCGACAGCCATTGCCGCTCGAATAGAAGGATTCATCGGCGGCATATTACCACTTGATACCAACAGTTTTCCTGTTTTATCGGTAAGAGCGATCCCAGCCCTGCCCGGCCGTGTCACATTTGCGCGAATTTCCGGCTCTTCCGGTTCCCAAAATCCACTAATGACAGCTTGGTTATTCAAAAGGTTAATAAGATAGCCAGCTTCTGGCACTTCTGAGATCTCGCTACCATTATTCTCGGTTTCAAGAACGAGCTGCGTCAGATAAACTTGCAGGGAAGTATTTTCAGCTAGAGAGGCGACAGCATTTTTTTGCTCAAGCAACCACTTTTCGACACTGGAAACACGGCTATCTATAACAATACCGAGTCTGATTTCCCAATTACGAACATCACGCTCTCTTTGCTTCTCCACAAAGGCGATGGTTCCCCAAACACCCCCAATTATAACGATAGCCAAAAGCAATCCAGCAACCCACAATGTCCTATAGGTCTTACCCTTTACATTTATCTCGTCTTCGATATCAACCATACCAATTTCCTGCTAATTTCGACTAAACCATGGGCTGAAAGCATTTACGATCAGTAAACTAAATCAACCCTTTACCGAAATGACGAAAATGTCATCAACAATTATGTAGACTGTTAACAGTTATTAATGATTTTATACCCATAGTAAAATTATTATTAGCAACTGTCGCTTGAATTGCAAATAGCAGTGATTAGTAAATGAACATTAAAAACAAATACATGCGAAGAATTCTACCTGCAACTGCCGTAATTGTTGGCATGCTTGCATTGGCTGCCTCCCCCTCGCAAGCTGCTGTTGGAATTTTCGGCTTTAAAGAAAACCCACATGTCAGTTTAAAGCCATTTCCCAAATGGCGAAATGTCATCAACACATACAAAAACGAACCCGGAAACTGCGAAACGGGGCGTCTCAATGCTTGTGCCTATAAAAAGTGGAATGAGCTAATTGAAGAACTTAAAGAAAAGCCTAAAAAGTACCAGCTGGAGCGGATCAATACTTATACAAATCGTTTCCGGTATATACTTGACCCTATAAATTGGGGAATAAAAGATTACTGGGAAATACCAAAGGAATTTTTCGCACGCTTTGGCGACTGTGAAGACTATGCCATTGTTAAATACTTTTCACTGAGAGCATTAGGCTGGCATGCAAAAGACATGAAGATCGTCGTATTGCAAGACATGAATTTAAGAATTGCTCACGCGATACTCGCTGTCAAATTTGGTAAAAAAGAAGTCATTCTTGATAATCAAATAGGACTTGTTGTCGACTCAAAGAGAATTCGTCATTACCGGCCAATCTATGCGGTAAATGAACATGGATGGTGGCGCTACAAACCCAACTAGAAGCATGGTCCACTTCCAGAATAGTTAAAAACCAAAAAAGCCGCGCAAACAAATGCGCGGCTTTTTATTTTGGATCAAATATTTCTTAGCTGTTATCGCTTGGCAACGCTTCTGCAGGAAGTGTCACTCCAAGCGTATTGTTCAAACGGCCCATTGTGGCGACCAAACGATACTTTGCGAACAGCACCGCATATTCAACAGTTGCTAAAGAAGTGCGGGAGTTAAATAGTTCGTTATCTGCATCCAG
The DNA here is from genome assembly GCA_016764355.1 of Sneathiella sp. Taxonomy (GTDB): domain Bacteria; phylum Pseudomonadota; class Alphaproteobacteria; order Sneathiellales; family Sneathiellaceae; genus Sneathiella. The sequence goes on along the minus strand of JAESSA010000048.1, from coordinate 276 downwards.
CATATCCAACAAGTCACGCTGACCGATCTGGAATTCCTGACGATAAGTTGCAGCAACCTGACCATTTGCAACCACTTGGTCACCAATAGCCGTTGAGCGAGCTTGAGAGCGCGCTAACGTGCTCCAACTCTGCCTAATCTCTTCTTCTACAAGACGTTCGAACCGCATCTTGCGTTGCTTGCTTTCTGCACTGCGTTCAACTGCTTCACGATGGCGACCAAGGTCGATCCCTCCGCGATACAAGTTATAGCGCAAACGGACCATTGCGGAGAAATC
>JAESSA010000047.1 GCA_016764355.1 Sneathiella sp. | reverse complement strand
TGACCTAACGGTGGCTGCGGAATGCCCGTTAATTCTTTTTGGGTATTAGCTGCCTGTTGAATGATAACGGGGATAATCGTTTGACTTCGGGCTTCGGTCCCGACGCTAAACTGTCTTTTATGCCGTGCCGATACTTCCTGTTGGTCACTGATGTTCGTGCTGCGCCTGCTAAGGCTACGGCGGCCTTCAAGCCGTTCATCCACAATTTCTACCCGGCCATTCTGCTCAAGTGCAGAAGGGTTTAGCATAATGCTTGAGTATAATGTTGTGCGGGCCAGTTGCATTAGAGTCGATTAACCTGTTTGCCAAGAATTGCTGTTTTTGTTGGTACGGTTAATTGTAAACCAGCGCCCATGTTTCTATGGGAGGTATATCTTAACATAATTATTCTACAGGGGAAAATCTAACGAAAAGTTAAGAGGTTTTTATATTAACCATAACTAAATTAACAAATAGCAATACTCTGATCTAATTACAACCCTTTAGAGCAAAAAAATCTAATTTTCTTTTTTATTTCCAATCGCGTCGATTTTTTGTTGCATTTCTGCCAACTGATTTTTCATCTCTTTCATCATCTCAGTCGCGTCATTTGAAGGCTCTGAAGTGGCCGGTTTTTCAGGTTGATCTGCCGGAGGTGTTGCATCCAGACCGGAGGGCGTAAACATTTTCATGGCTTGACCAAAAACAGCCATATTCTGTCGGCCCATTTCCTCAAACTGGCGGAAAAGGGGGTTTCCCATCACATTTTCCGGCAAAGCTTCCCGCATTTGGTCCTGATTGCTGGTAAAGGACTGCATGGACATATCAAGGTAATCAGGAATAACCGATTGCAAGCTATCGCCATAATAGCGGATTAACTGCCTTAAGAAATTAATGGGAAGCAAGTTTTGGCCTTTGGCTTCTTCCTCAAAAATAATTTGAGTGAGGACGGAGCGGGTGATGTCATCATCTGATTTAGCGTCATAGACAACAAAGTCATTCCCTTCTTTGACCATTTTACTTAAATGATCCAGAGTCACGTAGGAAGATGTGGCTGTGTTATACAATCTGCGATTAGCATACTTTTTGATGATAATCGGATCTTTTTCTTCGGTTTTTTTCACAGTCAAAATACATCCCACCCAATTTATTGCAGCGCCACACAAGGTATTGTGCAATGCGAGTTATGATTTGGCAATCATTATCATTTGAAGGTGTGTGTTTGCCTATAGATATGCTGGTCTGATTGATGATGAGGGTCTATATTGGTTCCATGTCTGACAAGCCAAATATATCTGAAGTAGCTGATGCTTTTTTCCATCTTTGGCAAAAACAAGTGTCTCTTCTTGCGCAATCCCCAGACGATGGCTTTGCTCACCTATTGGCAGAAGGCGAAAAACTCGCAGCTCAATTCCAATCCACCGACTCGGAAGATGGGTTGAACAGAGATAAAACTGATATTAAGAGTGATAGATGAGCGGTCAACCTGATCAAATGAGGCGGCGCATCGGACCTCGTCCTTTAGGGCTCCATCTTGGATTGGCTTCAGCCACTCTCACCAGTTCGCTCGGGGCCCTTCCTCTTGCAAAACGTGGGCACTACCCTTGGCTCCCTGAACTGAAGTCTGAGGCGAAAAATATACAAGAACAATTGCAGGACTTTGAGATCGAGGCCTTCTTACCGGAGCTTGCGCAGCGGGGACAAACCCTTGTATCAGAAATGATGTCTGGGATTGAAAAATACCATTCTCATCCTTACAAGCGTAAAGAAACTCAATCCTCTATATTTTGGTCGCGTGGGGCCGCGCAGTTGCTTGATTATGGTAAGGGTGTTGCCGCGGGGGCGCCAATTGCTTTAATTGTCCCCTCCTTGATTAATCGCGCTTATATACTTGATTTAAAGGCGGGACGTAGTTTCGTTGATGGTCTGGCAGAAGCTGGAATCCATCCCTATCTTCTGGATTGGGGAGCCCCGGGAGCTGAGGAGCGGGAGTATTTTCTGGATGATTATTTTAATAAAATTCTTTTTCCTGCCCTCAATTATTTAGCGGAGGCAAACCCATCTTCCCCCATTCATCTGTTGGGATATTGCATGGGTGGCACACTGGCTGTTGCCCAAGCCAGTATCCAACAGGGAAAGATTAGTAGCTTAATTGCCTTGGCGTCACCATGGAATTTTCATGATGGATTAAACTCTGGGGCTCGATTCATGATTTCACAAAAGGAGACTTGGGATTCAGTTCTAAAGGGCTTTGGTGAAATGCCTGTTGACCTGTTGCAGACCTTTTTTGCAAGCCTTGATCCGAATCTCTGCCTGAATAAATTTCGAATGTTTAATAATCTGTCTATGGACAGTGTCCGTGCGGAAGAATTCGTGGCTCTTGAAGACTGGCTAAATGACGGTATTCCATTGGTAAAAAATGTGGCTGCGGAATGCTTCAAAGGTTGGTATGGTGAAAATAGTCCTTATTTAGGAAGCTGGCATATTAATGGCGATGTTGTTCGGCCTCAAAGCCTAACGATCCCAACGTTAATTGCAGTTCCGGCATCGGATCGGATTGTACCACCGGGGTCCGCACTTGGTCTTGCAGAACAGATACCAAATGCCAAGGTTATCAACCCGCCCTCTGGGCATATTGGCATGGTAGCAGGCAGTCGGGCCAAGACCGGATTGTGGCAAGATGTGATTGATTGGATCAAGAGATAAGTTGCTTTTGGTATCGCAGTTGCAATAAAATTGTTGCATATGCGAACGTATAACGTTATTTCGTATAGCTAGCAAATATTTACCATTAATTACGTGTTGCGCTATTTTTTTGTACTATTATTATAATGCGTGACCGATAAGGAGAAAATTCTATGAGCGTCGTAATTACAAGTGCTGTGAGAACACCGGTTGGATCCTTTAATGGCGGCTTGTCTTCTTTGCCTGCACATAAGCTTGGGGAAATTGTGATAAAAGAAGCTCTTAAACGGGCTAAAACAGATGCTTCTGATGTGTCTGAGGTGATTCTTGGGCAGATTTTATCGGCCGGTGAGGGTCAAAACCCTGCGCGCCAAGCATCTATCGGTGCGGGCCTTCCAGCAGAAGTTCCCGCTTGGGGCGTGAATATGCTTTGCGGGTCGGGTTTGCGCGCTGTGGCGTTGGGCTTTCAAGCGATTGCAAACGGGGATAGTAAGGTCGTCGTTGCTGGCGGACAAGAAAGCATGAGCATGGCACCCCATTGCGCCCATTTACGCAATGGTCAAAAAATGGGTGGCCTTGAATTTGTTGATACCATGCTGACGGATGGATTGATGGATGCATTCCATGGATATCACATGGGTGTTACTGCCGAAAATGTTGCAGCCGGGTGGCAGATTACACGTGAGATGCAAGATGAGTTCGCGGCTAAATCACAAGCAAAAGCAGCTGCAGCTCAAGAAGCTGGCCGTTTTAAAGATGAAATCATACCGGTTACTATTTCAACGCGAAAAGGTGACATCGTTGTCTCCGATGATGAATATATTCGCGGTGGGACTACAGTTGAAAAGTTAGCTGGACTACGGACAGCTTTTAAAAAAGAAGAAGGTACGGTGACCGCAGGCAACGCTTCAGGGATCAATGACGGGGCTGCCGCTGTTGTCATGATGTCCGAAGAAGACGCGCTCGCGCGGGGATTAAAGCCACTAGCGAAAATCGTATCCTGGGCACAAAGCGGGGTTGATCCTTCCCTTATGGGAACGGGCCCAATTCCTGCAAGTCGAATGGCTTTGGAAAAAGCCGGCTGGACTGCGGCTGATCTTGACCTAGTTGAAGCCAATGAAGCGTTCGCGGCGCAGGCTTGTGCTGTGAATAAAGATCTAGGATGGGATACGAATAAAGTGAATGTCAATGGCGGTGCCATTGCAATTGGGCATCCCATTGGTGCCTCTGGTGCGCGGATTCTTGTGACTTTATTGCACGAGATGGAAAAACGCGATGTAAGCAAAGGTCTTGCAACATTGTGTATCGGCGGCGGCATGGGAATAGCGATGTGTGTAGAAAGATAACCAAATAATAAATTGATCAAGGAAATAGGGATATGAGCAGAGTAGCGATTGTAACGGGAGGAACGCGTGGAATTGGCGAAGCCATTTCCATCATGTTGAAAGACAAAGGCTACAAAGTTGCCGCCAATTATGGCGGTAACGACGAGCGGGCGAAGGAATTTTCCGAGCGCACGGGAATTCCTACTTACAAATGGGATGTGTCTGATTTTGACGCCTGCCAGGCTGGTGTCGACAAGGTTAAATCGGATTTGGGAACGATTGAAATTGTTGTGAACAATGCCGGGATTACGCGGGATGGCACACTTCATCGTATGGATCAAAATAGTTGGCAGGAAGTGATAAACACCAATCTTGGATCCTGTTTTAATATGTGTAAGGCAACGATTGATGACATGAGAGCCAATAAATTTGGCCGGGTCGTTAATATTGGATCCATTAATGGTCAAGCCGGTCAATATGGTCAGGTGAACTACGCTGCCGCAAAATCGGGCATTCACGGTTTTACTAAAGCCATGTCTCAAGAAGGAGCCGCGCAAGGCATAACTGTTAATGCTATTGCACCGGGCTATATCAATACAGATATGGTTGCTGCTGTCCCTGAAAATGTTCTTCAGAAAATTGTTGCTAAAATCCCAGTTGGAAGGCTGGGAGAGGCCAGTGAAATTGCACGGGGTGTGTGTTTCCTTGTTGCTGATGATGCGGGCTTTGTTACAGGTTCCACGCTGTCCATCAATGGTGGTCAGCATATGTACTAAGGTCAGAATTTTTTGACCGACGTTGAGAAGGCATGCCGCTTATCCCCCTGGGCGCATGGCTTCTCGCTTTTCTGCTTCCCTCCAATTTTGCTTCGTTTATGGTGCCGATAGAATGCAGTCAGCATTCCAATTATTTTGGTATCGTAATGGAGTAGATCTTAATGGCATCCGGTGCTCTTTCAATTTCCAAAAAAACTGCAAATTTATCCGGTTTAGCGGCTATTCTTCTATGGGCTACTCTTGCTCTATTTACCATTTATACAGACGGTATTCCGCCCTTCCAGCTAACGGCAATGACGTTTTTTGTCGCCTTTTCCCTTGCTGTTTTGAAATGGATTATCGCCGGGGATAAAATTGTCGATTTTATCAGGCTTCCCGTTAAGCTTTGGGCCCTTGGTGTGTGCGGGCTGTTTGGATATCATTTCTTCTATTTTATGGCGCTGAAGAATGCACCTGCCGCAGAGGCTGGTTTGATCGCCTATCTTTGGCCTCTTCTAATCGTCCTTTTTTCGGCATTTTTACCAGGTGAGAAATTAAGATGGTTTCATGCCGTCGGCGCCTTGATCAGCTTATTTGGCGCTGGCCTCCTCATCACAAAAGGGGAGAGTTTGAACCTTTCAGAGGAATATTCTCAAGGATATGCAGCGGCGTTCATCTGTGCCTTTATCTGGTCAGGTTATTCTGTCCTTAGCCGTAAATTTTCAGGTGTCTCTACTAATGTGATTGGATCCTTTTGCGGCGTTACTGCAGTGCTTGCCTTCATTTGCCATTTGGTTTTTGAGCAAACTGTTATGCCAACATCACTGGGCACATGGCTTGCTGTTGCAGGCCTCGGTATAGGGCCGGTTGGGGCTGCCTTTTTCCTCTGGGATATTGGGGTCAAAAAAGGAGATATTCAGGGGCTTGGTGTTCTGTCCTATTTGTCACCACTGCTATCGACCCTTCTTCTCGTGGCGTTTGGCGCAACGGCTTTGTCGTGGTCTTTGACAATCGGCTGTGTGCTAATCACACTGGGCGCTATTTTAGGGTCGATAACCTTGTTTAAAGAAATGCTTGGAAAACGGGCTTAAACCCGCTCCCTTAATTGTTTACCACTCGCCTGTATTTTCCATGCTGGCCCAAGGCTCGGCCGCAGCCAAAGCATCTCCCTTTTGGAGAAGCTCAATGGATATATTATCTGGAGAGCGCACAAAGGCCATGCGGCCGTCCCGTGGCGGGCGATTGATGGTAACGCCGCCATCCATCAATTTTTGACAGGCAGCGTAAATGTCATCTACCTCATAGGCCAGATGACCAAAATTACGTCCGCAATCATACTCTTCCGGATCCCAATTATAAGTCAACTCAACTTGTGCTTCTTCCTGACCTTCGGGGGCTAGAAAAATGAGGCTAAACCGGCCGGCTTCAATGTCTTTTCTTCTAATTTCTTTCAAGCCAAGCTTGTTACAGTAAAAATCGAGGCTGGCTTCGAGGTCTTTAACCCGCACCATGGTGTGTAAATATTTCATTCGGTTTATCCAATCTTTTGTTGGGTTGTTCTTATACTTTAGGGGGCCAGTTTGATGGGACCCAATTTCTCAATGCCATCTCAAACCCAGAAAATTCAAAACCGGGAGCGACCGTACAGCCCACGAGTGTCCAATTGCCTAAAGGCCGTGCCGATTGCCATTCGCCTGGCTTTACAATTACCTGTGGACGTTCGCCCATAAGAATATCCGGGCCAAGAGTAATTTTCTCTGCCAACTCATTTTCGTCTGAGATTGATAATTCTAGTGGTGAGCCAGCGTAGAAATGCCATGCTTCCGCAACATCTACGCGATGCCAATGAGAATAATCTCCTGCCTTTAACAGATAATAAATTGCTGTGGAGTGGGCACGTGTGCCGTCCTTGCAATTGTGAGTATCTCGGTAAGTTTCAACATAATATCCGCCCTCAGGATGGGGTTTCATGCCGAGTTTTTCGATTATCTCATCTGCCGTCATTAAAATGAATCTTTGCGACGGCGGGTTTCAGTGAAAACACTCACAAGGTCAGCGCCAACCATGCCTAATGTTGATTGTAGGTCCATACTGTCGGGGCGCATGAATGGGTTGGTCGCTTTCTCTTCTGCGATGGTGGAGGGGACCGTTGGGATATTCTGCGCGCGTTTTTCCAAAATATCAGCAAAGCGTAGCTCGAGTGCTTTGTTTTGAGGCTCAACAGTAATCGCAAACCGTGCGTTGGCTTCTGTATATTCATGGGCGCAATAAATGTGAGTCTGGTCTGGTAGCTCTCTGAATTTCTTCAAGCTGTCCCACATTTGGGCAGGGTTTCCCTCAAAAAGGCGTCCGCAACCAAGGGCAAAAAGAGTGTCGCCACAAAAAAGGGCATCAGATTTTTCAAACCAGTAGGCGATATGTCCAATCGTATGACCGGGTACTTCAAAGATTTTAGCGCTTTGGCTGCCAAATTCAAAACTATCCCCGTCTTCAAGCAGGATATCAATGCCCGGAATTCGGTCCGCATCACATTTTGCGCCGACAATTGTACAGCCTGTTTTTGATTTCAGTTCAAGATTTGCACCTGTATGATCCATATGATGGTGTGTGTTTATAATATGGGTTAAGGTCCAGCCTAAGGCATCAAGCTTTTCAAGGACTGGGTCAGCGACAGCAGGGTCAACAATACCAACATTGTTTGTTTCAGGGTCTTTGAACAAATAGAGATAGTTATCATTCAAGACAGGGATTTGATGAATTTCCAGTTTGCTCATGACAGTCCGATTTATAGTGTAAAATCCAGTTTAGGGGAGACAGTATAACACCATGATGAGACCTGATGTCATCGATTTACGAAAATTTTATCATACCCATCTAGGCGTCGCTGTTAGGCGGGCAATGGTTCGGAAAATTCGGCAAATATGGCCGGACATTTCAAATTTTCGCCTGTTGGGCTTAGGGTATGCCACTCCTTTTCTGTTCCCCTTCAAGGCTGAAACTGAACGCACAATCGCGCTAATGCCGGTGCAGCAGGGCGTTATTCATTGGCCCCATGGAGGGCCGAGTTTGGTTGGGCTATGTGATGAGCTTGACTTACCGCTTCCAGATAATTCTATGGATAGGGTTCTCTGGGTTCATGGCTTGGAAAATTCTGAAGCCACCGATGAAACTTTAAGGGAAATATGGCGTATTCTGACATCAAACGGAAAATTGCTGGTGATTGTACCGGGGCGCCGGGGGATGTGGTCGCGTATTGAAAATACGCCTTTTGGTCACGGTCATCCTTATTCAGACCGTCAACTTCGCAAGGTTCTACAGGCCAATAGTTTTACGCCGGGTGATGTAAGTGGCGCTCTTTATTTTCCGCCCAGTAATGCGGGATTAAATTTAAAGCTCGCCAAATCATTGGAGAATATGGGAGAGAAATGGTGGCCGGGTTTTAGTGGAGTTCGAGTAATGGAAGCCGAGAAGCTGACTTTTGCGTTGCCCGTAGCAACGGAAAGCCGGAGGCGGTATCGTCCTGTTATAGCACCTGCCGCCCGCCCCATTGGGGCTGGACGGTCATCGACGCGGAATATCGATTAGAGCGATAATTGAAAAACACATTGCATGCCAAAGAAATTGGCGCGTTTTCCAAGGGATTGTGTTTTCAAAACACGCCCATTGGCATCAATAATGACTGATTTCTCAATTTTTATATCAAGTTCAGCACACAGGGCTGTAAAATCCAATAAAGTACAGAAATGAATATTGGGCGTTTCATACCAATCATAATCTAGGGAGCTGGTCACCGGCATACGCCCTTTAAAGGCCAAATATGCACGGCAACGCCAATGAGCAAAATTTGGAAAAGAGACAATTGCTTTTTTCCCAACCCGTAATAACTGTTCGATTACTTCTTTTGGACGATGGGTCGCTTGTAAGGTTTGGCTCAAAATAGCGTAGTCAAAACCGCGATCGGGATAATCTATTAAGTCTTTGTCGGCATCTCCTTGGATAACAGACAAGCCTTTTGCTACGCATTCATTCACGCCGGTTTGGCTAAGCTCAATGCCGCGCCCGTCTACGTTATTTGTTTCCACCAAGTACGATAATAAAGTACCCGAAGCACAGCCTACATCCAGAACACGGCTGCCAGGTTTGATCATTTGCGCAATCAATTTGAAATCGACACGGATATCCTGAGGGCGAGGACGGGAAGTTTTTATCATCATCACGCTATTCCTCTTATTTTCGCTGTGGATTCTAGAAACCCGCCCATAGTTTGAAGCATCTCCGGTGTATCAAGAAGAAAAGCATCATGACCTTTGTCGGTCTCGATATTGACGAAACTTACATTAGCTGCTGCAGCGTTCAGGGCGCGGACAACTTCTTTGCTTTGTGATGTTGGGAAAAGCCAATCGCTGGAAAAGGAAACCAAACAAAAACGGGTTTTAGAGCCCTCAAACGCTTTTGGTAAGGATCCGCCATGATCGCTGGCCAAATCGAAATAATCCATCGCCCGTGTAATATACAAGTAGGAATTGGCATCAAAACGATCGACGAAATTAATGCCTTGATAGCGTAAATAACTTTCCACCTGAAAATCTGCATCAAAGCCGTATGTTAGATTGTCACGATCTTGCAAATTCCGTCCAAATTTTCGATGGAGAGCTGTTTCAGACAGATAGGTGACATGGGCAGCCATGCGGGCAACGGCAAGACCGGCACGGGGGACACGATCACTATTGTAGTAATTTCCACCTTGCCAATCTGGATCGGCCATAACCGCTTGTCGCCCAACTTCATGAAAAGCGATATTTTGAGCGGAATGTTTCGCCGCTGTTGCAATGGGAATGGCACTGAAGCAGCGCTCAGAATAGGCGCTTGCCCATTGCAATACCTGCATGCCCCCCATGGAGCCACCTACTACTGAAAACCAATCAGGAATTTCCAAGTAATCTTGTAGTAAAGCTTGGGTTCGGACCATGTCAGCAATGGTAATCATTGGAAATTTCAAGCCATAAGACTCCCCCGTCTTGGGATCAATATCTTTTGGACCCGTCGTACCCATACAACCGCCAAGGACATTGCTACACACCAGAAAGTATTTGTCAGTATCCAGAACCTTGCCGGGACCAATCATGCTTGTCCACCATCCCTCTTTCCCGGTAGTAGGTTGTTTGCTGGCGGCATATTGATCACCTGTCATCGCGTGGCAGATTAATATGGCATTTGTTTTAGCCTCATTTAGCGTGCCATAAGTATTGTAGGAGACTGAAATATCGCTCAACATCGCACCACAATCCAACGGCATGGGTTGATCTTTTCCCAATATCACGGAATGATGGTTTGATTCTGGAGGGATAATTGACACGGTGAAGCCTTTTTCTCGAATGGGGAATAGAATAATCTTTGTTTCGGTATGCTTTGCTGATAGCTAGGGCCGAGGTATATGGGATGTCAATAACTTCTTTGCGCTCTTCTAGGGAGATTAGCGCGAGTCTTATACTTATTTTTGCCGTAAGGCCCCGTTTTTCAGGTAAGCAATGTGACACAGACAAATAAAAAATTAGAAGCACTACGCGCTGAAATCGACCGGTTGGACGATGAGCTGATTAACGTTTTGGAACGTCGGATCGCCATTGTTAAGGATATCGCTGCGGCTAAGAAGCAAGATGGGGATGGTCCTGTTTTCAGACCTGGCCGGGAGGCTGGAGTTTTGCGGCGTATTCTGTCTCAACATTCTAGTGATTTGAGCGATGCTGTGGTTGCGCGTATGTGGCGGGAAATGATTTCTGCCGTTTGTCGTATGCAAAAACCCTATTCTGTGTCTATTGCGGCTCCGGTGAAATCTGTTGGTTATTGGGATTTGGCACGTAGCCATTTTGGCTCGGCAACGCCCATGAATTTGCATAAATTGCCGACAGTTGTCTTGCGTGAGGTCTCTACTGATCCGAGCATGTTGGGAGTTTTACCCTGGCAAAATGAAGAGCCTGATGCTTGGTGGGTTCATTTGGCTCAAGGCGGAGAGACTGTTCCAAAAATTTTGGCTCGCTTGCCTTTTACGCCAAATGCATCCGGTAATTTTGAAGACTTGAATGCATTGGTAATCGGCCAGGGGGTTCCTGAGCCATCTGGTGACGATGAATGCTTGTTTGTGGTTATGACTGAAGATGAAGTAAGTCGCGCCCGTTTAAACGGTTTTCTGGAGAAGGCTGGCATATCGGGCCATTGTGTTGATTCGCGATCACCGCAAGTGGAAGAAGGGGACTGGTTGCATTTATTCCAAGCCTCTGAATTTATGGCAGAAGACGATGAGCGCTTTAATACCTTCAAGGAACTCCTTGGGAAAAGCGTCATAAAGCTTGTTATTCTGGGTGCTTATGCCGTGCCACAGAAGTCCTGATTTAAGATATTCTCGAAAGTAATCTCATGTCGTCCCAAATTCCAAATCCAAAGCCTGGCATTATGGATATTACTCCCTATGTTGGCGGGAAATCTACGTCCACAGGGACCGGCCGCGTTGCAAAATTGTCCTCAAACGAGACTCCTCTTGGAACCAGCCCAAAAGCTCAAGCGGCTTTGGATGGCATCGTTGCGAAGTTGCATTTATATCCCGACGGTGGTTCTGGTGCGCTTAAAGAGGCTATTGCAGAGATCCATAAAGTGAATCCAGCCCAAATAATTTGCGGAAACGGCTCCGATGAGATCCTGTCCTTGATTGCGAATGCCTATGCGGGACCGGGGGACGAGGTTCTTTTCAGTGTTCATGGTTTTCTTGTGTATGAATTGGCGGCTCTTGCAAACGGTGCGACGCCCGTAAAAGCGCCAGAGAAAAACCTGACAACGGATGTGGATGCGCTTCTGTCGTTGGTTACGGATAAAACAAAAATCTTGTTTTTGGCTAACCCAAATAACCCGACAGGCACATATATCCCTTTCTCTGAAGTTGAAAGGCTACATGCTGGACTTCGCGGTGATATCCTGTTGGTTTTGGATGCCGCTTATGCGGAATATGTGGAAAAGTCAGATTATGAGGCCGGTGCGTCCCTTGTTGCGCGCAGCAAGAATGTCATCATGACCCGTACTTTCTCTAAGATTTTCGGATTGTCTGCTTTACGGATCGGCTGGGGTTATGGCTCTGACGAAGTCATTGATGTTTTAAATCGTATTCGCGGTCCGTTCAATGTCAACGCTGTTGCACAAATTACGGCCATTGAAGCCGTGCATGATCAGGATTTCGTGAGGAAAGCCGTTGAACATAACCGTAAATGGATACCCATTTTGACGCAACGCATGCGGGGAATGGGTCTTCTTATTCCAGATAGTGTTGGTAATTTCATCTTGATGGATTTCTCCGAAACCGGAAAATCGGCCTTGGATGCAGAAGCTTTTTTAAGTGCGCGTGGGCTGATTTTGCGGAATATTGCCTCATACGGGTTACCCAATTGCCTGCGCATGTCTGTTGGAACGGACGACGATAACCGGGACGTGATCGACGCGTTGACAGAATTTTTAGGACAGTGAAATGACGGACAAAAGTTCGGTTAAATTCAATAGAATTTGCTTCATTGGTATCGGCCTTATTGGCTCATCCATTGCACGGGCAGCACGCCTGCATGGCCTTGCTGACGAAATTGTATGTGCGGCAAGAACCCATGATACTCGGCGCACAGCACTGGAACTTGGCGTTGTCGATCACGCCTATGAAAATCCAGTAGACGCCGTAAAAGGGTCTGACCTTGTTATTTTCTGTACACCGGTTGGAACCTATGGGGCCATTGCGGGGGCTATCTCACCTGCACTGGAGAAGGGCGCCATTGTTTCTGATGTGGGGTCCGTTAAAAAGATGGTGGTGGATGCCATTGAGCCCCATATTCCTGACGGTGTTGATTTCGTCGCGGGGCATCCCGTATCAGGTACGGAGAAATCAGGCCCTGCCGCCGGTTTCGCTGAACTTTTCGAAGGGCGTTGGTGCATATTAACCCCATCGGCAAAATCAGGTGAGGCCGCTGTTGAGAAGCTCAGTGCTTTTTGGACGGCAATCGGCAGTAATGTTGAGAAAATGGAACCGGCCCACCATGATCTTGTTTTGGCCATCACCTCTCACGTACCGCATTTGATCGCTTATAATATTGTGGGAACCGCTGATGATTTGGAAGAAGTGACTCAATCTGAAGTGATTAAGTATTCTGCCGGTGGTTTCCGGGATTTTACGCGGATTGCCGCATCTGACCCGACAATGTGGCGGGATGTTTTTCTGCATAATAAAGATGCGGTTCTGGAAATGCTGGGCCGTTTTTCCGAAGATCTGACTGCCTTGCAGCGGGCCATTCGCTGGGGCGATGGCGATGCGCTTTTTCAAATGTTTTCACGAACACGGGCCATTCGCAGGCAGATTATTGATGCGGGCCAGGAAACAGCTGAACCTGATTTCGGTCGTACAGGCCAACATGAAGATGACGCGTAATTCAGGTGAATAGCCCGTTTAAAATACGGACTTAATTGGCATGAGGAAGAGGGGGCCTAAATATAGTCCTCCGTCTTGCAAGCTTAAAGGAATATCCAGATAACGGACACCATCGCTGTCCTGTTTTGCCAAAAGGTTTAAGGCGAAACCTGCTGTTTTTTGCGCTCTTGGATCTAGTCCTCCTGAGCGTGCAAGTAGATCAAGAAGGCTGTTGAAGCCCACTAATTTGGTGCTAAAAGCACCCATGGGGCGGCTCTTGTTATCCAATGTAAGCGTTCCGTTCCCGGATACTTTACTTATTCCCCAAGAGATAACAGCATCTTCGATATCAATAACGCCGCCTCGGTCCCGCCATTGCAAAATACTCTCTTTGCTTTGAAAATCACGCAGGGATCCTTCTAAACGTGCCAAAATTTCAATTTTCTCCACCGTATCGCCCAGAGGATATTCTGCTCGCTCCCCCAAGAACAAATTATCAACAGTAAGGGCATATTGACCGGATTGCAGTGCCTGTGTTTGAGGTGTGTCGTCTGCTATTGCTGGCGTTAAAGCTGGCCGTTTGTGAATTTGAACTCGCTCTGCTCGGCTAGGGCCATTGTTGAGGCCAGTAGCTTTCACATCCGTTAGATCTATAGCCATATTTTGTAGACTACCTTCATTATTGAATAGGGCACTTCCAAAGGCTTTAGTGGCCGATACTGTGGCGGTTTTTGGCGTTCCTTTATTCATCCAGAATAATTGAAATGGGCTCTCAATACCGAAAATCACGTGGTTGACTTTCCACGGCTGCACCACAGCCCAAATATCGTGAATTGTAGCGCTGTAACTCTCAAATCGGCTAGGATTTTCAATGACTGTTTTCTTGATATCCAGTTTTACGCGGTAAGGAAAACCTGAGATCTCAGGCGGCGTATTAGTTATGACATAGCCGGTTTCTTTTTGCCGGGCTTTCCAGCCTTCCACTTGTGCTAACGCAATCTCCGCTAAGGAGTTCCACCAAAAACTATAGCCCCCGATGAGGAGGGCAAAGGCCGTAAAGGTTATGACTATAACGCGCATGAATTTTATCCGGATCTTCTATGGCTTGAGCTTTCTGGCGGCACTCTATAAGGTTCGCGAGCTATTTGTCACTGATTTATCCTTCAAACTGAGTTTTCCCTCCATGCCAGGCTTTGATAAAAAATCTGAACAATCCCCTTTTGTCATGATGATGCCAGTGCTTTTTGTCTTCCTTTGGAGCACAGGGTTTATTGGAGCTAAATTGGGTCTCCCTTATGTGGAGCCGATGACATTTCTGTTCATGCGCTTCGCAATTTGTGTGGCTTTATTTTTACCGCTTGTCTTCTTCACCCGGACACGATGGCCAGAACAACCCATGGATTGGTTCCATATCGCATTTTCTGGGTTGTTAATGCATGGCGGATATTTGGGTTTTGTCTTTTGGGCCATTAGTCTGGGGGTTCCAGCCGGAACGTCCGCTTTGATTGTTGGTATTCAGCCCCTTGTGGTGGCCTCTTTGGCAGGGTTGCTTCTCTCAGAAACCGTTGTTCCCCGTCAATGGGCGGGTTTATTGCTTGGACTTTGCGGGGTCTTCCTAGTTGTTTTTGATAAACTTTCTTTAGGGGAGGGATCAATCACTGGAATTGGAATGTGCTTCGTCGCTTTGTTCTGTATTTCTATGGGAACCCTTTATCAAAAGAAATACTGCGCGACCATGAGTCTTAAAAGTGGCAATCTTATCCAGTTTTTTGTAGCAACGGTCTATTTTGGTATCATGGCCTGGTTCTTGGAAGACGGGACAGTCGAATGGTCGGGGGAGCTGATTTTCGCCCTTGGCTGGTTGATTGTAATTTTGTCTTTAGGGGCGGTTAGCTTACTTTATATTCTCTTGCAAAGGGGGGGGGCTGCTAGCGTATCAAGCTTATTTTATCTTGTCCCTCCTTGTACTGCTGTGGTTGCTTACTTGTTATTTGATGAAACCCTGGGCACTTATTCCTTTAGCGGAATGGTCGTTGCCATCGCCGGTGTCGCTCTAGTAAATGTTAAATTTGGAAAGCCCCGTTAATGTCAAAATATGGATTTGTAATTGAGCCGGACCTGCCACCTGTTGATTATCCAATGCCTGATTTTCCAACAGGAGAGGATTTGTGGGTTTTTGGATACGGATCTTTGATGTGGCGGCCGGGGTTTGATAATCTGGGGATCTTGGATGCACGGGTTTATGGGTATCACCGATCCTTTTGTGTGTCTTCT
>JAESSA010000046.1 GCA_016764355.1 Sneathiella sp. | reverse complement strand
GTCGTCATTTCTTGTTGTTCTCAAAATCCAGTCGTGAGGCAGATGCCTGTATCTTAAAATGCTGCGCATTTTCATGGAGTAGGGAGAGCCGTTAGCACCGATTAATTTGTACCGGCTAGTCGTTGGGCTATTCATTATTATTTTCCTTTTTGCCTCTTTATCAAAACCCTAACCAAGATTTTAGCATCCGTCCAGACAAGTTGAGTAAGCCGTTGCCCATAGCTGTGGCTCGGTTAGAAAATACGGATAAGGGAGGTTCATCACCACTGTCATACCGAATCTATACAAAATTGTAATTTGCCTGCAGTACCTGTCGGTGCCAAAAACATCCGCAAGTTCAGTAAAGAATTTCAAAAAATAACTTCCAAAGGCTTCGGCCGCGGATCACAGGCAGACCAGCATGGATTTATTAAACGCTCTAATTCTTGGGATAATTGAAGGGGCCACGGAATTCCTGCCGATCTCATCCACCGGCCACTTGATTGTAGTCAGTAACTGGCTTGGCCTTGAACAGGATAGTATACATGTCGGTTTCCAGATTATCATACAGATGGCGGCGATCTTCGCGGTAATCGTTAAATATCCAAGAAAATTTACGTTTCGCCATACTGCGCTTTGGATCAAAGTCACAATTGCCTTTATCCCACTTGCTATCGTGGGGTTTCTTTTTAAAGATCAAATTGAAAATCTTTTTAGCAATCAACGTCTCATTCCCTCGATGTTCATATTGGGAGGGATCTTTCTGGTCGTTTTGGAACGTTTTTACGTCGAGAGCAGTGATAAGACCAGTTCAGTTGAAGACGTCAGCTATAGCCAAGCAATCTGGATTGGATGTGCACAAATAGTTGCCCTTATCCCAGGTACGAGTAGAGCTGGGGCCACAATTTCTGGCGCAATGTGTGTTGGTGTAAGCAGGAAGGCAAGTGCCGAATTTTCGTTTCTTTTAGCCCTTCCTGTGCTGGGCTGCGTAAGCGCATATCAACTCCTCAAACACTACGAAGAGTTCTCAGGAGAATACTTAATCCCACTTGCCGTTGGATTCGTAACCGCCTTTATTGTTTCATTTTTTTCAATAAATATTTTCCTATGGTTTATGGATAAATTCTCTCTCGCCGCCTTCGGATATTACCGTATTGCTTTTGGCGGCCTACTCTTCTTCATGCTCTACTAATGCAAAATTAGAAATTATATGGCTTTTGATAGGCTGGACTTGATTTCAATCGATCGTAATAAGCCTGTAAAAGTGGATAATCACTGATCACGCTAATATGTGTTGCCATGTAACAACGATGGCCAATAAGAATATCTGCGTCTGTTACGGGGGAAATGCCGCTATCTTAAAATATTCCTCATTTTCACAGAGCAAGGAAAGCCATTAGCGCCGATTAATTTGTATCGCTAGTCGTTGGGCTATTCATTAATATTCTCCTTTTTGCCTCTTTTTTAAAAGCCCAGCCAAGATTTTAGCATCCGTCCAGAAAAGTTGAGTAAGCTGTTGCCCATAGCCGTGGCTCGGTTAGAATATACGGATAAGGGAGAGCGCTATGCGAGTGGAAATGGAAAGACAAATAAAAATAAAGGCAACGGTTGATGCCGTACGGTCAATTGTAGCGGAGGGTGATCTGGGTCATGGGTTGCTGACGCAAATTAAGGATGAGCTGCTGGAGCTTGCAGAAGAAAAACATCTTTTTAGCTTCGCAGATTTTCCGCCCCCCGGCCCAAATTCTGACCGGCGAAGCTGCCTTTACCGATTGTCAGAAGACGATGACAATCAATTTGCTCTTTATGCCAATGTCGCTAATGGCAAAGTTGATGCGCCGCCTCACGATCACACCACATGGGCTGTGATCGTTGGTGTTGCTGGCGCCGAAGAAAATCGGTTTTACAAAAAAGGGAATGAAGGCCCGACATTTGTTAGCAATGCAATAGTCAAGTCGGGTGCTGGTGTGACGCTCCTGCCAGATGATCTACACAGCATTCATATTAAAGAAGGGGCTCCTGTCTTGAACTTTCACATGTATGGCCTAGGGCTTGAACAATTGCCGGGGCGCAACTTTTGGAGTGAGAAGCACAAAGAATGGCGGATCTTCCCCGCGCATACTGATATTCGTGAGGCTCGCACATGACAATTGGCTCAATTTTACCGGCTGATTTGCATGAAAAATTCAAGTCTGATGAAGAAATTTGCTTGCTGGATGTGCGGGAGCAAGGCGTTTATGCACAAGGCCATCCTTTTTTTGCATCGAACCTTCCCCTAAGCGTATTGGAGCTTAGAATTGCACTGCTTGTCCCCAGAAAAAATGTTCCAATATTCCTATTGGATCAAGGAGACACCGATGTGCTTTCGGCACAGGCTGCAGAAAAATTATATGAGTTGGGATATACTGAAATAACCATTGTAGGCGGCGGAATAATGGGCTGGCGAGAGGCTGACTTGGAGATTTTCTCTGGGGTTAATGTGCCAAGTAAAGCCTTTGGTGAGTTTGTCGAGCATGAAAATAAAACGCCTAATATCAGTGCAGATGATTTACAGGCCAAAATTCAAAAAGGCGACAGTTTAAGTATTCTGGATAGCCGACCTTTTGACGAATACCATCGGATGAGTATTCCCGGAGGTATCGATATGCCAGGAGCGGAACTGGCTTATCGGGTGTGGACCTTAGGTCTGGATGAAGCCACACCGGTTGTCGTCAATTGCGCAGGACGGACACGGAGCATTATCGGGGCACAATCTTTGATAAATGCGGGCGTTAAAAATCCAGTGATGGCCTTGCGTGATGGGACAATGGGCTGGTATCTGGCGGGATATGATCTTGAGAAAAATGCGGACCGGGTCGGGGAAGAACCTTCCCAATCAGCCCTGCTTGATAATGCAGAACAGATACAATCACTTGCTTCTAAAACTGGTGTCGAAGAAATTGATCCGGCTGGTCTGGATAAATTACAAAACGCTGCGGGAGAACAGACCCTATATGTTCTAGATGTCAGGACGAAAGAGGAGTTTTTATCTGGCCATTTGCAGGGAAGTTATCATGCGCCGGGCGGCCAGTTGGTTCAGGCAATGGATGAATATGTGGCTGTCCGTAATGCGACCCTAGTGCTTGTCGATGACAAGGATGTTCGGGCCCTGATGACTGGATCTTGGCTCAGGCAAATGGGCTGGGATAAGGTTTATGTCTTATCAGATTTATCTGGATGTGAGTTAGAGGAGGGGGAGGCCCCCACGGCTGACGTTGAAAAACTTCCCTTCATCAGCCCTATGGAGGTGGATGCCGTTATCTCGTCAGGAGAACCCATCGCCGTGATCGACTTGGCGAGCTCTCTTTCTTATTCTGCATGGCATATTCCAGGTGCCTTTTGGGGGGTTAGGGCGCGGTTGTCTCATGACTTGATGTATCTTCCGCCCGTGGGGTTGGTTATCGTGACCGCCGATGATGAGCGGTTGGCTCATTTAGCTGCGAAGGAGATCCTAAAAATTCGTCCCGAAGTCATCACAAGAGTTCTTCAGGGAGGGAATAAAGCATGGAGAAGTGCTGGAATGCGGGTTGAAGTCGGAGATACGCATTTTTTGAGTGAAAAAGATGATGTTTGGTATAAGCCGTACGACAATAAAGACAAAATCCGTGAAAGAATGCAGGAATATCTTGATTGGGAAGTCGCTTTGGTGGGACAGGTTAAAAGAGATGGTCTTGCAAGATTCAGAATATTGAAGGACTGATTGTTTGAATTGCACTGACCCTGCTATGAACTTACGTCGCGGAAAAGGGCGTATTTTGTTTCTTCGAAAGACGGTTGAATGGCAAGCTTGCAATCGATATGATCTCAGCCTAGCATGATCGCTAATGGGCACATAAGATGCCTGAGAGAATAATGGAGTAACCCCAATGGATTTGTCGTTTAGAGACGAAGATATAGCCTTTCAGGCTGAGGTCAGAGAATTTCTGGAAAAAAACCTGCCGGCTGACGTGAAAGATCGCTATGACCGCGGACTTCACCCAAAGAAAGAGGCCGCAGTTCGGTGGCAGAAAATCCTGAATGATAAAGGATGGATCGCCCCAAATTGGCCTGTTGAGTATGGTGGAACCGGATGGACCGCCACTCAAAAGTATATTTTCGCTCAGGAATTAGGCCGTGCCTCGGCGCCGCCTCCAATTCCTTTCGGCGTTAGTATGGTTGGTCCTGTGATCTATACTTTTGGTAATCAGGAACAGAAAGATCAGTATCTGCCTCGTATCCTCAATTCCGAAGATTGGTGGTGTCAGGGATATTCTGAGCCGGGATCTGGGTCAGATTTGGCGTCTTTGCAGACTAAAGCTGTTCGGGATGGTGATGATTATGTGGTTAATGGCCAAAAAATATGGACGTCACATGCTCAGCATGCTGATCTAATTTTCTGCCTCGTGCGAACAGATTCAAGTGGTAAAAAACAAGAAGGTATTTCCTTTCTGTTGATCGATATGAAAACACCGGGAATTACGCTCAAACCAATTATTGGATTGGATAAAGAGCACACACTGAACGAAGTGTTCTTTGATGACGTTCGTGTTCCCGTTAAAAATCGTATTGGTGATGAGAATAAGGGCTGGACGTACGCTAAGTTCCTTTTGGGTAATGAGCGAACCAGTATTGCCCGTATTGCTCAATCAAAGCGCCATATTGAACGTTTGCGCGATATCGTCAAACAGGAGCGATTAAACGGTGGCTACCTTGAAGATGATCGTGATTTTATGCGGAAAGTAAACCAGATTGAAGTAGATCTGATGGCGCTGGAATATACAGAGCTTCGTATGTTGTCCTCAATCGATGCTGGTAAAAAATTAACAGCCGAGCCATCTTTGCTTAAAATCAAAGGAACAGAGATTCAACAACGCCTTACAGAGCTTCTTGTCGAATCCTTGGGCATGTATGGTGCGCCTTATGAAGCACTGAAAAAATATGAAGGCAGTAACGAGATGCCTGTCGGGCCAGATTATGCCCACGGGCCTATGGCTGAACATCTCTACTTGAAAGCAGCCTCCATTTATGGTGGCAGTAATGAAATTCAACGGAATATCATCTCCAAGATGGTTTTAGGATTATAAGGAATAATAATAATGGATTTTGAACTATCAGAAGAACAAAACCTGTTGAAAGACAGTGTTGATCGTTTCGTAAAAGAAAACTATTCCTCCGAAGCACGTATTAAGTTGTCTGAAACTGATTTGGGCTTTAGCCGGGACCATTGGAAGCAGATGGCTGAACTTGGCTGGCTCGGAATGCCTTTTTCAGAAGAAGTTGGTGGTTTCGGCGGCTCCGCTGTTGATACAATGGTCATGATGGAAAGCATTGGTCGTGGTCTGGTACTAGAGCCATTCTTGGCAACTGTGATCCTCGGTGGCGGTCTTGTCGCCGCGGCTGGTAACGAAAAACAGATTGAAGCCATTGTTCCAGAAGTGATTGAAGGCAATATGATGTTGGCCTTTGGTTATGCCGAAGTTCAATCTCGCTTTAACCTCAATGATGTTGAAACGTCAGCCACCAAATCTGGTGAAGGCTATGTGCTGAACGGTCATAAAGCTGTTGTTTATCATGGCGGATGTGCTGATAAAATCGTTATCTCAGCGAGGACATCAGGCAATTCACGCGATGCAGACGGAATTTCACTGTTTATCGTTGATAAAGATGCGTCTGGTTTAGAAATCAGAAGCTACCGCACTGTTGATGGTCAGCAGGCGGCTGACATCACTATGTCAAACGTGACTGTTGGCGCCGATGCATTGCTGGGCACCGAAGGCGACGCGTCGCCGGTGATTGAAAAAGTGGTTGATACTGCTATTGGAGCACTCTGTGCTGAAGCAGTTGGCGCAATGACTGCCGCCAATGAGATCACAAACGAGTATATTAAAGAGCGGAAACAGTTCGGTGTTGCTATCGGCAAATTCCAGGTTCTTCAGCATCGCATGGTGGATATGTATATGGAAGCGGAGCAATCCAAGTCCATGGCAGATATGGTCGCGATGAAACTGGACCTCGGATACGAAGTCGATACAAAAAAAGCTGTCTCTGCGACCAAAGCTCAAATAGGTAAAGCTGCCAAATTTGTCGGTCAGCAATCAGTACAGCTGCATGGTGGTATGGGCATGACCGATGAATATTCAATCGGCCATTATTTCAAGCGCCTTTCAACAATTGAAATGCTCTTTGGAAACACAGATTATCATTTGAACCGTTTTTCAAACTTGTCGTAAGACTTGTTAAGTCGTAATGAAAAGCCGAGGGATATTCCCTCGGCTTTTTTTTGAGGTGAGACCGCATGAGAATTCCTTGGCTTATGATCGCAGCTCTGCTAGGTGCTGTTACTGTCGTGATGGGAGCTGCAGGAAGTCATTCCTTGAGCGGAAATGAAGGTGCGTTGAAGCTTCATCATACGGCGCAAACATATTTGATGTTTCACATTCCTGCCCTGATGACCGTTTGGGTTTTTACAAGACTCACAAATGTGAGCATTGTATTGGCAAATTGTGCAGGGATTTTCTTCCTTGCAGGAACTCTATTTTTTTCCGGCTCCCTCCATTATCTAAGTCAAACAGGGGACCCACTCATTCCCTTTGCAACCCCTTTAGGGGGCGTATCTTTTATCCTTGGTTGGACAATGCTTGCGTTCTGCGGGTTTCAGGAGTGGCGCGGAGTTAAAAACTAGCCATAGGTTGCTTGTTTGAAGTGTTTGCGGCACAGAGCCACATACCGGTCATTGCCGCCAACCTCCTTTTGTGCCCCCTCACGAATGGGAACGCCATCCTCATTGACCCGGATCACCATCGTAGCCTTGCTTCCGCAATGGCAGATGGTTTTTAACTCTTTAAGTTCATCCGCCCATGCCAGAAGATGTTGGCTTCCTTCAAACAAATTGCCCTGAAAATCAGTGCGCAGGCCATAGCAAATAACAGGAATGCCGTGAACATCTGCAACTTCAGATAACTGAAAAACCTGTTCTTTTGACAGGAACTGGCTTTCGTCGACCATTAAACAATTGATAGTGCGGCTTAAAAGCTCCTCTTCCACCATCTTCAAGATATCAGTGTCGTCGCGAAAAAGATTAGCCTCCGCTTCAAGACCAATACGGGATGAGATTTTTCCAACGCCATAACGATCGTCAAAAGCCGCCGTCAGAAGGAGTGTCTTCATTCCGCGTTCTTCATAATTGAAGCTTGATTGAAGCAGAGTTGTCGATTTACCTGCATTCATTGTGGAATAGTAGAAATAGAGTTTCGCCATGAAGAAGCATTTCTTTAAAAATCAGTCCAGGCAACTGGAGTCTTTGAATAGGGAATGTAGAGAGGATGCCCCGGGTGCCCCATCTTAGTTAAGGACAGGATATGGGGAACAATCTCATTTTCTTTAAGTAAATTCTGGACTTGCAAATGCCGGTTTTGATGATCGCCGTGACCACCCCAGGCACAGATGACCATTTGTGCGGTGCAGGCACTTCCTAAAATTGCGGCATCATTTAAAGGACCCACAGGATCTTTCGCCCTTTTAAGATCTTTGGGATCTGTTGCGCGAAACCCGAAAATATTAATGACTTCGAGGGCGCTGAAACCCATTGCGACGGCTCTTCTATGGCATCGCTCCACTGTCGGGTCATTACTGGTGCCGTCGGCAGTCGACGGATTTAACATTAAAAAAGAAACAGTAGGCCCCTCTTCCCAGCGGCGCCAAAGGCTATATCTGAATTTCTTACAATCACTAAAGTCTGCACCACTTTCTTTAAAATACTGCTCTTCCATTTAAAGGACATCCGTATTTTCAAGGGTGGGGAAAAAGGGTCCGCTAAGACCGGCCTCCCAAATGGGCCGTTTCTTCATAATGTGAAGATAACTCGCCGAGGCCGTCCAATTATTCAGCCACTTTTGTAGGGCCGGATAGGGGGCTTGATCAAACCACTGGCGGTCACTGTTCGCAAATTGGCGAATGAATGGAAATATGGCGATATCCGCCAAGTTGGGGTTATCTGAAATTAGGAAGGTATGGCTATTAAGGCGCCCCTCCAGTTTCGATAAAAAGACTTCCGCTTGGCATCTATATTCTTCTCTGGTGTTCTCAGGAAACCTGACATGATATTTGTATCGATCGAGCGCACGTTTGAACGAGCCATCATTTTCTTCAATCAGGTCCATGATTTCAGTGCGGATTTCAGGGCTTTGAGGGTAGGAATTATCCGGACCACCCTGCTCAACTGCCCATAGCATGATATCCAAACTCTCTTCCAGCACGTGCCCGTTTGGAAAGGCTAGAACCGGGACCGTTGCTTTTGGGCTAATGCTGGTCATCTCTACCGGTTTATCCTTCAGGAGAACATCACGTAACTCCAATGTTAAGCCCGATAGTAAGATCGCCATTCGGGCGCGCATTGCATAGGGGCATCGCCGAAAACTATACAAGATGGGCAAAGGGGCTGATTTCTGTTGAGAATAATGGAGTGTCATAACAATATTATACAGGAATTTGGCTTAAAAGGTCCAGCTTATGACCTAGAGAAAATAATGCGACCTGTAAAGCTGGATAGCGTTACCAACGGAGGCGATTGACCCGCCGTAACATGGCTTCTTTCATTATTTTGTTATGCATAGACTCTTTGGATTCAGTGGGGTCGTCATCCTCAAGTTCCTTCGTGTTTGGTACGGGAGAGGCGGCGACAGAGACAGCCATATAAGTAAGTGACGCTTCTTTCAAGCTGGTTTTTTTTGCAACCCGCTCTACTATATTCTCCGAAGAATTTAATATCTCCGGCTCCTTTGCATTCTCTTTCGTTGGTGCCGCTAATAGGATTATTTCTTCAGGCTCTAAGCTGAGATCATTTTTAATCACTTCCGCAGGCTCCGCGATCTCCACAATAACAGGGCTAACTTGGACTGGCTCTGCTTTTTGAGTTGGAGGCGATACAAATGGTGTTTTCGAGGCTTTAGTCTTCTTCTTGTCGGTAAAAATTCGCTGAAGACTTAAGGGCTGAGACTGTATTTTGTTAGGCCGAGGATCTGCAAGAGGCGGTTGGCTTCTTGGTTTTCGGGCCTCTCCAATAATTTTGGGTTCTGGTGCGGGTGTTTTTTTCTTTTCGGCGACTGGAGGTTTTGGAACCCACAGAGGGAGGCGCACTTCAATCTGATCAACCAAATATATCATCGCTGTACTCAAGCGTTTGTTTTTTTTCTTGAGTGAACGGTTTTCGGCCAGCAGTTTTTCTTCACGAGCGGAAATTTCCCTCGCTTCAGTATAATACCTGTTTAGTTTTTTGCCCGCGAAATTCATTTGAACCGCAACGTGCTCCCCATAAATACGTAACTGTCATGATAACTTTCCGGTTTCTCCAGAATTTTATCAACGCACCTTTATTTTAAATAAGATTTATCTGGTTGAGCTCATTTTGTCGAGAATAAATCGGATAGATATCGGATTTAACCAAAATTTAACAAATTTTCTAGCTGCTTAAAAAATAGGCTTTATTTGGCAATTTTTAACATTGCCTAATAATTAGCCTATTTTTTGATCTAAATTATACTATTTTGAAGACCAATTATTTGAGAATCTATTCTGGAAAAGCGTAAAAATACATATTATTTCAGATGGTTAACATAAAAATTATCGTGTTTCCGAATTCTGGCACAGGCCTTGCTTTTTAAAGGGCAGTGAACAAAATTGGAGGTCTCAATGAATAAATTTAAGAAAATGGCGAACCGATTATCGGCTACAGCCTTAATTTGTGCAGGTGCACTTGGTTTTGGAATGCAGGCGCAAGCGGCAGAAGATACGATTAAGATTGGGGTTCTGCATTCCTTGTCAGGCACCATGGCAATCTCTGAATCTACCTTGAAAGATACAGTCTTGATGCTGGTGGATGACTTGAACAAGAAGGGTGGATTGCTCGGTAAGAAAGTCGAGGCTGTTGTCGTCGATCCCGCTTCAAATTGGCCTCTTTTTGCTGAAAAAGCACGGGAACTGATCGAAGTTGAAAAAGTAGATGTTGTTTTCGGTTGCTGGACATCCGTATCGCGGAAGTCAGTTCTTCCTGTGTTTGAAGAGCTGAACAGTATGTTGTTCTACCCTGTTCAATATGAGGGTGAAGAAAGCTCTCGTAACGTGTTCTACACTGGCGCGGCCCCAAATCAGCAGGCTATCCCAGCGGTTGAGTATCTTATGAGTGAAGAGGGTGGAAGTGTTGAGCGTTGGATCCTGGCGGGTACAGACTATGTATATCCTCGTACGACCAATAAAATCTTAAAAGCCTTCCTTAAATCAAAAGGCGTTAAAGACGAAGATATCATGATCAATTATACGCCTTTTGGTCATTCCGATTGGCAAACAATTGTCTCAGATATCAAAAAATTTGGATCTGCGGGCAAGAAAACAGCTGTGGTTTCAACAATTAACGGGGATGCCAATGTTCCTTTCTATAAAGAGCTTGGTAATCAGGGCGTAAGTTCCTCTGATATTCCGGTTATTGCTTTCTCTGTCGGTGAAGAAGAGCTTGCCGGTCTTGATACGAAGCCGCTTGTTGGTCACTTGGCTGCATGGAATTACTTCATGAGTGTTGAATCAGCTGAAAATGAAGCTTTCATCGATAAATGGCAGGCTTTCACGAAAGACGAAGATCGCGTAACAAATGATCCAATGGAAGCCACTTATATTGGCTTCAACATGTGGGTGCAGGCTGTAAAACAAGCAGGTACAACGGACGTGGATGCTGTGCGCCAGGCAATGTATGGCCAGGAATTTAAGAACCTTACGGGCGGTACGGCTGTTATGAATACAAACCATCACTTGTCCAAGCCGGTTTTGATAGGTGAAATCCAGGATGATGGTCAGCTTGAAACTGTTTGGAGCACAGACGGCCTGGTTAAAGGCGACGCGTGGAGCGACTTTATTCCTGAAAGCAAAGTTCTGACCGCTAACTGGACATATCCTTATGTGTGCGGTGGCTGTCAGCAACCAATGTTCTAGAAAAAACGTTAAATCTTCTGGTGGGGAGGCAACTCCCCATCTATCCCCATAAAAATTCAAAACGGTAAATCCCCATGCGTTTTTGGAATAAATCCCTGCTTTTGGCAGGTCTGTTGCTTTTTGGTCTCAGCCAACTTGTCGCCGCTGAAACGGTAATGGATCTGACCAAATCACTCTCTGTTAAAAGCTATTCAAAAAAGAGTGTAATCATTCAAAAGATTGCTCAAACGGGCGATCCTCAGGCGACAGTCATTCTACAATCCCTTTTAGACGGATCTCTTTTCCTAACCAAAGATGCAGGCTTACCTGTACTTGCCGCTAAATTGGGTAAAGAATATGCTTTGTCTGATCCGTTCACCGGCGTGGATCTTGGGCAGGTTCGTAAGCGGGCTTTAAAGAAAATTCGGATCAATAATAAGGTTCGGGGAATATTGAAGGCGAGCATTGCGCGCCTAAATTTGTCTCATCCCAACCCACGGCATCGAATAAAAGCAGCAAAATTACTTTTCAAAAATCTCGATAAAGCCTTGTTGGCACCACTGCAGCAGCTCGTCGAGGCAGAAAATGAAGGCGCGGTAAAAGAAGCCTTTGAGACAACAAATGCGGCTTTAATTTTACTGCATGGTGATACAATAGACGCCCGCCTCAAAGCCGTTGAACGCCTTAAAGCTGCCGGTGGCCCTGACGTCCGAGCACTCTTGAGCTCTATGGATCGGAAACTGCAGGCCAAAGCATCCAGCGATGAGCAATCTGAAAAATTACAGCTTGTGGTTCAATCAGCCCTTAAATCCGTTGAGCGGCAGCTTGAAAATTACGGGCTTATTGAAAGTCTTTTTCAGGGGATATCCTTAAGTTCAGTGCTTCTTCTCGCGGCGATTGGTCTTGCCATTACTTTTGGTGTGATGGGGGTTATCAATATGGCCCATGGCGAGATGGTGATGATCGGCGCTTATACTACCTATGTCATCCAAGAGATTTGCCGAACATCTTTCCCCGGCTTTTTTGACTATTCTTTAATCCTGGCAATTCCAATGGCCTTCATCGTCTCAGGCATTTGTGGAGTAATAATTGAGAGAAGTGTCATCCGGTTTTTATACGGAAGACCGCTGGAGACCTTGCTTGCCACATGGGGAATTAGCCTACTGCTTCAGCAATTGGTTCGTACCATTTTTGGTGCAACCAACAAAGAAGTTGGATCGCCAGAATGGTTAAGTGGTGCTTGGGAGGTAACTGCAGGGCTTTCATTTACCTATAACCGTATCGCTATCATTTTCTTCGCTCTTTTCGTTCTGGCTGGTTTGATGCTGGTCTTGAAGAAAACGCTGTTTGGATTGCAGATGCGGGCGGTCACACAAAACCGTCAAATGGCGCGATCTATGGGCATTAAGAGCGCGCGGATTGATGCCATGACGTTCGGACTGGGATCTGGCGTTGCTGGTATGGCAGGGGTTGCATTAAGCCAAGTTGACAATGTGAGCCCTAATTTGGGGCAAGCTTATATCATCGATAGTTTCATGGTCGTTGTTTTCGGCGGCGTCGGAAATCTGTGGGGAACACTGGTTGGTGCCAGTAGCCTTGGGATTGTGAATAAGTTTTTGGAACCCTATTCCGGTGCGGTTCTTGCCAAAATATTTGTATTGGTCGCGATCATTCTTTTCATACAAAAAAGGCCTCGGGGATTGTTTGCCCTAAAAGGCAGATCGGTTGAGGGCTAAACTGATGAAGAATAAAAACAACAAAGCGTTAGGTCCGTTCTTTTCGTTAATTACGGACCTGCCTGGCGGCGGTAAGGCGTTCATGGGGATACTCCTTGCCGTCGCTCTTTATACGGTTATTGGAAATACGCTTATTCCCGAAAGCTCTTTCGCCCATGTGCCCACTTATATGGTCACACTGATGGGAAAATATCTCTGCTATGCGCTTTTGGCGCTCAGTGTCGATTTGATCTGGGGATATTGCGGCATATTAAGTCTGGGTCATGGTGCATTTTTCTCCCTCGGCGGGTATGCCATGGGGATGTATTTAATGCGCCAAATCGGGGACCGGGGCGTCTACGGTAACCCTGAACTCCCTGATTTTATGGTGTTCCTCAATTGGCAGGAACTACCGTGGTATTGGTCCGGGTTTGATAATTTCTTTGTCGCCGCCTTAATGGTCATGTTGGTGCCCGGACTATTGGCTTTTGTCTTTGGCTGGTTTGCATTCCGCTCTCGGGTAACAGGCGTTTATTTCTCCATCATTACTCAGGCAATGACCTATGCACTTCTTTTGGCTTTTTTCCGGAACGATATGGGGTTTGGGGGAAATAACGGTCTAACGGATTTTAAAGATCTTCTTGGTTTTGATCTGCGATCTGATGGCATGCGCTTGGGGCTATTTGTCGGTTCTGCCGTCGCTGTGGCTCTGGGTTATCTAATTTGTGCTTTCATCACCAGATCAAAATTTGGCCGGGTTCTTATTGCCATTCGGGACGCGGAAAGTCGGACACGATTTACAGGGTATCGGGTTGAATTTTATAAGCTCAGCGTTTTTGTTATCTCGGCTGTCCTCGCTGGGATCGCAGGCGCTTTCTATGTGCCGCAAGTGGGGATTATTAACCCTTCTGAATTCTCCCCGGCCAACTCCATAGAAGTTGTCATTTGGGTGGCCGTCGGCGGACGCGGGACACTTTGGGGCGCCGTTCTTGGTGCTGTCTTGGTCAACTGGGGGAAAAGTTATTTTACCGGCGCATTCCCAGAAGCATGGCTTTATTTGCTCGGTGGGTTGTTCGTCTGTACCACCTTATTTTTGCCAAAAGGCATCGTTGGAACGGTTCCTGAATGGTGGGCTAAAATTAAGCTAAGGCTTGGGCGCTTCAAACCCGATTTGATCCAAACTGGTAAGGGGGACATGTGATGGAAATGAAAGTGGTAGCTAAGCCAATAGCAAAGGAAAGTTCCATTCTGTATCTGGATGGCGTGAGTGTCAGCTTTGATGGATTTAAAGCACTGAATGATCTTAGTTTTGTCGTCCAGCCGGGGGAAATGAAAGCCATTATCGGACCCAATGGGGCCGGAAAAACCACGATGATGGATGTGATTACCGGGAAAACCCGCCCCGATACGGGGGAGGTGTATTTCAAAGATGCAACGGACCTTACACGGTTGGATGAAGCCCGGATTGTTAATCTCGGTATTGGTCGGAAATTCCAGAAACCAACCGTATTTGAAAGTCACACAGTTTTTGACAATCTGGAATTATCACTGAAGGGCAATAAAAGCCCCTTTGCTACGTTATTTTCCAAGCTAAGTGCAGACGACGCGCTCAAAATTGAAGATACGTTGAATACTATTCGTTTGACGGATCGGAAAGATTGGTTGGCAGGCAATCTGTCTCATGGGCAAAAACAGTGGCTGGAAATTGGAATGTTGCTTATGCAGGATCCAGAGTTGCTGCTGGTGGATGAGCCTGTGGCCGGAATGACCGATGCTGAAACGGTAGAAACAGCAGATTTGTTGCGGCTTATTGCGAAGACGCGATCTGTTGTGGTCGTTGAACATGACATGGAATTTGTCCGCTCCCTTCAATGTAAGGTGATTGTTCTGCATGAAGGGCATGTGCTGGCTGAAGGCAGTCTGGATAAAGTTGCAAATGATCCTGAAGTTATCGACGTTTATTTGGGGCGCTGATTATGTTGTTGGTTGAAAATATTGATTTATTCTATGGTGCTAGCCAAGCGCTTCGTAATGTCTCTTTAGTAGTAAAAAAGGGTGAAGTAACATCCCTAATGGGACGGAACGGCGTTGGTAAAACGAGTACACTCCGTGGTGTTGTGGGGCAACATTCTGTCTCTTCCGGTAAGATTACATGGGAAGGTGAGGATATAACCTCCCTTAGAGCCGCAGATCGCGCGCGCAGAGGTATTGCCGTTATTCCTCAAGGCCGGGAGATTTTTCCTCTCCTAACCGTTGAGGAGAATTTAAAAACCGGCTTTGCGTGTTTGCCAAGAAAAGAGCGTAAAATCGATGATGAGATTTTTGAGCTCTTTCCTGTCCTAAAAGATATGTTGGGTCGTCGAGGCGGAGATTTGTCAGGAGGGCAGCAGCAACAATTGGCTATTGGGCGGGCGCTTGTTACTAAACCAAGGTTGCTTGTGCTGGATGAGCCGACTGAAGGTATTCAACCTTCCATCATAAAAGACATCGCCAAAGTAATTTCCACTTTGCGTGACCGAGGAGATATGGCAATTCTATTGGTTGAGCAGTATTTTGAGTTTGCCCGCGATCTTGCAGACAGGTTTACAGTCCTCGATAGAGGGGAAGTTGTCTTGCAAGGGCTTAAAAAGGATATGTTGGAAAGTGACGTTCGCAAATACCTTACCGTCTGAAGACGCTTACCTCGCAGGCTTGCCGCGGTCGGTTGGTCGTGTCGAGATCGGGTTTCAACGTGAGGACGGCGATACTGTTCTCAAACATCTTTTCCAGTCTGGGTGCGGTCGTGTCCGTTTTCCTACTGTGGATCATGTCCATATGCCCGAGGCCGTTCTGATCAATACTGCTGGTGGTCTTACGGGCGGTGATGTGATGAATTTTACAATCACCGCGGGACCGGGGACCGAGCTTACCGTAACAGGGCAGGCGGCTGAAAAAATATACAAATCTATCGGCCCTGAAGTTGTGATCGGGGCTGAAATTTTTGTAGAAAGCGACGCCTATTTGGAATGGTTGCCCCAAGAGACCATTTTGTTTGAAAAAGGGCGCTTGCGCCGCTTGAATAAGATCCACCTGGCAAAAGATGCAAAATTACTGGCTTTGGAGGCAACTATTCTGGGGCGTCGAGCCCATGGAGAGACATTGAGCGATGCCACGATAACAGACGGTTGGAAAATTTGGAAAGAAGGGAAGCTGGTCTGGTTCGACCAATTTTGCCTGAATGGAAATCTGGATCAATTGGCTGCGAGGCGAGGGCTCTTAGATGGCGCAACCTCTTTTGCCACAATCGTACTGGCTCTACCCGATATTACTGGTTATGTAGAGATTGCGCGAGAGGTGGCGGAGTTATGCGAAAGTACCATCGGGGTAACGTCGTTTGATGGGGAGCTGATGATTGTTCGTTTCTTGGACAAAGAGGCTTACTCCCTCCGCA
>JAESSA010000045.1 GCA_016764355.1 Sneathiella sp. | reverse complement strand
AAATAAAGGCGGCAGGGAAATAAATACCTGCCGCCGAACTCGTTATAGGCCTAAAATTAATTTAGCCATTATGTTGCGCTGGATTTCATTCGACCCACCATAGATGGAAACTTTCCGTGCGTTATAATATCTCGGAGCCACCCCGTTGGCATAATCGGATCCAATAGGCTCATCATTCATTCCAGGACGCAGTGGAATGAATGGTATAGAATAAGTTCCAACGGCTTCGAAAGCCAGAGCGACGACTTCTTGATAGAGGTCTGTGCCCCGGCATTTCATAAGGGAAGATTCTGGTCCCATATTTTGACCAGAACTCAACTTGCTCAAAATCCGAAGCTCAGTCATTTCCAACGCCATAATATCAATCTCAAGTTTCGTCAGCTTGGAATTGAAAGATGGATTTTGAGCAACAGGATCACCGCCTTCAATTTCTTTATTTGCGATATCTTTGATCTTTTGAATGCCACGTTTCAGGCGGCCAGCATAGGCATTGCCTCGCTCAAATTCCAAAAGATATTTAGCGTAAGTCCAGCCCTTATTAACGTCACCGATTAGGTTTTCTTTTGGAACTTTAACATCGTTGAAGAAAACCTGATTGATTTCTTGCGCCCCTTCGATGGGAAGGTCAAGGGTCTGGATAGGATCAACCGTAATCCCAGGTGTATTCATATCAATTAAAAGGAAAGAAATTCCTTCCTGACGTTTCCCCTCAGACGATGTCCGTACAAGGCAGAAAATCCAATCCGCATATTGCGCCAAAGTCGTCCAGATTTTGGAACCGTTACATAGGAAATGATCCCCTTTGTCTTCGGCCTTCATTTGCAAAGAAGCCAAATCAGAACCGGAACCTGGCTCAGAATACCCCTGACACCACCAATCTTCATTGCTTATCATACGGGGAAGAAAGCGTTTTTTCTGTTCTTCCGTACCAAACTTCAAAATCACTGGAGCGCACATTTTAATGCCAAAAGGAATAACCCCAGGAGCATTGGCATTGGCCATTTCAGTTTCAAAAATGTATTTTTGAGTTGTTGTCCAGCCTGTTCCACCTTGCTCAACTGGCCAATCGGGTGTCAGCCAGCCTTTTGAAGAAAGGGCTTTTTGCCAACGAACATGATCTTCCTTCGGAAGGTAACTGTTTCTATTTTCGGCCATTTTGGTTCGTAAATCAGCATCGAAATTATCGTTGATGAATTCTACGACTTCTGTCCGAAATTCGTTGTCCTTCTCAGTAAATGAAAGGTCCATATTTTCCTCTTAATTTTTTTGCTTTTATCTAGTGGCGCTAAGTCATGCGAAATTGTAGCATAAAGTATGGGGTCTAGAGCAAGTTTCAATCAACAAAAATAAAAGTTAAATTTTGGAGTTAATATGATGAAAACTGTAAAGCAATTGGTTGAAGAAGCTAATTCGCTAGTGGAAACTGTGTCTGTGGAAAAAGCGCGCGCTATGTATGGTGAGGATGACGTTACGTTTATTGATATTCGTGATGTACGCGAGCTTGAGCGGGACGGTCAAATTCCCGGTGCAGTCCATTCCCCTCGAGGTATGCTAGAATTTTGGGTGGATCCTGAAAGCCCTTATCATAAAGAGCTTTTTGCAACCGATAACAAGTTCGTTTTCTTCTGCGCCGCTGGTTGGAGATCGGCTTTGGCGACACGAACGGTCCTCGAAATGGGGCTCACAAATGTATGCCATATTGAAGGCGGTTTTGGTGCTTGGAGAGATTCCGGTGGCCCGATTGAAGAGCGCAAATCTCGCGCTAAATAATAAATGAAACGGGGCGGTACATTCCGCCCCGTTTCATTTATTTCTTCTTACCAAACAAGCCTCCTAGGCCGCCTTTTAGAATATTTTCAAGCTCCTGTTTTCCGGTTTTACCAATATTTTCCAGATTCTTTTTGAGATTCTCGGGCTTGGCAATATTGCTTAAAACGCCCGCAAGGTCTGGGGCAAATTTGGGATTTTCCCAAGAGCCTGAAATCAGGACTGGGACTGTAATTCCAGTAGAACTTTCCCCGCCCTGTCCTTTCGCATTAGAAACTAGTTTTGGCTCGATACGATATTTAAGGGTTTTATTGGGCATGTTCACAGTGCCAGCACCGGACAACCTTATAAAAGGATTTAACATTTTGAGGTCTGTGTTCTTTAAAATGCCTTTTGTAATCGTGTAGGTTCCTGAAAGCTCGGCGAAATCAGTTTTTTGCTCAGTGCCGTCATCTGTAAAGGCCGACGTCACATTGCGCGCCATTGACGCGAGGTTAACTCCTTTGATTGCACCATTTTCGAACAGGATTTTTCCTTTTCCTGCAAGAGTGTTGACCATGTCCTTTTGAGAAATGCCTGTGGCCTTTATCTCTAGTTGGATCATGCCGGTGCCTTCAAGCTTTTTGAAGTCCGCAGCATCGGTAAGCAAAGGATTTAATTGCACACCGGTTAGTGTGAAAGACTTAGAAATTTTTGGGATTTTCTTCCGGGCATCAAGGACAACACTCCCTTGTGCTTTGCCGTCATAGAGATTGAGTTCTGTTAAGTTTATTTTGAGCAGCCCATCTTTCAGAGTTGTCCCCACATTGCTTTTTCCAATTTTTATCTTCTTAATAAGGATATTGTCGATAGTCAGATCAAATGTGGCATTTACAGATTTTAAAGCCGCAAAATCCATAGGCGTACTATCCCATTTCTCCTTGGATGGTTTCGTCACTTTTTGTTCTGATGTCGCTGATTTTTCCGCATTTTCTTCAGGTAAATACGGGTTTACATCAAGGGTAGGAAGCGCCAATTTACCAATTATGCTGGGAACTTTTCCACTTAAGTCTGCTGCAATGTCACCGGTTCCAGTGATTTTGTCGAAAGTTAATTCTGCATTTTTAAAGGCATACCGGCTCCCCGTTACAGAGACGTCGCCCGTAATATTGAGTAGTTCGAAAGTGCCTTCTTGAGCTTCCAGCGGTTGCCCGATCCAAACTGTCAGATCTTTTATGGACGGGATGCTTAGCGTGGTTTTTCCACCCAGTGACAAAGGACTGGTTGTCGTCAATTTTCCATCATAAACGAGGCTAATTTTAGTCGATTTAATGGATGCCTTTATGGGCGTTTCTGTATTGTCTAAAACAGCTTTGAGGTTAGTGATCTCAGTGTTGAGCTCAATTTTTTCTTTATTCCAAACAGCACTTCCATTTGTTCTAAAGGGCTGATCCAACCCCTTTAGAATAACGGATAAATTTATGTCAGAGATCTCTTGTTTGCTGCCAGCTTTAAGGTCGTTGAAAGTAAGGAAGCCATTTAGGATCTGAATGTCACCCAAATTTAGCTCACGAATTCCCATGTCCGATGCGGCACTTTGAGCATCATCACTTTCGGACGACGAGGTGGCGTTAGAGGCTTCTTGCGTTTTAGGAAAATCCCAGTTGTTTTTTCCGTCTTTGGTTGTTTCCAAATAAATCCTTGGCGTATCAAGAATGAATTTGTCTACTTGGATTTCACCAGAGAGCAAGGGAAGGATGTTGAGGGCAACTGTCAAGTTTTTGATTGTCGCCATGTTGGGCTCATCGCTGCTGGGCGCATTGGAGAAAGAGACGTCCGATGCCTGAAGGCCCAATACAGGAAAAAAGCTGATGCCAAATTCACCGTCGATGGAGAGTGTTCTGCCGGTGGCGTCATTTGCCACGAGAATAAGCTCTTCTTTGATTCTTTCCGCAGGAATTAGAAAAGGCAATGCAATCGCTATCGCGACGACCAGAACGAGAATACCCAGAATTCCATATACTACCTTTTTCATCTTAATCCCTTTGCAAGCTGAGAGTCGTGGTGTGTTTTATAGACGTTTATTATTTGAAAATTGGGAACAAATTAAAGATAAAAACTAAAGTACAAATAATCGCTTAATAAAAGATAGGCGGTACGGTGCACTTTTAAAAGAAATAACTTTGGGTTTTACTTTTGAGATTTGCTGACCATGTATAGGCCGCCAAAAATAAAGCCGATTGCGATCCATGTTGCTAAAGTCAGTGTTTCATCAAAAACAAAAATACCAAATGCTACCGTTGTGATTGTAATGAAATAAGAAATCTGGCTGAAATAAACGGGGCCGGCAATTCTTTGGAGTTCAAAATAAGCGATAAAACCAACAATAGACAAACTAGTTGATCCAAGAATGATCCAGTCAATTGTACTGCCAGTGAAGTCCGGTGCTTGAAAACTGTCGCTTGCGAATAGAGCCGGTAGAAGAAGAATAGCTGTTGCAATCATCATTCCCGATGCAAGGGGGAGAGATCCCGTGTTGGGCGGCCAAGCCTTCGTCCGATAAATATTCCCGCAGGCGAGGAAAATGGGAATTGTGAAAATTAAAGCAAGCCAGAAAAAGGAGGCGTTGCCAATGACATTCGTATCCACAAATAAGAGGGGAGAGCCAATGATTGTGAGAGCCCCAACGAGACCGAGAACCAGACCTGCTATTTTTTTTGGCTGAGGAGTGTCCATGCCAAAAAACACAGCAAGTGTATAAGTGAAGACGGTTGATAAAGGATAAACTAGGCCTGTTATTCCTGTGCCAATTTTTGCCGAAGCTGTGAATGCGATTGTTGTCGGAACGGCATTCCCAAGGATACCTGCAATAATATAATAGCGAAGATGGCTTGCCAATAATTTTGGTCGCTGACCTTTTAAGGTGGCCACAATCCCAAGGAAAATTCCAGCCCCTAACATTTGCCAAAAAACAAGGGACATCGGGGGCAAGCCTTCTATGGCCCCGAGTTTTGCAAGCCCAATCGTTGTTCCAAATGTAATGCCAAAAATAACGACATAGAAGGGGGCTTGAAGGGGTGGTTTCTTTGCAGACTTGTGAACATTGGTAGAGTGCGACATAGAGTATTTGTCCGACGAGAAAATTTGAATTAGCTAACGGAAAATATCAACCTTCAGTTAATTTGGTAACAGATCCGTAGGGGTGCGTCATAGGAAATAATGCAAGTGAGTATTTTATTGCAGGCATGATCGCTCTTGTCGTGTTCTCTACCCTTTGGTATTTTGGTTCATGACTAACACTACAAATAGCTTTTTGTTTGTAAATTGAGGCTATTGATGTCCCATATGACGCCCTCTTCTAAACAGATCTTCACCAAGCGATTTTATTATCGCAAAAAATCGGGCGTTCCGGTCCCTAAGTGGCAACGTTTGCTAGAGATGATCTTGTTTCTTTTTGTCTTCTCAATTGTCCTTTGGGTAACGGCAACCCTCAGTAATAGATATGCCCTTGGACTGGTTTCCGAGCGAGGGCAACAGCGATTGGACTTATACGCTACAAGCTTGAAAAGCAGTTTGGAGAAATATGATTATTTACCGGAAATGTTGTCCGTTGAACCTAAACTTCTGGAGTTACTAAAGGATCCAAAGAATACAAATAAATTAAAACTGGTTAATGGGCTGCTCGCACGGATGAACAGGACATCTGGAACCTTAACGACATATTTAATGGATGGAAAAGGTTTAACCCTTGCTTCTAGCAATTGGCAGGCAGAAAGAAGTTTTGTAGGCCGGAATTTTCACTTTCGTCCCTATTTTAAAACGGCTATGACGGGGGGAACGGGACGTTACTTCGCCCATGGGATTACGTCACAGCAACCAGGTTATTTTATCTCCTACCCGGTTAAGGCTGAGGCCAAAATTATCGGTGTGGTTGTTGTCAAAGTTGGGGTTGAAGATTTAGAGCAAAGTTGGGCACTAACGCGGCCCAATAACAGAGTCATTGTGACTGATGAACATGGTGTCATTTTTATAACCAGCCAAAAAGAGTGGAAGTATAAGTCTCTGTATCCAATTGCAGAGGAAATTCGATCTCAGGTTATTAAAAGCCGCCAATATGATGATGCTCAATTAGATCACCTCTCTGTCCAAATCTCAGAAAAAACATCTGAAGGCAACCCTATTTTGATCATTCCTGAATTAGGCGATTTTTCTGAAAATCGTATCGGTCAGTTTCTTGTTCAATCTTCTGGCTTTTCCGGTACTGACTGGACAATTCATTTTTTAAGTAATCTGGACTCCAGGCGACCCATAGTGTCCGTTGCTCTACTTGTTGTGGGTAGTGTGTTCGGGATAATTTTCGTTATCATTCTCTACTTATATCAACGACGTCAGGTTATGCATGAGCGCTGGCTGTCGGAACAGCGCGAGCAGGCAGCCCTGAAAATGGCTCGGGATGAACTGGAAGAAAATGTTCATCAACGAACTCAGGATTTAACCCTTTCAAATAATGAATTACGGCTACAGATTACCGAACGCAGAAAAGTTGAAAATGAGCTGCGCACAATGCAAAGTGAATTGGTGCAATCAAGTAAATTGGCCGCATTAGGGCGCATGTCCGCAGGTGTGACGCATGAGTTGAATCAACCCATGACTGCCATTAGAAGTTATGCAGAAAATGCTGCAGCCCTCATCGGTATGGATCGGGTTGAGGAAGCTTCTGCCAATCTGAAAATTATAAGCGAGCTTACAGATAGAATTGGGCGAATAACAGGGCAGCTCAAAATGTTTGCCCGTAAACCGGTGACGAATATAAAACCCGTATCACTGACCAATGCGTTGGATAATTCCTTGATGCAAACAATGTCGCGTATTCGTCAAGATAAGATTGAAATACGGAAAACAATGCCGGACACTCCTGTTTGGGTAATGGGCGGAAGCTTAAGATTAGAACAAATCCTGATTAATTTAATAAGCAATGCCCTTGACGCCATGAGCGAGGTTGATGATAAAATTAAGCGGGTGCTGGAAATCCAAATTCACACGTCACAAGACGAGGTTTCTTTGAAACTTTGCGATACGGGCCCCGGGATAGATAAAGACTTACAATCTAAAATTTTTGATCCTTTTTTTACAACAAAGGCGACGGGTCAGGGGTTAGGGTTAGGGCTTTCAATAACCCTTGGCCTTGTGAATGAACTTGGCGGACAAATTACGGCAGATAATATTCCCGGCGGAGGCGCTTGCTTTAAAGTGACACTGCAAGGTGCAGTTAAAGAAAAGGAACTCAACGTTGGAAAGTGAAATACAAGTATTTCTAGTTGATGATGAAGAGCATATCCGCCTTGCCACATCACAAACCTTGGAGATTGCAGGTTACTCGGTTTTAAGCTTTGAAGATGGCAAGGATGTTCCTCCCCATTTAACCGACAATTGGCCCGGTGTGGTTGTCACCGATGTTCGAATGCGGGATATGGGCGGATTGGAATTGATGCAAAAAATCCTCCAATTAGATTCTGAAATTCCCGTCGTCCTAATAACGGGGCACGGTGATATATCCATGGCGGTTGAAGCCATTCGTGACGGCGCCTATGATTTTATTGAAAAACCTTTTGCCTCAGAGACTATCACTGAGGTTGTCCGCAGGGCATTGGAGAAAAGACAACTCGTTTTGGAAAATCGAAAGTTACGGTCACGATTGAAACAAAGTCTTTCGGCCAAAGAAACGATTATTGGGGATAGTCCTGCAATTGCTCGTTTGAGAAAAATTATAACTCATGTGGCGGCGACAGACGCGGATGTCCTGATTAATGGAGAGACAGGAACAGGGAAAGAACTCGTCGCGCGTGGTCTTCATGATCAATCTACGCGACGGGATGCCAATTTTGTGGCTCTCAATTGTGGCGCTATTCCAGAAACTATTATCGAAAGTGAGCTTTTTGGCCATGTTGCCGGCGCTTTTACCGGAGCCCAAAAAACACGGATTGGGAAGTTTGAATATGCAAATGGCGGGACGCTTTTTCTTGATGAAATAGAGAGTATGCCCATGGCTCTTCAAGTGAAGATGCTCCGTGTCTTGCAAGAAAGATCTATTGAAAGAATTGGCTCAAACAAGCTTATCCCGTTGGATATTCGAGTGGTTGCCGCGTCGAAGGTCGATTTACGCGATGCATGTGACAAGGGGTATTTCCGTGAAGATTTATATTATCGTTTGAACGTGGTTTCTTTAAATATGCCACCACTGCGTGAGCGACGTGAAGATATCCCCCTTTTGTTTAAGTATTTCTCAAAACAATCTGCTGAGCGGTATGGGCAAGAGGCTCGAGATCTAGATGCGGATGAGCTTGCAAAATTAATGAGCCACAATTGGCCTGGTAATGTGAGAGAGCTGCAAAATGTATCTGATCGCATACTGCTTGGTTATGCTGATTTGGATTTTGATGGCGGTTCAGTCTTAAATGTTACCAATGAGACAGATGGCACGTTGACACAACAGGTTAATTTTTTCGAAAAAAGCCTTATTTCACACGCGCTTAAATCGACCGGTGGCAGTGTTAAAGGGGCACAAGATATTTTGGGTCTGCCACGTAAGACTTTATACGATAAGATGAATAAACATGGATTAAGCCGTCAAAATTTTGTGGACTGATTTTGCCCTTAAAGTGTTGTCTAATCAGTAGTGTGTGGGTTTCCGCACGGTTATTTTTTCAAATGTGCGGGAATCTGCACATTTATTTCATTAGAAAATTATAAACCTCGCTAAAATCGTTGAAAAGCGGTAGTTTTTTGTAGTCATAAGATGAATTCAAAAGTGGCATGTAGATTGCTTTGTTAGATTCAGATCATGTCTTATCAAATTTGATGTGGTTAAAAAAAACAATGCCCTCAGGGTGATAGTGGAGGAGAACAAGGAATGCGTCTATTAACAGCAGCTGCCATTGCAGCAAGTGTTATGCTAGCCAGTGTTGTGGCTCAAGCAGAACCAATCAAAATCAAGTTTTCTCATGTGGTATCAGAAAATACCCCAAAAGGTCAGATGGCCTTGAAATTTAAACAATTAGCTGAAGAGCGGTTGGCTGGCAAAGTTGTTGTCGAAGTTTTCCCAAGCTCTCAACTATTTAGTGACGGTAAAGTATTGGAAGCAATGCTTCTCGGTGATGTGCAAATCGCGGCACCTTCACTGTCAAAATTTAAGAAATACACAAAGAAATTACAGGTTTTTGATTTACCATTCTTGTTTAAAAACATGGATGCTGTCGCAAAATTCCAAAGCAGTGCAGACGGTCAGGCACTCTTGAATTCCATGAGCAAAAAAGGCCTTAAAGGTCTTGGTTATTTGCACAATGGTTTGAAGCAGCTTTCAGCAAGCAGGGAGCTGCGTGTTCCTACTGATGCTGCGGGATTGAAATTCCGTATTCAGGCGTCGGACGTGATTGCGGCTCAGTTTGAAGCTGTAAATGCACTTCCACTCAAAAAGCCGTTTTCAGAGGTGTTCTTGCTTCTACAAACCAAGGCTATTGATGGTCAGGAAAATACCTGGTCGAATATTTATTCGAAAAAGTTCTTTGAAGTACAAGAAAA
Source organism: Sneathiella sp. (assembly GCA_016764355.1). Taxonomy (GTDB): domain Bacteria; phylum Pseudomonadota; class Alphaproteobacteria; order Sneathiellales; family Sneathiellaceae; genus Sneathiella. The sequence goes on along the minus strand of JAESSA010000045.1, from coordinate 6,828 downwards.
CATCACTGAGTCAAACCATGGCTTGATTGACTATCTTGTGGTGACTTCTGCCCCATTCTGGGATGGGCTTCCTGCGGATATCCGCACAACGCTAGAAGGCTCTATGAAGGAAGCGATTGCTCACGGTAATAAAATTGCCAGTGAAAAAGCCATCAGTGATCGTAAGCGTATTGCCGATTCAGGCCGCAGTACAATACTGCAATTGTCAGCTGACGATCGTGCGAAATGGGTCTCTGCCATGAAGCCTGTTTGGGACAAATTTGCCGGTGAAATCGGACAAGACCTGATCGATGCTGCTGTCGCTTCAAACTAATCAATATTTTTTGTCAGTAAAATGACAGGGGGATCATGTGTTTAGTCACATTTTTCAACGCATAGAGGAGGGATTAATTTCCCTCCTTATTGTTACAATGACCTTACTTGTCTTTGTCGAGGTTGTTATGCGTTTTGGATTTAACGCCGGCTTTTTGTGGATGCAAGAAGTCACTTTATTGGTATCGGCCTGGTTTGTCCTTATCGGGGCTTCCTATGGTGTGAAAGTTGGGGCTCATATCGGTGTGGATGCCGTTGTGCGGCTGTTGAACCCACAGCTTCGTCGTTGGGTGTCTATGTTGGCCGTAATTCTGTGCCTGGTTTATTGCGGTATTCTCTTGGCCGGATCATGGAGATACTTGGATGTCATTTACCAGATTGGGATTGAACTTGAAGATGTTGTCTTCCCAAAATGGATCGCTCATTCAATTTTGATTATTGGATTTGGATTGCTTGCAATTCGGCTTTTGGAGCTTCTTTGGAGCATGATAAAGGGCGATACCGATGGTTTCCATCTAGCAGACGAAGCCAAGGACGCCCTAGAGGAAGTTGGTCTTACCAGCTCGAATGAAGAAGGAGACAAAAAATGACAGCTGCTGTCTTATTTGCGCTCCTCTTTGGGTGCATGTTCATGGGAATGCCCATTGCAATTGCACTCGGATTCTCAAGTGTTGTAACCATATTATTTATGTCGGACGACAGTATTGCATCCATGGGTTTGAAGTTCATGGAGAACCTGACAGAGCATTATACTCTGCTTGCTATTCCATTCTTTATCTTATCAAGTGCTTTTTTGTCGACAGGAGGCGTGGCTGCGCGACTCATTCGTTTTGCAACGGCAGGTGTCGGTCATATTCGCGGTGGCCTTGCAATGGCATCGGTTCTTGCCTGCATGTTGTTTGCCGCAGTCTCCGGATCATCGCCTGCGACTGTAGCGGCCATCGGCTCCATTGTGATTGTTGGTATGGTGAAGTCTGGATATCCAGAAGATTTTGCTGCAGGTGTTATCTCTAATGCTGGAACTCTTGGTATTCTAATTCCACCTTCTATTGTTATGCTGGTTTATGCCTCCGCGACAGAAGTTTCAGCTGCTCGTATGTTCATGGCAGGGCTTGTCCCAGGCATCCTAATGGGCTTGATCTTGATGGTGGCGATTTATATTTATGCCCGTATTAAAGGCCTTCCCGCGCAAGAGAGGGTATCGGTAAAGGAATTCTTTTTGTCTGCCTTTAGTGCATCGGGCGGCATTATTCTTATTCTGATTATTCTGGGCTCCATCTATGGAGGGATCGCAAGCCCAACTGAAGCTGCTGCCGTGTCAACGGTTTACGCTTTTCTTGTTGCTGTCATCGGCTACCGGGATATGGGGCCATTAAAAGGGGTCCCGTGGCGATATGAAGAGGAAGGCATTGGATTTGCATTTGTCCGCAATATTTACCAGATGATTGTCTGTGTTCCCAAATCTTTCTTTGCCCCGGATGTACGAAAGGTTGTTCTTGATGGCGCAAAAGTCAGCTTTATGCTGCTTTTTATCATCGCTAATGCCATGCTTTTTGCCCATGTCTTAACGTCTGAGAGAATTCCTCACTTAATTACTGAGACGATTATCGGTTTTGGGCTACCCGCATGGGGCTTCTTGATTGTCATGAACTTGTTGCTTCTAGCTGCTGGGAATTTCATGGAACCGTCGGCAATCTTACTGATTATGGCTCCTATCCTTTTCCCTATCGCGATGGAGTACGGGATCGATCCTATCCACCTAGGTATTATTATGGTGGTGAATATGGAAATCGGTATGATTACGCCACCTGTAGGTCTTAATCTGTTTGTAACCGCGGGCATAACAGGACGAAGTTTGATGTGGGTCGTAAAGGCTTGTTTGCCTTGGTTGTCGCTTCTTCTTTTGTTCTTGATATTGGTAACCTATGTTCCGCAAATATCGTTGTTCTTCCCTGAACTGATTGATAGTTGGCGCGGATATAAATAAAAAAGAAATGCTTGGATTTGAGGCGACAGAACATACTGTCGCCTCTATTCTTGTGATACGGTATGATTGCTAAACGTCAGTCTAAAACTCTCAAGAATTGGAACTGAATGGTTAAGCTTTTCTCAAATTTGATCGCAATCATTGGTGTGGCGTTGTCGTCATCTGTAGTCATGGCAGATGATGTGGATTTACAATTACTGCTGGCAGTAGATGTGTCTTCGAGTGTGAATTATGACGAGTTTGGATTGCAAATGCAGGGATATGCCAATGCATTCCGAGAGACTGCAATCCATGAAGCTATTATATCGGGGCCGCACAAACAAATATCAGTGGCAATGACCCAATGGGCGGGACTGACGGATCAAAAATTGGTTTTGGACTGGGTCGTTCTTTCAAGTAAAGCTGATGCTCTTAATTTTGCACTTCGTCTTGAAAATCTACCTCGAAGTTTCCCCTTCGGTGGTACTGCAATTGATCAGGCGCTTAAACACGCATTTTCTCAATTTTCATCCTCTCCGCATCGCGGGTTGCGGCGGATTATTGACCTTTCCGGTGATGGGGAGATTTCCGTGGGGGAGATGCCAGGGAAGACGCGAGATGAAATCGTGGCCCAAGGGATTACCATCAATGGTCTTCCAATTTTGAATGAAATTCCAGATTTAGCAGAGTATTTTCAAAAACATGTTGCAGGCGGCAGTGGGTCTTTTATCCAAATATCCAAGGATTTTAAAGATTTTACCCGCGCTATATCCCTTAAGCTAGCGCGAGAGATTAAAGGGCAATGGTTCGGAGTCTAACCTTTATCGCTTTGCTCGCTGATCTTGTTTCGCTTGATCTGGTCGAAGAAGAGAAAAGACGTCTGTTACGGACGTATAATCTTTGTATCCTAAGCGGGCGAGAGGACGAAATTTACTCATATCAACAAGTCCATCAGTTATGATGTCGTCGTTGATATGAATACCAACAACTTGACCGAGGAGCATACGATTAGGGTGCTCCGGGTTGTTACTTGGCAAATCTATTGTCTGCAAATACTTGCATTCCATATTTACAGGACTTTCGCCGACCCTTGGTGGCTTGACGAGGGAGGATGGCAAAGCAGTCAGATTACCGAGTTCAAATTCGTTGGTTGCGCGGGCAGTCATTTCTGACGTGGCATTCATGGCATCCCGAATATCGTATGTGACAACATTACAGACGAATTCACCGGTTTCCTCAATATTAGCCAGAGTGTCCTTTGGTCCCCCTTCTGAATGGCTGCCACTAAAACCTAGAACAACAGTCGGTGGGTTATCAGACATAGCATTGAAGAAGCTGAAGGGTGCGAGGTTAAGAACGCCTTCCTTATCCATGCTGCTTACCCAACCGATGGGGCGGGGGGAGACAATTGCTTTAAAGGGGTTATGTTTTAAACCGTGATGTTCCGATGTCTCGTAAAACATTCAAATATTCTCCGCAAGGGTAATGAGTGGATAAGCATGAGTGATCTTAAAAATAACAGCCAGACCTTCATTGATGCAAGGAAGAGTTTATTTTCTTTCCTATGGCGAATAGGTGTGCTAGATCGCAAGGATGGAACAGAAATTGATCATACGACGACGACGACTGATTGCGCGACTACGCGCATCCGATTGATCCTGCCTATTTGCTATCCATAAATTTTTTGTGACGAAGCACTGGCGGGGATGAATTCCTAAAATCATCATCGACCAGGACGTCCAGAATGTATCAGATTATCCACGAACGGCCAGAAGACGCTGCGAAAATTGAACCCTTGCTAGAACTCTGTTTTGGCTCAGCACGGTTCGAAAAAACAACCTATAAAATTCGTGAAAAGCTAACCCCTATATCTCAATTGAGTTTAGTTGCCATTGAAGGTGATATACTGCACGGGACTATAAGATACTGGCCTCTTGTTATCGATCAGGCATTTTCGGCACTCCTTCTAGGACCAATTGCTGTCTCTCCTGATAAGCAAGGGGAGGGCATTGGGATCGCGTTGATTGAAGAAAGTTTGAAACTTGCCAAAGAGATGGGGCACAAGACAGTTATTCTGGTTGGTGATCCTGATTATTATAAGCGGTTCGGTTTTACTTCTGCTTTTGATAAAGGGCTCGATTTGCCAGGACCTGTTGATGCACACCGGTTCCTAGTTCATGAACTTATCGAGAAATCGTTGTCCGGTGTGAGTGGCATGGTTTCTGGTGGCGAATTATCGCTCACCCAACCAGGTGAATATGCAAGTGCAGGAGAGACCGCTGCTTTGGTTGGAAGCCTATCTTCCCTCTTTCCACCAAGCGAGACAGAGAAAACCCAGTAGGACAAAAATGGCCAGTGGTGCCGGGAAAAGACTGGATCGAGTGTAGCCAGTGATTTCATAATTCTTGTTTCCGCGCAAACCTAACCAGAAATCGGAAGATTGGATGCCCGTTGGGCTCACTCTTTTGAAGTTAAAGTCCTGGGAAGAGACAATCCTACGAATGCCGCCACCTGTTACGGATGTGATGTGCCTTACTTTGTCCGGGGTGGACCGAATATCTTGAGCCTCAATTGAATTGAGTGGGCCGACCGCGATCCTTGTCGATGACTTGTTGTCGGAGATTTTATACACGCCGATTTGAGAAAGTGTTGCAGTCCCCTCCTGCCGTCCAGGTCCCACAGCTTTAAGTTCAATTTGCTGAGAGAGACCGTCTGGAGACGTGAGGGTGACCGGAGAATTTTGTGTCTCTAGTGATTTTCTTGTGATTTTTAACTGCTCCCCAATGACCTCTCCAGCCAATTGTTCTTCTTCCAATTCAGGTTCTTTCATTAACCAATGGGCCGTCCGGCGAAGAAGTTCTGCCTGTGGGCCCCCTCCCTCAAAGCCACGTCCCCAAAGCCATGCTTGGTCGGAAAGAAGTTGGGCAATACGACCTTCTTTTTGGCGCTTTAGGACAAGCAATGGACGTTTTTCAGGGCCAGTCATGAGTGTATTGCCAGCCGTTGGATCTGTATCGATAAGGCGGAACCAGCGTCCCCAATTTCCTTGGTCAGATTTCATCAACAGTTTTTCTGTGACGGGGTGACGTTGACCCTGAATACTGACACTGGGGATGAAGCCTTCGGTATATATTTCTCCTGTGGGGCGGGCCGGTAAAATTGTCGATAGTGGAGTTCGGTACAGGCTGAGTGCAGTGGCAAAGGAGGGACCGGCGGCTGCCAAAAGTGCTCCGCCTTCCTCTACATATGTCACTATATTTTTAAGATAAGCTGGGGCGAGTACACCGCGTCGTCGATAACGGTCAAATATAATTAAATCAAATTCACTTAACTTATCTTCAAACAGCTCTGCAATAGGGAAGGGGATTAAGGATAATTCGTTAATCGGTGTACCATCTTGTTTTTCCGGCGGGCGTAAAATCGTAAAATGTACCAGATCAACAGAAGGATCGGATTTCAGGATGTTGCGCCACGCGCGTTCTCCCATATGGGGCTCGCCTGATACTAAAAGAACCTTAAGGCGGTCGCGGATCCCGTTTACAGTTATCAGTATTTTGTTGTTTGCTCGACTTAACTCCCCCGCTAGCGGTTCAGTTTGTATTACAAGAAAATTTTGTCCCCCATGGGGAATGGTGACTTCAAATAGACTTTGCTTTCCGACAATAACCGCAGCTTTGTGAAGAGTGACACCATCTAATAACAGGGTCACAATCGCGGTCTTTATCTTCCCCTCTCCTCCTTGATCCGTAACGGTTACAGCGACAGATACAGTCCTTCCAACAATACCGTATAAAGGTGGGTTTTTAATATTGATGACTCGATCATACTCAGCTTTGCTACCCGTTAGAATAATATGAACAGGTCCTGCCTCATTAACAGATTGTGGCGTTGTTTGCGGAGCATCATGAATTTGACCATCCGTAATCATAATGGTCGCTGCGATGCGTCCAGGAGGGTGTGATTTTAAAGCTCGGTCTCTTGCTTCAAATAATTGGGTTCCACTCACAGTCTCTTGCTTGGAAATCGTAGGGCTGCTTACTGTTATCGTTTGGATGTCAATGGACTGAAAGCTCCTAAGCTTTTGAATAACTTTGGCGAGAGCATTGTCGGTTTGCTTTTCCCGGTTATTAATTTTTTGGCTTTGCGTCCGGTCGACAATGACCAAAGCTGTGTCATTAATATATTTACGCTTCTCCGAGACAAGTGACGGATTTGCCAGTGCTGCAATTAAACTGGCTAGAAGAAGGATACGAAAATAGGAGCCTCTGTTTTTTTTCCAGATAGAAAAACTAAGAACTAACATTGCTATAAGGATGAGGGCGACAAGCCACAGAAGCGGAATAAGCGGTATAAATTGAAGGTTGAGGACTTCTAACGAGGTGTTCATTGTCCCAACCTTTCCAGAATGGCCGGGATATGCACTTGATCGGCTTTATAATTTCCAGCCAATGTGTACATGACGAGATTTATACCAAAGCGGGTCGCAAATTCTCGTTGACGTGCTCCGCCAGGGAAAACGGCTGCAAGCGGACGGCCTTTTTGGTCTATAG